>NZ_CP196560.1:1230620-1538275 GCF_051801355.1 Haloarchaeobius ordinarius | reverse complement strand
CCCGCATCACGACACGGTTCAACGACGGCGAACCGCTCGACGCGCTGACCGCGGCCATCCACGAGTTCGGCCACGCGACCTACCAGCTGGGCCTGCGTGACGACGCCTACGCGACCCCGCTGGGCGAGCCCCGGTCGTCGGGCGTCCACGAGTCACAGAGCCGATTCTGGGAGAACCACGTCGGCCGCAGTCGCGCCTTCTGGGAGGCGTTCCTCCCGAAGTTCACCGACCGGTTCCCGCAGCATTCGGACGCGACCGTCGACGACCTCTACCAGGCCGCGAACAAGGTCCGACCGGACAACCGCATCCGCGTCGAGGCCGACGAGATAACCTACCACCTCCACATCATCCTGCGGTGTGAGATAGACCGTGCCTTCGTCGAGGGCGACCTGCCAGCCGACGAGATTCCCGCGACGTGGAACGAGAAGATGGACGACTACCTCGGCGTTCGGCCGGAGACCGACGCCGAGGGCTGTCTGCAGGATATCCACTGGTCCTACGGGTTCGCCGGCTTCCAGAACTACACCGTCGGGAGCGTGCTCGCGGCACAGCTGGAGGCAGCCATGGAAGCCGACATCGGTGACCTCGACGAGCACATCAGACGGGGGGAGTTCGAGCCGATGCACGAGTGGCTCACCGAGAATATCCACGAACAGGGGTGCCGGTACACCACGGACGAACTCATCCAGGAGGCGACCGGCGAACCCCTCACTGCGGAGTACTACCTCGACCACGTCCGCGAGAAGTACGGCGAACTGTACGACCTGTAGGGGTTCACCGCCGGCCCGGCGCTCACGCCGGGAGCGTAGTCGAGAGCGACGCGAGACAGTTCGACAACCCTACACCACACGAGAGAGAGCATCCACATATGACTCGTGCGCAATCGGTCCGACAGGTGAAAGTCGCCCTCGGGGTCGTCGTCGTCCTGTTCGCCGCCGTCGTGGTCGCGACACTCGGCCTCGGGATGACCCTCGGGACGCTCACACGACAGAACACGATGGTCGCCAGCCTCGGCCTCCTCATCACCCTCATGGGGCTGCTCTACGTGGTCTACGCCGAGGCGTTCGCCGTCTGGCTGGGCGTCCTCCTCTCGGGCGAGACGGACTACGACGCGGTCGAGGTCGACCCCGACGACGTGAAACAGCGCAAACGCGGCGGCCTCCTGATGGTCGTCGGTGGGCTCCTCGCCATCGCCATCTCTCTGTTCTGAACGATGGCTGCCGACGACACGCCCTTTATCCCGGCTGGTACCGGACTGGCCAGTATGAACGTCGTGACGCTGTTACCATCCGCGACGGAAATCGTCTACGCGCTCGGGGTGGAGCCCGTCGGCGTCTCGCACGAATGTGACTATCCACCGGCTGCACTGGCGCTTCCGGCGGTCGAGTACAGCCACGTCGACTCGAGCGCCAGCACCACCGACATCGACCGGCAGGTACACGAAGCCAGGTCCGAACACGGGAGCGTCTACGGTATCGACGTCGACCTGCTGGACGACCTCGACCCGGACCTCGTGGTCACGCAGGGGATGTGTGACGTCTGTGCCGTCGACGAGGGGATGGTCGAGGAAGCCGTCGAACGCATCGACGCCAACCCGGACATTCTGAGCACCGACCCGCACAGCCTCTCGGACATCTACGACGACGTCGAGCGCATCGGGAGCGCGCTCGGCCGCGAGACCGAGGCCGCCGACCTCGTCGAGTCGCTCCAGTCGCGGGTCGCCGCGGTCGAGGAGCGGGCGAGGGCAGACGGATGTGAACAGAAGCACCTCGCCGTACTCGACTGGACCGACCCCGTGATGGTCGCCGGTCACTGGGTGCCCGAACTCGCCCACCGCGCGAACTGCGAGTACGGGATGGCCGCCCCGGGCGACCGGTCCATTCCCCGCGAGTGGGACGACCTGCTGTGCTACGACCCGGACGTGCTCGTGGTCGCACCCTGTGGCTTCGACCTCGACCAGACTCGGCGGAACCTGGGCGACCTGACCGGGCGCGAGGGCTGGGACGACCTGACAGCGGTACGAGAAGGGCGCGTCTGGGTCCTCGACGGCGACCAGTACATGAACCGACCCGGGCCACGGACCGTGGACTCGCTCGAACACCTCGCGAGCGTCGTGCACCCCGACGCGTTCGAGCGACCGCCCGAGGACGTCGTCCAGCCGCTCTCGGCACTGGACGAACGACTGGATGGGACGACATGAGCGACGTGAAGAACCGACGACTCCGCCTGCCAGACGACGTGCGAGGGCACCTCGTCGACCACGCGAGAGGGGGCGCTCCGGCAGAGGTCTGTGGCGTTCTCGGCGGCCAGGAAGAGCCGGAACGAGTCGTGACGAGTGTCCACGCCGTCACGAACGTCGCCGAGACCCCCCGAAGCCGGTACGAACTCGACCCGGCAGAGACGGTCCGGGTCATCGACGCGCTAGAGGATGCCGGCCGCGACGTGGTCGGATTCTACCACTCCCACCCCGCCGGCCCCGACGGCCCCAGCGCGACCGACGAAGAACGGGCGACCTGGCGCGACAAGGTGTACTGCATCGTCTCGCTGGACGGAGAGACGGGTGAAGACGGAGACGCGGACGCGACCATCGGCGCGTGGCGCTGGACGGGCGAGGCGTTCGAGCCGGTGCGAATCGAACCGTAACGCGGCTACCGCGCCAGGATGGTCACGTCACCGTTGCTCGTACGGACCCGGATGAGTGGGCTGTTCCCGCCGTTGATGTTTCCGACGACTTCGTTCTCGTCCCACGTGGTCGTCACGATGTCGAGGTCGCGCCAGGTCACCTTGCCCCTGCTCGTCGTCGCCTCGAGTGCCGCCTCGAGGGACGGGTCGATGCGGACGGTCACGTCCCCGTTCGAGGACCGAACTGCCACGTCGCCGCGGACCGCGAGCACGTCCACGTCGACCTCACCGTTCGTGCTTCCGGCCGCGTCGAGGCCCTGCGTGTTCCGCGCGAGCACGTCGCCGTTGGTCGACCGAAGCGTGACGTAGCCCTCGACCTCGCGGGCCTCCACGTCACCGTTGGTCGTCTCGGCGACGAGGTCTCCAGCGACGTTCTCGATGGTGATGTCGCCGTTACTCGTCTCGACCTGGGACACCCGGACGCCCTCTGGGACGCCGATGCGGAGGTCGACCGAGACGCTCCAGGCGAAGAACCCCCCGTCGTCTACGTCGGCGACGACCCGGTTCTCCGGGCCGGTATCGACGGTCACCGTCACCCGGTCGAACGCCGACGTGGGGCCGTTCGTCCGCATCGTGTACTGGACGTCGAGCTGGTCGCCGTTGATGGGTTCGACCGTCACGTCACCGTTCTGTGTCTCGATGTCGAGTGTGGATCCGGCGTCGACCACGTACTGGTCCTGCCTGACGGCGGTACTCGTCGCGAACGAGGTACAGCCGGCGAGGCCGACCGCGAGGCCGGTCACCCCGGCCCCGAGGAAGGCTCTCCGAGAGAAATTCTCCATGGCGACGTATTCGTTCGCTGAGATGATAAATGGTGCCTGCTCCGTGACAACTCTCGGCGCACTGTCGGCGAGAACGCGGGGGCACCGTTACAACCCCGGGCGTCGAACCTACGACCGATGACACGACGCGCGGCCATCGTGGACCTCGACGGGACCGTCTGGCGCAGCGAGCAGCTGATACCCGGCGCAGACGAGGGGGTGCTCGCGCTCCGGGACGCCGGGCTGGCCATCCAGTTCGTCACCAACAGCACCAGCGTCGACCGCAGCACGTTCCCCGCGACGCTCGACTCGCTCGGCATCCCCGGCGACGTCGGGGGCATCTCCTCGTCGGCGTCGGCCACGGCGACTTACCTCGCCGACCATCAGCCCGACGCGGACGTGTTCGTCGTCGGCCACCGGGTGTTACACGAGGAGATTCGGGACGCGGGCCTCTCCGTCGTCGAGTCCGGCGAGGCCGACGTGGTCGCCGCCGGGAAAGCCTACGACATCAGCCACGAACTCCTGACCCGGACCCTCCGTGCGTTCCACAGGGGTACCCTGTTCGTGGCCACGAATCCGGACCGGACCTACCCGACGCCCGACGGCCTCGAACCCGGTGCTGGCGCGACCATCGGTGCCATCGAGGGCATGACCGGCCGGGACCCGCTGGTCATCGGCAAACCCTCCGAACACATGGCCGACGCCGTCTGCGAACGCCTCGACGTGAAACCGGGGGAGTGCCTCGTCGTCGGCGACAACCTCCACACCGATATCCTGATGGGCGAACGCGCCGGGATGGAGACCGCGCTCGTGCTGACCGGCGCGACGACGCGGGAGGAGGCGGTAGCCTCGGACATCCAGCCGGACCACGTCCTGGAGTCGCTGGGGGACATCGAGGAGATTCTGTAGGGGATTCGGGGTGGTGCTTCGGGCGGTGCTTCGACCTCACCTGCCCACCCCGGCGCGCGCCAGTGAGCGTGCTGAGCGCCAGCGAAGACGCGAACTGGTGTCGCGCGAGGGATGCGGACCGCAGGGAACGGAACGACGTGGAGTGGACGAGGACCGGAATCGGCTGGGGAGGGCGTGGGGCGGTGCTGTGCTGTGCGGGTGCGGGGCAGTGCTCTCACTCGATAGCACACGTCTCGGCGTAGTCCACGTCCGAAACAGACCCGATCTTCGGCTCGTCCCCACACACCGGGCAGTCGGGGTTTCGCCGGACCGGAACCTCGTCGAAGCTCATGTCCATCGCGTCGTACAGCAGCAACCTGTCATCGAGGCTCTCGCCGGCCCCGAGCACCTTCTTGACGGCCTCGGTGGCCATGATGCATCCGACGGTCCCGGGCAGCACGCCGAGCACACCAGTCGTCGCGCAGTCCGGAACCGTCCCCGGTTCCGGGGCTTCGGGGAACACACAGCGGTAGCAGGGCGCGCCCGGCTCGTAGGTGGTCGCCTGGCCCTCGAACTTGTAGATAGCACCGTGGACGAATGGCGTCCCCGAGAGGACACAGACGTCGTTCACGAGGTAGCGGGTGGCGAAGTTGTCCGTGCCGTCGACGACGAGGTCGTACTCCGCGACGAGGTCGGTCACGTTCTCCCTGTCGACGCGCGCCTCGTGCACGTCGACGGTCACGTCCGGGTTCAGGTCGCGGACGAACCGGGCGGCGCTCTCGGCCTTGGGGTCGCCCACGTCCGCGTCGCGGTGGATGACCTGACGCTGGAGGTTCGAGCGCTCGACCACGTCGTCGTCGGCGATGCCGAGGCGGCCGACGCCGGCCGCGGCGAGGTACTCGATGACCGGCGAGCCGAGACCACCCGCGCCGACACAGAGGACGGCCGCGTCGAGGAGGCGCTGCTGGCCCTCGGGGCCGACCTCGTCCATGATGATGTGCCGGGAGTAGCGGTCCAGCTGGGTCGGGTCGAGGCTGAGGTCGGTCATACACCTCGTTCGGTCGGCGGGGGAAAAACTCTCACGACTCCCAGGGGTGGACTGGACGGCTGTCTCGTGGCGGCAGCGAGAGCGTGATAAACGTTGTGTAACCCCCGAGGATAGGTGTCACACCACAACCGTTTAATACGTGCTGTGCGTTACCATGGCATATGGCGTCCGCACCCCAATCCGGTGACGACGTGTTCGACCAATTCCTCGCAGACCGCGGCCACGAGACAGAACCGGTAGGGTGGGATCGAAGTTACAACAAACTCCAGTGCCCCGATTGCATGGCGCTCCACGACGAGAGCGCCAGCGACTGCGGGGTCTGTGGCTGGGAGCCGAACTAGTCACACCAGTCTATAGCTCGGACCGAACGCAACAGCGTGGCGGTCGTGAACGGACTCACGACCCCAGCGGCGATTCTTTCGACACTGATCCCGACTCGAGAGCGACGGTTTCGTGACGCATCTGCACTCTGTACGCCCCGACTCTGTGACTTCTGTCAGTAGTGATAGCACCGGGAATCGCCCGAGACCACCCGACCTTTCCCACTCATGCCGCCCACTAAGTATCGTGTTATCACAAATCTGAGAACCGGCAACCGAGGTCACTAGGGGGAAACATTATTAAAGATAATTCCATCTGTCCAGACTGGAGATTCAAATGCCGGAATGCCAGAACTGCGGGTCTTTCGTCACTGATGCGTACGCCAGAGTGTTCACACCACGAGGCGTCGAGGACCCCCGTGTGTGTCCTAACTGTAAGGACAAAATCCGTGACGGGAGCGACGTACGGGAGGCTCGTTCTCCTCGAAACAACTAGCACCGTCTACCGACGAGGACCGTCTATCGACTGCTACCGCCGCCGGTTCCCGACCGCCCGTTTTCCCGTCGGTTCCACGACCGGTTTTTCACCGCCTCCGTCTGCCGTTGGTATCGCGTGACGGGGGGCGGAGCAAACCCATGGTTCTTATCCGTCTCGACACCCAGTATGCGTTTAATGACTGACGCCGAGACGAAAGTGACCCGCCTCTTCGGTGGCCCGGGAAGCGGGAAGACGACAGCCCTCCTCGACAAGGTGGAGGAGATCCTCGAAGACGAGGACGTGACCTTCCGCGACATCCTCGTCGTCTCCTACACCCGTGCTGCGGCAGCCGAAATCCGCGAGCGTCTCGCCGAGCGACTCGACATCAACCCCCGCTCTCTCCAGGGGAACGTCTGTACGATGCACGCGAAGGCGTACGACCTCCTGAACCTCTCGCGTAACGACGTCGTCGGCGAGAAGGACAAACAGGAGTTCTGTGAGGATTACGGCATCGAGTACGAAGACGAGTACGGCGGTGCCGGCCGCCGAACCGCCCGGTCGACGACCATCGGGAACAAGATCATCGCGACGAGCCAGTGGCTCCAGCGTACCAACCGCGAGGTCGCCGACTGGTACGACGTGCCGTTCCAGTGGGACGTCGAGACGGTTCGCCTCCCGCCCGAGATCGACCCCAACGCCCAGGAAGGGAACAAGTACACCCCGACGTGGCCGTCGAGCGACGACCGCATCGACGTGCCCGAGACCATCCGGGCGTGGCGCAAGTACAAGGGCGACAACGAACTCGTCGGCTTCGCCGATATGCTCGAACGCGTCGAACAGCGTTCCCTGCTCCCCAACGTCGACTACCTCGTCATCGACGAGTTCCAGGACATCACGACGCTCCAGCACCGCGTCTACGACGAGTGGCGTCCGCACATGAAAGGCGTCCTCATCGCCGGTGACGACGACCAGGTCGTCTACGCCTGGCAGGGTGCCGACCCCGACCTCCTGCTGGACGCCGAACCGGACGAGGACATCATCCTGCCCAACTCGTACCGCCTGCCCTCGCGCATCCTCAACATCGTCAACCGCGAGATTCGACACATCGAGAAGCGCCAGGACAAAGACCTCAAACCTCGCAAGGAGGGTGGCGTCGTCGAGGCCGTCCAGAACCCGTCGATGCTCGACCTCGTACGGAACGTCCGCCGGACCATCCAGAACGACGACGGCACGGTCATGATCCTGTTCCGGGCGCGGTACCAGATGTTCCAGTTCATCGACGAGTTCATCACCGAGGGCATCCCGTTCAAGTCGCTGACCGACCAGCGCATGTGGACCGACCGCCTCGACGACTACGTCACCGCGGTCGAGCAGATAGAGGCCGGCGAGAACATCAACGGCCTGCAGGCCCGACGACTCGCCGACATGCTGCAGGAGTCCGCGTTCGGCACAAACGAGCGCGACGAGTTCTTCGACGCCATCGACGACGCCCAGGAGGACGCCGGCGTGGAAGACCTCACGGACCTCTCCATCTCGCCCGACCTCGTGAGCGACCACGTCCCGTTCATGCCCGGCCCGGCGTCGGCGTCGGACATGGTCCGGAAGGTCACCTCCTTCCAGCGCAAGTCGATGAAGGCGTACTTCGCCACCGGCGAGCACCGCGGCATGGACCGCGACCACGTCCGCGTGGGCACCATCCACTCCGCGAAGGGTCGTGAGGCCGACCACGTCTTCATGGGCACCGACCTCACCGAGAAGGTCGTCGAGCAGATGGTCGCGACGGTCGACGAAGACGAACTGCCCGCAGACGTCGAGTTCACGAAGACGACCTCGCCGGTCCCCATCCTGACGGACAACGAACGCCGCGTGTTCTACGTCGGGATGTCCCGTGCCCGCGAGCGCCTCGTCCTGCTGGAGAACCTCGTCGACGGCGCGCCGACGCTGACCGTCGACGTGCTCCTCAACAACGAGTTGACCGGCACCGACCTCGACGACCTGATAGAGCAGGCGAAAGAGCCGATGGAAGCCGAAGCGGCGGACTGAGGCATGACGCTTGTTACCGATTTCGAGCCCGTCCAGCGCGAGCTGCGAGCGCGCGATGCCTGCGCGTTCGTCCACGTCGGTCGTGAGTCCGACCCGATACTGCGATATCTCGGACGGACCGCGGCGGTCGAGGGCGAACTCGCGGTCGTCGTGACGGCCGACCAGGCGCTGTTGCTGGCCCCCGACGCGCCCGACGCCGCCAGCGAGGCCTTCCCCGACGCGCAGGTCCTCCCTGCGGGTGCGGACATTCCGACGGGCACCCGCGTCGCGACGGTGCTCGACGACCTCGGGCTGTCCGGGACGGTGCTGACGCCGCGGACGGTCCCCCACGACGCCGCACTGTATCTGGAGAACGAGGGCTTCGAGGTGGCCTCGACAGCGGTCGTCGAGACCGACCGGGAGACCAAGACCGACCCCGAACAGCTCCGCCAGACCACGGTGCAGTCGGCGGCGTGTGCCGGAATGCGCCGCGTTTCGGAAGTACTGGCCGAGGCAGAGCCCGGTGACCTCACCGAGGAGGGGCACGGCCACAGTCACCAGCACGGCGACCACGGCCAGAAAGACGAACACGAAGGAGACCACGCCCACGATGGCCCGCTCGTCTGGGAGCACGCACCCCTCACCGCGCTCCGTCTTCGCCGCGAGGCCAACGCCGCCCTCGCCGCCGAGGGCGTCCACCCCGGCACGACCGCCATCGGCGTCGCTGGCAGGACGGCGACCCCCCGTTCGGACGACCCGATCGAACCCGGCGACACCGTCGTCGTCGACCTCGCCCCACACTGCCCCGACGGCTACCACGGGCGACTCGTCCGGACGTTCGTCGTCGACGGCGACGGCGGCTGGACCCGGCGCGCCCAGCTGGCGACCGAGACCGCACTCGACGCCGCCGTCGGCGTCCTCGAACCCGGCGTCACCGCGGGCGAGGTCCTGCTGGAACTCGAAGCCGAGGTGGCCGCCTACGGCTTCGACGGCGACGACACCGCGGCGTACGGCGTCGGGCTGGAACGCCGCGAAGCGCCCCTGCTCGGCACGCTGGACGAGGACGAGGAACTGGACGCGGGGACGGTGCTGGCGCTCGACGCGCGGGTATCGGATGCCGACGAAGGCACGGTCAGACTCGCGGACCTCGTCGCGATTACGGAAGACGGCGGGCGGGCGCTCGGCGCGTACCCGCGCTCGCTGGCTCCCTGACGGTCCGGCAGAAGACGGCTCGCGTTCTACTCGCTGTTCGTCTCGTCGAGTTCGTCGGGCTCCTTGACGACCGTCTCGACCGCCGCACCCGTTAGTTTGCCCGGGATGTCGAACGGGCTGTCGATGTACTTCTCGACGAGAATCATGAGGACACCGATGACGACCAGTGCCGCGCCCATCGTCGTCTCGCCGCGCAGGAAGACCATGTCCAGACCCGCGGCGATAGCGGGGAGTGCGAACACGAGTACTGCCAGCAGTTTCACCGATTCGATGATACTCCGACCCATCGAGCGCCCATTGGCGATACCCCGGCAAAAAGGGTGCGGACGGTCACGACGAGCAGACCGCTCGCGCTGGTGACGATGACCGCACCGCCCGACACAGCATCGCCCCCCACAGCACTGCCCGGCACAGCATCGCCCCCCACAGCACCACCCCACGCCCTCCCCAGCCGATTCCGGTCCTCGTCCACTCCACGTCGTTCCGTTCCCTGCGGTCCGCATCCCTCGCGCTTCCGACGGCGTCCTCACTGGCGTTCGGACCGCCGACCGCGCGCGCCAGCCGGAAGTCCAGTTCACGGGACCCCGAGATAGCAACCCTTTCCGCCGCCCGTCCCGAACGCCCGGCTATGTTCACCGGTATCGTCGAGGAGACGGGCGAGGTGGTCGACGTGACCGAGACCGACGACGGGCGACGCCTGCGCATCGCGGGCGACGTCGTCCTCGAAGACGTGGTACACGGCGCGAGCATCAGCGTCAGTGGTGTCTGCCTGACCGTCGAGGAGTTCGATTCGGAGACGTTCTCGGTGTTCCTGGCCGAGGAGACCGTCGCGAAGACCTACCTCGGCACGGTCGAGGAGGGTGACCTCGTGAACCTCGAACGCGCGATGCCCGCCGACGGCCGCTTCGACGGCCACATCGTGCAGGGCCACGTCGACACGACGGCCGAGGTGCTGGCCGTCGAACAGGTCGGCGAGGACTGGCGGTTCACCTTCGAACTGCCCGAGGCGTATTCGAAATACGTCGTCGACAAGGGGTCGGTCACCCTCGACGGCATCAGCCTCACCGTCGCCGAGAAGGGAGACGAGGAGTTCGCGGTCGCCATCATCCCGACGACGTACGACCTGACGAACCTCTCGGCGAAGGAGCCGGGCGACCACGTCCACCTGGAGGTCGACGTGACGGCGAAGTACGTCGAGAACATGCTCGGCGGGTACCTCGACCGGCTGGAGTAGCGGCGGTCGAGGAGCCGAACTCAGTACCGCGGCGGCTGGTCGAACTCGGTGAGTTCGGACTCGCCCGCTTCGACCCCGTTTCGCTGGGCGCCGACCTCGTCGTAGGCCCGGCGGTAGTTCCGTATCTTCCGGTAGAGGAACAGCCCGATGGCGGTGTCGTACACGACGACGTAGCCGAAGAACGCGACGATGGGGTCCACGTCGAGTGCGCGAGACAGCACTTGCGGGACGAGGCTGACGGTCATGTTGTACGTCGCGTGGAACAGCGCCGCGAGCAACAGCCCTTTCACCACGATGGGGCCGAAGTACTCCCGGTTGAACTTCGCGAGCCCGAGGTAGAACCCGGCGACGGCGGAGTAGATGACGTGGCCCGGCCCGGCGAACGCCCGGATGGTCGCGATGGACGAGCCGGCGTCGACGATGGGCACGGTCGACGCCTGGTTGATGCTCCCCGTGATGTACACCGCGTTCTCGATGGTTGCGAACCCGAGACCGGCGACTGCCCCGTACACCGCGCCGTCGATGACCGCGTCGAACTCCGGCCGCCGATAGGGGTACATGCGGACGGCGAGCCACTTCACGAACTCCTCGCCCGGGGCGACGATGAAGAAGAAGTAGATGAACGCCCCGAGCAGCGTACTGGTCGGCAGCCCGACGAATCGGAAGCCGGCGCTCATCACGGTGTTCACGACGCTGGCGAACGTCGAGAACAGGATAGCGAGCAGGAAGGTGCCGACGACCAGCCGTAACGGTTCGTTCGTCGTCACGTCGCTCCGGTAGATGTAGACGGCGAACAGAGCCGCCGGGACGATAGAGAGCACGACGAACCCGCCGACCAGCGGGGTGGCGACGGCACCGAAGGCCACCAGCCCGAACAGCACGAGGGCGAGGATGCCTGCGATGACGATGACACCGAGGCGGGCCGCCGGCCGGAGGCCTTCGTAGATGGAGACAGCGAGACCGTCCAGTTCGGTCCGTGGCTCCCACGTCGCGATTTCGTACAGGTCACTGGCCCGGTCGGCTGCCCGTTCGACCGGGTCACGGCGTGGACTCATTGCCCAACCGTACGGCCAACCGGTCCGTAACGCTTCCCCCTACGGCAGGACGGGGCACCGGGCAGGAACCTAGATGACGAACGTCCAATCCTAGTATGACATTAATTCCCAAAACGCGTAATAGGGGGAAGCTTATGAGCACTCATGCCTGTATGCGAGACAATGACAGAGAATAACAGCCGACAGATGCTCTACACACCGCTTCCGACGGAGGAAGACGGGTTTAAGAAACCAGTACCCACACTTACACCGACCGAGGACGAACCGACGACGACCACCACGCGCCCCTCTTCTCGCACGCAGGCCGAGGCGTCGTCCCGCTGGGGCGACACCCTGGCCGACGACTGAGACCCGACGACCGACTCCGAACACGACCCGAGTAGACGCTAGTCCAGACGCTGTCGTACGAGTAAAGACCCTGCCACCTGTAGCGCCGCGTATGCACTTCGACCAGCGGACGCAAGCGGCCTTGCGTGCGGTCGGTCTGTCGACCGACGAGCTGCAGGCCGCTTCGGCAGACGTCGCCGAGCGAACCGAGGCCGACGCCGCGGCGCTGATGGACTTCTTCGAGACCAACGACGTGGTCTACTCGGACATGGACATGGCCCACAGCGCGAGCGAGTATCCCGAACACACCGTCGAGTACTGCGACATCACCACGCACGCGGCCGAGATGCGCGGCTGGCTTCGCTTCGACACCTGGGGCGTGTACGTCGAGGACGGCCGACTGCTGGACGACGGGACGGTCGAACTCACGCTCGGGCCGAGCATCCACGACCGGGTCCGGTTCGCGCCGACCCGCGACCAGCTATGACGGTCAGGGTCCGGGGCATCTACACCACCGCGCTCACGCAGTTGCTCCTCGACGAGGGAATCGACGTGGTGCAGGCGTCGCCACCCATCCGCCGCCGGTTCGACGACCACGAGGCAGACCTCACCGCGAGACCGGCCGACGTCGAAGTGGCGACCACCGACGACCGGCAGGGCGTCGGGCTCGTCGGAGACCCCGACCCCCTCCAGACGGTCCGCGACCTCGTCGCCGGCGTCGGTGTCGACGCGCTCCACTGGGGCAGCGATGCCCCCCGCGGGGCCGTCTTCGACGGCGTCGTCACCGACACGCTCGGCAGTGGGGCCGTCGTCGACCTCGGTGCGGCCGAAGGGTTCCTCCCGTTCCGCGATTTCGACGGCCACGTCGCCGACGGTGACGTGGTTCGCGTCCAGGTTCACGAGCCAGCCGCACCGTGGAGCGACGACCGACCCCTGCTGTCGGGCGACATCACGGTCCACGACGGACTCGTCGAACTCTCACAGGGCAGGTCCGGCGTCTCCGCGAACGTCGACGGCGAGCGCGCGACCGAGATCGTCCGCACCACGGAGATTCTCCCCGTCGACGTGCCCGACGGCTGGGGCGTCCGCTGGCAGCGTGCCGCGACCGACGCCGACATGACCGCCCTCGGCGACGCGCTGGAAGCCGCGGTCGAGCGTGCCGAGGAACTCGACGAGACGCTCGCCGCGGCCGGCGGCGACCCCGACGACGCGCCGGCGCAACTCGTCGCGGGCGAGGGCACCGCCTGGGTCTGGTTCGGTCGGGAGTGCCGCTTCGCCCTCGACGACGTTCGCCGGGAGGCCGAGCGAACGATGGTCGGCCACCACCGCATCAAGGCGGCCCACCGCGCCGCGAGTACCGCAGTCGACTTCGTCGAGGCCGTCTGCGACGACCCCGGTGGCGAGTTCCCGTTCCAGGCCGTGACCGAGCAGTTCGGTCCGCTCCTGGGCGACCGCATCGCCCTCGCACACGGGAAACCCGAGGGCCGACTCATCGTCCTCGGGCGTGGCGAGATAACGGATTACGACCCCGACGGGCAGGTCACCCTCGAACGCCAGATGTCCGGCGGCGGCAGCTACGACGCGCTGGGTGTCGCGCGCGAGCGAGGCGACGTGGCCATCACGAAACTCAAGGAGGGCCGCTGGTGGTACCCGACGGTCTACCGTGGTGAGGACGGCACGAAGAAGGGGACGTACGTGAACATCTGCACGCCGGTCGAACTGTTCCCCGACCAGGCGCGCTACGTCGACCTGCACGTCGACGTGGTGAAACACGCCGACGGGACGGTCGAACGGGTGGACGACGACGAACTCGACGAGGCGGTCGCTGCGGGGTACGTCTCGGAGGCGCTCGCAGAGAAGGCCAGAAGCGTCGCCGCCGCGGTCGAGCGGGCACTCGGGTGAACACGGCTGGGGAGGCGGTCAGAAGGGCAGTTTCTTCCGTAACTCGTCGATGAGCGACGGGTCCTCGGCGAGGTCCTCCGGGTCGGGGATGACCTGCTCGGCAGGCTTGATCACCGTCCGGGACGTGGACTGCTCGACGACTATCAGGCCGTCCTCTTTCAGCCCCGCGAGCGCGGTCTCCAGGTCGTCGATATCCGCTTCGACGTGCGAACGGAGTTCGAAGACGGTCATCCCGTCTTCGGCGCGGTCCACGAGGGCATCGAGCACTGACACGTCGATGTCGGCTCGATTCCGGAACTCCCGCTTTGCCTTCATCAGTGTCCACTTCGAGCGGATACGATTTCACGCTTGCCCCTGTCGTGGCGAGCGAGCAGGGTATCGCGAAGTCGTCGTTCACTGCGACGACTCCGTCGTACTCGGTTCCCTGGCAGTGCCACACGGCGTCTGTGACAGTCCACGGCCGATTGCGTCCCCGGAACTCGGAGCGTGCAGGTGTGCGCACGAGACGTGGTACGTCTCGTGACCGGTCCTCGGCCACGGGCCTTCGGTCCGCATCCCTCGCGCATGCTGGGTCGTGGCCTCACTGCCGTTCGGCACGCTCGCTGGCACACGCCAGACGAATCGTTCCATCTAGCTAGCTGCTCGCCCCGGTTCGTTAAACCACAGTGACAGACCTGCGCGCCGCACCGCCCCCGGTGATTGCCAGGGCAGCAAAGTCTTTTACGGCCGGGCGGGGTAGGCCGTCACAATGGGTCTGAGGTGTTCGCTCCTCGGTCACGACTGGAGCGAGACGGAGATAGAGGACGAGCGCGACGAGCAGGGCAACGAGGTCGTGATGACCGTCAGAGAGTACGAGGTGTGTTCTCGCTGTGGTGAGAAGACGCTCATCAGTGAGAACACCGAGGTGACGAGCGTCTCCGCCAGCCGGACCGACGAGACAGCCGGCATCGAGACCGACGAGGCTGAATCCGACGCCGACGCGGTCGCCGCCGAGGTCGTCGCCGAGGCGACGGAGTCGGAGGGTGAAGAAACAGCTGACGCGGCCGTCGACACGGACGGTGTCGACGAGCCAGCTGACGACGCCGACGAACGTATCGAGACGGCCGACGGCGACGCCGAAATCGTGACCGACGACGGCGTGGCGGACGACGGTGTGGCGGACGACGCCGGTATCGAAGCGGACGAAGAGAGCCCGGCCGACGACGAGGAGGTGACGGCCGCGCCCGACGACGATGCGATGATAATCGACGCCGGCGACGACACAGCGGCCAACGAAGCCGACGCCGACGCGGGCGAGGTAGCCGACGAACACATCGAGGACGCCGACGACGCCGAGCCTCACGAGAAGCCGGAGACCGACGACGGTGTCATCCTGGCTGACGACCCGGCCGACGACGGCGACGAGCGAGAGCGCCAGCACGGGGAGTGGCCAGAACACGAGACCGGACAGGCCGCGGCGGCCACCGAGACGCGCGAATGGCCGGAACACGGCGGCGAGGACGACGGCTACGACGCGACGGTCAGCGACGGCGAACCGGCAGACGTCGAGTTCGAGGGCGGCCACCCACAGTCGGACGCGGGAGAACCCGAGGACGGACACGACGCGGAGTTCATCGACAACGCGACCGCGCGGAGCACCGACCACGAGACCGACCAGCGGGCACGCAGCGCCGCACAGAACTCCCCGACGGGAATCGCCTCGGCCAGCGAGGCGCAGGCGCCGGGCACCGGGACGCCGTCGCGGTCCGGTGGCGACCTCGTCTGTCCGGCCTGTGACAACACCGAACTCGCTTCGCGCACCTCCCTGCGCGCCGGCGACATCTGCCCGGAATGCAAGCGGGGCTACCTCGCCGAGTCCGGGCAGTGACGAAACAGGTAAACACCCACCTGCCCATGTGCCATCCATGAAGGAGTACAAGATGCGACGCGGCGAGTACCTCGAAGAACGCATTCCGGACCTGAAAGCGACCATCGAGGAGTACTTTGGGCCGGTGACAGGAACGGAGGAGTTCAAGGGAAGTGACCTCTACGTCATCGACGAACCCTCGAACCCCGTCTTCGAGCGCATCGTCGTCGGCGCGGTCAAGTACTCGGGAAAGAAGGACAAACTCGCCGTCGAGTTCGAAGAGCGCAACCCGGCCGAACTCTCGCCGGACGAACTCGAA
Source organism: Haloarchaeobius ordinarius (assembly GCF_051801355.1). GTDB lineage: Archaea > Halobacteriota > Halobacteria > Halobacteriales > Natrialbaceae > Haloarchaeobius. Next base: position 1,522,181 of record NZ_CP196560.1, on the reverse strand, counting down.
GCGGCCGGTGAGGCCGTCTCGAAGAAGAACGACTTCCTCCTCGAAGCGACCGGTCGGGACGCCAAGTCCCGCCGCGAGTCCATGAAGCGCGCCGTCGAGGACGACCCGGACCACGACGTCGACGCCTGATCGTACGCCACACGGTACTTCTCCGTTTTTCGGTCCGAGAGTCACATCGCTCACCGAAACGAGAGGCTTTACCCGCGAACCCGCCCAAGACACTCCCAACCACATGACGGTCATCGAGTCGGTTCACGCGGACCACGGGGCGACGTTCGGAGAACGCGGCGGCCGGACAGTCGTCGAACACTACGGCCGTCCCGAGCGCGTCCACAGGGCGGTCCGAAACCTCGCGGGTGTCTGTGAGATGGTGTACGGCGTCGTCCTCGTCGAAGGCGACGACCGTGTCGAGTTCGTCGACAACGCCGTCTCGAACCGGGTCCCCGACGACGACGGCGAGGGCTGCTACGCGCTCTTGCTCGACCCACAGGGGAAGATACGGATGGACATGTACGTCTACAACGCGGGGGAACGACTGCTGTTGTTCGTCCCGCCGGGCCTGGCGGGTGAACTGGTCGACGACTGGGCCGAGAAGGTGTTCATCCAGGACGTCGAGTTGACGGTCGCCACCGACGACTTCGCCACCTTCGGCGTCCACGGACCGAAAGCGACCGAGAAGGTCGCGAGCGTCCTCAACAAGTCCGCGACACCCGACAGACACCTCTCGTTCGTCCGCGGAACGATGGGGGACGAAGGCGTCACCGTCATCCGCGGTGACGGCCTCGCCGGCGACGAAGGCTACGAGGTCGTCTGCGCCGCCACCGACGCGAAGGCAGTGTTCAGCACGCTCGTCAACCACGGCCTGAACGCGGCCCCCTTCGGCTACCAGACGTGGGACAACCTGACCCTCGAAGCCGGGACGCCACTGTTCGACACCGAACTCGACGGACGGCTCCCGAACGTCCTCGGGCTGCGCAACGCGCTCGACTTCGAGAAGGGCTGTTTCGTCGGTCAGGAGGTCGTCTCTCGCGTCGAGAACCGGGGGAAGCCGTCGCGTCGGCTCGTCGGTCTCGAACCCGAGGCGGTCCCCGAGTCCGGCGCAGCTGTCTTCGACGGGGACGAGGCCGTCGGCGAGGTGACCCGCACTGGCGAGAGTCCGTCGCTGGAGCGCCCCCTCGCGTTCGCCCTGGTTCCGTTCGACGCCGAGACGACCGACCTCACCGTCCGGGTCGACGGTGACGAGGTGCCGGCGACCCGCACGACGCTCCCGTTTCTCGCTGCGAGCGACCGCTCCGCGAGAGTGCCAGACTACCCGTCATAGTCCGTGAAACTGAGGGAATCGCCAAACGACTTTAGGTTGCTGGCGGTTTCTCTCTCCGTATGGATGACGCGGGGACACGATACTCGACCGGCATTCCCGGTCTCGACCACGTACTTCACGGCGGCTTCATCCCGGGCCGGTCGTACATGGTCAGCGGACGACCCGGCACGGGAAAGACCATCCTCGGGCTTCACTTCCTGCTAGAGGAACCCACGAATGGGCTGTACGTCGCGTTCGAGGAGCGAGAGAAGGACATCCGGGCGAACGCGGCCGCACTCGGGTTCGACCTCGACGACGTCGCGATTCTCGACCTGAGTCCGGACTCGGAGTCGTTCCAGTCGCGGATGCACTACGACGTGTTCGAACCACCGGACGTCGAAGACGACATCACGGAACACGTCGTCAGTGCCGTCGACGACCTCGAACCGTCCCGGGTGTTCGTCGACCCGCTGACCCAGTTGCGATACTTCGCCCCCGACGACTACCAGTTCCGTACCGAGGTCGCAGGCTTCATGAGCTATCTCAAGGACTCGGACGCGACCATCGTGTTCACCACCCAGCCGATGCCGAACACACCCGACGCCGACCTCGAATTCATCTGTGACGGAAGCATGGAACTGGGCTACGCCGCGAAAGGCCGGACGCTCACCGTGACGAAGTTCCGCGGCTCCGGCTTCCAGGGTGGCATCCACACGATGCGAATCACCCCCACCGGCATCGAGGTGTATCCAGAACTCGTCCCCTCGGTCCGCTCGCGCGAGTTCGACGCAGACACCATGTCGACCGGCGTCCCCGAGATGGACAGTCTCCTCACCGGTGGTATCGAACGCGGGACCGTGACCGTCATCAGTGGCCCGAGTGGGGTCGGGAAGACGACGACCGGCTCGCAGTTCATGAGCGCCGCCGCAGAGCGTGGCGAACGCTCGGTCATCTACATGTTCGAGGAGTCGACCGATACGTTCACCCACCGGTCTGAGTCCATCGGAATCCCGGTCTCGGAGATGCGAGCGCAGGGAGCCCTCGACGTCGTCGAGGTCGAACCCCTGGCAGTCTCGTCCGACGAGTTCGCACACATGGTCCGGGAAGAAGTCGAGGGCCACGGGACGAGCGTCGTGATGATAGACGGTATCAGCGGCTATCGGCTCTCGATTCGCGGGGACGACGACGATCTGGTTCGTGAACTACACGCGCTGTGTCGCTACCTGCGCGGGATGGGTGTGACGACCATCCTCGTCGACGACGTGCCGGCGGTCACCGGCGATTTCAAACCCACGAGCGAGCGCATCAGCTACCTCGGTGACAACATCCTCTTCCTCCGGTACCTCGAACTCCACGGCGAAATCAACCGGGCAATGGGCGTGTTGAAGATGCGAACCAGCGACTTCGAGCGAACGCTCCGGGAGTTCGAGATTCGGTCCGACGGCCTCCACCTCGGGGAACCGCTGACCAGCCTCCACGGCGTCTTGAGCGGCACGCCGGAGTTCACCGACGAACGTGCTGATTGACAGCACACAGGCACGAACCGGACTCGTCACACTGGTCATGGCCGACACGGGGAACGAACACGTACTCTCGCGGTGGCTCGACGAGCGGCAGATTCCGGTGACGAGCATCGACCCGGGAGCGCGACTCCCGGAGGGCACCGACATCTGTATCGTCGACCTCGGGGCGTGCAAACAGGCGGCCACAGAGATACGTGACCGCAAGGCAGCCGACCGAGCGTTCCTCCCGTGCGTGCTGGTCGTGACCGACCGACTGGCACCGCGGGTCGCCGCCAGTGACGACCCTCGTTTCGATTTCGTCGACGAAATCGTGACCGTGCCGATCGACTCCAGTACGCTCCGGCACCGCGTCGACAGGCTACTCCAGCTGCGACGGCAGTCGACCGACCGACAGACAGCGTCCGTCACACTCTCGTCGGTCGTCGATTCGCTCCCGTTCCCCGCGTTCGCCGTCAGCGACGGGAGAGTGACCGATTCGAACGCCGCCCTCCAGTGCCGGCTCGGGACGACCGCCGACGAACTGCACGGCCGACGTCTCACGACCCTCGTCCCCGCAGCGGCCCGTGACAGGGTCGACTCCCTGTTCGCCGACGACGGGCCGGGGGTCGAGCGGGTGACGCTGGTCGAGGAAGACCGACGGGTCTCCGCAGAGTTACGGCGACTCCTGAACGAAGAGGGAGGCCTCGCAGGGTACCTCGGGATGTGCTACGGTTCGACGACCGAGACGGACGAGGACGCGCGGTAACCCGAATCGCTACCGCAGGAACGCCTTCAGCTGGTCCGTCGAGAACAGGGACGTAGGGCGGTCCATGTGGACGCCGATTTCGCCGGACAGTGTCGACAGCCCGAGCGTCTGGACCGGTTCGGGGAGCGAGTACGCCTTGCGAATCCAGTGTCCGAGTCGAATCTCCGACGCGAGGTCGTCGCGCCACGCTTCCTCGTAGTCCGCCAGGGTGCTCGGGTCGTCGGGGTCGACCGTCCGAACCGCGTGGTCCGCACAGGTCATCCCGTAGAGGATGCCACCCCCGGTGAACGGCTTCGTCTGGGCGGCCGCGTCGCCGACCAGTAAGCCCCGTCGCGTGGTGACGACGCCGGGCGGCCCGATTGGGATGAGCCCGGAACACCGCCGGACGATGTCCACGTCGTACCCCGCCACGAGTTCGTCGAACAACTCGTTGACCTGCTCACCCGGCGGACACGCGAGTCCGTACTCGACACCCGCGTCGTCCCGGGGGATACGCCAGGCGAAGAACCGGGGGGCGGTGAGGTGTACGTCCACGAAATCCTGACCGTCGGGTTCGTCGCTGAAGCCGAGCACACCGTGGAGCAACTCTCCCGGCTCTGGGAGCCCGAGTGCCGCCCTGACTCGCGAGCGTGGGCCGTCCGCGCCGACGACCATCTTCGCCTCGTGCGTCTCGACGCCGTCGGGGCCGCGAGCCGTCACCTCGACGCGGTCGCGATACTCTTCGACGGCGGTGACGGTGTGCTGGTCGCGGAGGTCCGCCCCCGCCCCGCGGGCGAGGTCGGCGAGGTGTCTGTCGAGGCCGACCCGGTCGATGACGTTCGAAACGACCTCGCGCTTGTAGAACTGGTGGGCGTCGCTGTGGGGCCCACCGACGTGAAAGCGCGCACCGAACACCTCGTTCTGGAGCAACTCGTCTCGGGCACCCTCGCCCGTGTACTCCCAGATGTCGGTACTGACGTGGCCCGAACAGGCCAGTGGCTCGCCGACACGTCCCTGTTCGAGCGCGAGGACGTCGAAGCCCGCCTCGCTCGCGCGACGGGCGAACCGCGAACCGGCGGGACCAGCGCCGACGACGACGAAGTCGTACATGTCTGTCGCCTCGTGAGTCTCGGCTAAATACCTTCCCGCTTCGCGTCGAGAGCACTCGTCGTACCCGTGGGTCCGACCCCGACAGCGAGTGGTCACCGGACCGCCAGTCCCCGGACCGGCCCAGCCGCACCCCACGATTCCAGCCGGTTCCAGCTCCCGGCACGGTCGTCGGTCTGGTAGAGAGCCTCGTCGGTCGCGGCGAAGAACGTCCCGGGGTCGGCTCCCGGTGCCACCACCGGCCGGCGGAACCCCTCGGGGGCCGGCAGTCCCCGCATCGCGACGCTCCAGGGCCGGTCCCCGATTTTCCGGTAGACGTAGGACTCTGCGGTCTCTTTCCGGTGGGCAGCGTACGCCCCGTCGGCCGCCGAGACGAGCCGGACGTCCGGGTTGCCCGGGTCGACGGCGACGCTCCAGCAGTACCGGTGGTCGAGACCATCCTGGGGCTGGTCCCACGTCTCGCCGCCGTCGTCACTCTCGGCGTAGCCGTCGCCCGCGGCGCTGTACACCCGCCCCGGTGCGTCCGGGTGTGTCGCGAGCTGATGGTTGTCGACACGGCTCCCCTCTGGGCGTTCGTGCCAGGTCTCGCCACGGTCGTTCGTGACGACGAGGGCACCGGCCTCGATGCCGACGAAGAGACGGTTCCGGCGATGCGGGTCTGGTTCGAGCCAGCGGACGTGGTGGGTGTCCGGCCGCGGTGGGAAGTACCACGAATCGGCCGATGGCAGGTCGGTGAGGCCAGTTCGTTCGGTCCAGGATTCGCCGTAATCGGGCGAGTAGAACACACGGCTCGGTTCGGTGCCGGCCCAGAGGCCTCCAGCACGGTGCGGGTCGAACGCGACCGACATCACCTTCTCCGGGAGGGCCGAGCCCACCTGTTCCCACGACTCGCCGTGGTCTGGACTGTGCCAGAGGCCGTCGCCGAACGTCCCGGCGACGACGTGGTCACCGTCGGTCGCGACGCATTCGAAGTCGTGGTCGTCAAACCGGGCGACCGTCTCACCATCACGGATGGTGAGGAGGGTATCGGAAAGCGCGACGAACTGCATGGCTCTCCGTAGGTCGTCGCAGGATAAAACAGTCGGTCCTGACGCTGGTCCGAACGAACTACTTGTACCCGAGGGCGCTGAGGCGGTCTTCGATTTCCGCTGGGACGGCCTCGTCTGCCTCGGTGTCGCCGGCATCGTCCTCGGTTCGACTGGCGACCGATTCGAGCGCTGCGACGCGCTGTTCGGCGGCCGTTCGGAGGCGCCGTACCGCCCGTGTCGGGGGGTCGTCGTCCCAGCAGTCGTCCTGTTCGGCGGGGTCAGCCTCGCGGTCGTACAGTTCTCGCTCGTCCGCCTCGGGGTGGTCGATGTACGTCCATTCCTCGTTCCGGGCGCTGACGAGTACGTCACCGTCGCCGAGCCGCCGCGGGATTGGTTGCTGGGTGACAGACTCCCCCCTGACGGTCACCGACACCACCGGTTCCTGGTCCGGGTCGGCCCCATCGGAGACGGTCGGCATGACGCTCTCGCCGGTGTAGTGGTCGGGCGTGCGGACGCCCATCGCGTCGCACACGGTCGGCGGAATCGCGTCGAGCGCGACCGGGTCGGAGATTCGTCGGCCCTCGCTCCCGGGGGCGTCGACGAGGAACGGGACCTCGACCAGTTCCCGGTAGAGCTTCGGGTAGTGCGCGAGGTGCCCGTGTTCGAGGAACTCTTCGCCGTGGTCACCCGCGACGACGACGCACGTCTCGTCGCGGATACCAGCGTCTTCGAGGGCACTGAGGACGCGGCCGATGCTCTGGTCGACCTGTCGGGCGGCCGCCTTGTACAGCGTCCGCAGGTCGTCGAGCGCCTGTGACCCCTCCTCGACCCCGCGACCCAGCCCGGTCCGGAAGTGCGGGCTGAGCATGCGTAGCGTGCTGAATGGTTCGTCCGCGACCTCGCGAACGTGGACCGGAGCGGGCACGTACGGGGTGTGGGTGTCCATGTAGTGAATCCAGCAGAAGAACTCCCCATCCGAATCCTCGATGAACGAGATGGCCGCGTTCTCGACGTCCCGCATCCGGGAGGTGTTCTCGGCTGGGTACGTCTCCTCGCCCCTGAGCCGACGGACTGCCGAGCGCATCGGTTGCGTGGCGAACTGTGCCCACGCCTGCCAGGTCGGGTGCGCAGAGAAGAACTTGCTCACCGGGTTCGTCGCCTCGGCGTGGAACGCGTCGAACTCCTCGAACCCGCGGTCGTAGCCCCAGTACGCGGTGAGGAACCCGTTCGATGCGTTGAACCCACCGGTGGCGACACCGGCGCGCCGGAGCGTCTCAGCGAGCGTGGCACCGGGGCCGACACCGATGCGTGACCCGTCGGCGAACACTGGCGTGCCACCGAGGATGCTCGGGAAGGAGAACGGGGTCCAGTTCCCCTGGGCGAAGGCGTTCTCGAAGACGGTCGCGTCGTCGGCCAGGGACCGGAGGGTCGGTGTGTGCGAATCCTCCGAGTTCAGGTCGAGCGCGTCCGCCCGCAACGAATCGACGGTGATCAAGACGGTTGCTCGTGCGTCGTCGGTCATGCGTGTGTGACCGGAATCCGGTCGGTCGTGCGGGAGTAACGAGTAGGTCGCTAAATAGCTACCGGCAAACGAATATATAGACGACAGTATCTCTGGTGGCCGATATCGACTGGCGGACAGACGACACTGGGTGTCGCGCGACGACGTGTCGTGCAACCGCTGCCCGCCGCGCGGTGGGGGTCAGGACACGACGGGACTGGTCGTGTCTTCGTACAAAAAGTCACGCGGGCACATCCCAGTCGAGATTCCGGTTCCGGTCGGCGAGTCGTGTGGACACGTCGGGGGCCGTCGCCGGCCAGGGGATTCGGCTGCCCTCCCGGTCCAGCAGGGTTCGCTCGAGCAGGTCGCTCTCGGTGTCGAAGTCGGGCGCAGTCCAGAGGCGGAGGTCCGAATCGAGTGTGAACAGGTCGGCGTCGAAGGCCGCGTGGTGGGTCTTCGACAGCGGGAGGACGTTGGTCTGGTCCGTCCTGTGGTTCTCGTACTCGCTCCACGGGAGGATGTGGGCAACGTCGAGCAGTCTCGGGTGGTCGACACCAGAGACCGGACAGGTCCGGTCGAATCTGGCGAGCACGTCGGTCCGGAATGCTGCCGATATCGAGCGTGCCCCGACGGTCGTCTCGTACGTGGTCGCGGTGTACTCCGTTCGCGTCTTCACCGGTTCTCCCGCCACCGAACCAGCGTCGACACCCGTCAGCCGGTAGACCCCGTCCTCCAGGAACACCACCTCGTCGCGGTCGCGCAACTGCTGGAGGACTTGCCTGAGTTTCGCTTTCGGGTGGTCGTTGTCTGGAAACTCCGCGGTGACGACCGGGAGCAACTGGTCGTACACGTCGCCGAGCGTGATACTCTCGACACCGGTCTGGTCCCGGTACGCAAGCAGTTCGCGCCTGACCACTCGCCGCCAGCGAGACATACCGCAGGCGACGGATCGGGTGATCGAAAAACTTCGGGCTGTTCGAATTCGTCAGTCGTCGTCGGTCGGGGCCGCCATCTCTCGTTTCTCGGGTTCGACGCGCTGGCCACGCGGGCCTTCGATGTCCACGTCGGGGAGCAGGTCGCGCAGGTAGCGCCCGGTGTGGGAGTCGTCGTGTTGGGCGAGTGCTTCGGGCGTCCCTTCGGCGACGAGTTGACCGCCCTTCTCGCCGCCCTCGGGGCCGAGGTCGACGACGTGGTCGGCGTTCTTCACGAGGTCGAGTTCGTGTTCGATGACGACGACGGTGTTGTCGTTGTCGACCAGCCGGTGGAGCACGTCGATGAGTTTCTTCTCGTCCGCAGAGTGCAGGCCGGTCGTCGGTTCGTCCAGCAGGTAGAGCGTGTTGCCGGTGTCGCGCTTGCCCAACTCCTCGGCGAGTTTGACGCGCTGGGCTTCCCCACCCGAGAGGGTGGTCGAGGGCTGGCCGAGTTTCATGTAGTCCAGCCCCACGTCTTTCAGTAGTTTGAGCTTCCGGCGGATGCGCGAGGAGGACTCGAAGAAGTCGTACGCCTCCTCGACGCTCATGTCGAGCACGTCCGCGATGGTCGCGTCCTTGTAGGTCACGTCGAGCGTGGCGTCGTTGTAGCGCGCACCGTCGCACTCCTCACAGGGGACGTACACGTCCGAGAGGAAGTTCATCTCGATTTTGACGGTCCCTTGCCCGCCACACTCCTCACAGCGCCCGCCCTTGACGTTGAACGAGAAGCGGCCCTTCTTGTAGCCGCGCTGTTTCGAGAGCTTGGTCTCGGCGAACAGCTCGCGGATGTAGTCGAAGACGCCGGTGTAGGTCGCCGGGTTCGACCGCGGGGTGCGGCCGATGGGCGACTGGTCGATGAGGCGGACGGTTTCGATGTTGTCGATGCCGTCGATGCCGTCGTGTTCGCCGGGGTTGACGGACTTGTTGTCGTTCATCCGGCGGACCAGCCCCTTGTAGAGCACGTCGTGCATCAGGGTGGACTTCCCGGAACCCGAGACACCGGTGATGGCGGTGAAACAGCCCATCGGGATGTCCACGTCGAGGTCTTTGAGGTTGTGCTGGCGAGCGCCCTCGACGGTGAGGTGGGTGTCGGCTGTGCGGCGGGTGTCGGGGACGGGAATCTGCTTGCGGCCGGCGAGGAAGTCGCCGGTGATGGAGCCCTCGCACTCGATTATCTCGTCGGTCGTCCCCTGCACGACGACCTCGCCACCGCGCTTGCCCGGGCCGGGACCCATGTCGATGACGTTGTCGGCGCGGCGCATCGTCTCCTCGTCGTGTTCGACGACGATGAGGGTGTTCCCGAGGTCGCGCAGTTCGCAGAGGGTGTTGAGCAGGCGGTCGTTGTCGCGCTGGTGCAGGCCGATGCTCGGCTCGTCGAGCACGTAGAGGACGCCGACGAGGCCGGAGCCAATCTGGGTCGCGAGGCGGATGCGCTGGCTCTCCCCGCCGGAGAGGGTCGAGGCCTCGCGGTCCAGCGTGAGGTACTCCAGGCCGACCTCGGTCATGAAGCCGAGGCGGGCACGAATCTCCTTGAGGATCTCCTCGGCGATGTGGGTCTCGCGCTCGTTCAGGTGCGCTTCGAGCCCCTCGAAGTGTTCCAGCGCGTCGCCGATACTCATGCCGTTTATCTCCGTGATGGACGTGTCCGCGACGAGGACCGACCGCGAAGCGGGCTTCAGGCGGGTGCCCTCACACGCCGGGCACTCCGTGACGGACATGTAGTCCTCGATGTGCTCGCGGGTGCCCTGTGAGTCCGTCTCGACGTAGCGGCGTTCGAGGTTCGGGATGATGCCCTCGAAGCGCTTCTCCTTGCGGCGGATGCCGTTCTTGGTCTGGCGCTTGAACACGACCTCCTCGTCGGTCCCGTAGAGGAACTGGCGTTTCACGTCCTCGTCGAGGTCCTCGAGGGGCGTATCGACCGAGACGCCGAAGTGCTCGGCGACGTTGTCGAGCCGGGTCCGGTAGTACGACCGGTTGTAGCTCCACGGCTCGAAGGCGTGCTTGATGGGTTTGGACTCGTCGAGGACGACCAGGTCCTCCGAGACTTCCTTCGTCTCGCCGATGCCCTCACACTCCGGGCAGGCCCCGTGGGGAGAGTTGAACGAGAAACTGCGCGTCTCTATCTCGGCGAAGTCGATGCCACAGTGGGTACAGGCGAGGTCCTCGGAGAACTCGAGAACCAGTCGGTCGTCACCCTCGCCTGCCAGGTCACCCGTCGAGCGGGACTCGGAACCGCCGATGTCCGCGTCCTCCGGCGGGTCCGGGAGGATGACCTTCAGCAGGCCGTCGGCCGCTTCCAGAGCGGTCTCGACGGAGTCGCCGATGCGAGCGCGAGACTCGGTCGAGAGCTTCACGCGGTCGACGATGACGTCGATGGTGTGGTCGTAGTTCTCGTCGAGTTCCGGCTTCTCGATGGTGAGGTCGTACTGCTCGCCGTCGACCTCGACGCGGGCGTACCCGTCGGCGACGAGTTCGTCGAACAGGTCCTCGAAGGCACCCTTCTGGTCGCGCACGACCGGCGCGGCTATCATCGCCTTCGTCCCCTCCGGCAGGTCGAGCAGGCGCGACACCATCGTCTGGGCGGACTGCTCGCCGACCTCGCGCCCGCACTCGGGACAGTGCGGCGTGCCGACGCGGGCGTACAGCAGGCGGAGGTAGTCGTGGAGTTCCGTCACCGTCCCGACCGTCGACCGCGGGTTGTTGGCGGCGTTCTTCTGGTCGATGGAGATGGCCGGCGAGAGCCCCTCGACCGTCTCGACCTGCGGTTTGTCCATCTGCCCGAGGAAGTTCCTCGCGTAGGCAGAGAGCGACTCGATGTATCGGCGCTGGCCCTCGGCGTACACCGTCTCGAACGCGAGCGAGGACTTGCCCGACCCCGAGAGGCCGGTGACGACGTTGAACTGCTCGCGGGGGATACGCACGTCGAGGTCCTTGAGGTTGTGCTCCTCGGCACCCCTGACCTCGATGTACTCCTTGGTCATTCGGTTGTTGGCAAGGGCGGTACCATCCTTAGGGTGTCGGTTCCGGACGAGGACCGGTGACGCGGGACGCACCAGTACATAAAGAGTCCTGCCATTTCGAGTAAGGTTTTAAATATGATACGGGGGAACGAAAGGCCATGAGTGTGATTTCGGGTATCGACCTCAGCGACGACCGGTACCACATCAAACAGAGCCTCATCCGAAGCAGGTACACCGTCTCCGACGCGGCGGGGAACGCGGTGCTCAAGGCGAAGAAGAAACGGTTCAAACTGAAAGAGGAGTTCCCGTTCAAGACACCCGACGGAGAGAAGGTGTTCACCATCAAGGCTGGCGGCATCATGGACCACGCGGGCGACTACACCATCACCGACGAACGAACCGGTGAGGAGGTCGCCATCCTCGACAAGAACTTCACCTTCTTCCAGCACAAGTGGAAGGTCCGGGCACCGGACGGCCGGGTCCTCGCGAAGATAGAGGGGCAGGGGGCACTCCTCGAAGCGGCCCGCCACCACGTCCCCCTCATGGGCTTCCTGCCGCACGAGTACACCATCGAGTCGCCCGACGGCCGACCGATGGGCCACATCAAGGGCAAGCTCTCGCTGGCCGACCAGTACGAGGTGGAAGTCACCGACAGCGGCGATGCGCCGAAGGAAGCACTCGTCGTCGCCGGCATCGCCATCGACGCCCTCGAAGGGAACTGAAACCGGCTTCAGACGCCTTCCGGCCGCAACTGTAACACGACCTCACTCCCCTCCTCGGGATCGCCAAAGCGCACGTCGCCGCCGAGCGACCGCGCCACCCAGTTGACGACCCAGAGTCCGAGGCCGTCGCCGTGTTCCACTCGCGACACGTCGCGGTCGCCGGTGAGCAACGCCCGTTCGTGCTCGGGGATACCCGGACCGTCGTCTGCGACACTGACTTCGACGTACTCCGCCGTCCGTTCGACCGCCACCTCGACGGTCGGCCGTGCCTTCGGCGTGTGCTCGATGCTGTTCTCGACGAGGTTCTCGACCGCGAGGTCGAGGCGTTCGTCGGCGTAGGCGACACAGGTTTGGGGACTCGCGAACCGGATGGTCGCGTCGGTTTCGACCTCGCGGACCCGGTCGACGAGCGGCGCGATGCGCTCGGTTACGTCGATCGGTTCCGGCGTCAGGTCGGAGTCGCGTCTGACCACCTGTTCGAGCTGGTGGACCTTGTCCGCGAGCCGGGCCGCGTCCTCGGCCCGGTCGGTGACGCGCTCGATGAGCGCCAGCTGTCCCGCGTCGTCAAGCTCGCCTTCGAGTTCGCCGAGGTAGCCGATGACGACGCCCATGTCGGTCCGAAGGTTGTGCCGAAGGACGCGGTGGAGCACCTGCAGGTGGCGCTCGCGGTCGCGCTGGTCGGTGATGTCGGTGTAGATGCCGAACGCGTGGGTGTCGCGGTCACCCGCCCGGTAGGGGATACCACGGAAGAGGAAGAACCGCTCGCCGTCGGCGGTCTCGCGTCTGACCTCCGCCGAAGTCGGGGCTTCCTCCAGCGTCTGCCGGTCGAGTTCGCGCCCGCCCGCTTCGTCGCCGGCCGGCACGAGCACGTCGTTGACGGACGAGCCGACGACGTCGGCCGCGTCGTGGCCGAACACCCGCTCGAACGCCGGGTTGACGCCCTCGATGATGGGTTCACCGTCTTCGAACCGACTGTCCACGACCGGGTCGGGGATGTGCCGGAACAGCGACCGGAACCGGTCGCGCTCGTGTTCGAGGCGTTCTTCCGTCTCGACGAGGTCGGAGATGTCCCGAATCGCACCGATGGTCCCGCGGAACTCGCCGTCGTCCGTCGGGAGCAAGGAGAGCTCTATCTCGACGGGAATCGTCGACCCGTCGGCCCGAATCGCCTCGGTCCGGTAGGTCCGGTTTCCGGGGTCGTCCTCGGTCAGCATCTCGGTGATGACCCCGGTCCCCTTCTGGAGCCCGCTGGGCGTGAAGAACTTCGAGACGTGCTCGCCGACGATTTCGTCACGGTCGTAGCCCGCCGCGTCGACGATCTGCTGGCTGGCGAGGACGATTCGGCCCTCCGCGTCGAGGACGTACACCATCTCGCGGACGTTGTCGACGACCGTCTGGTAGAGTTCGAGCGCCTGCTCGCGGGCCGCCCGGCCGAACGCCGCGGAGGCGTTGGCCGCGAGTATCTCCGCGAGCTGGACGTCGGCGTCCTCCATCGCGCGGACGCTCTCGGCGGTGACTGCCATGACGCCGTGGTCGCCCAACGGGAAGTACATCGTCGCGTCCTCGGTGTCCTCGTGGACGGTCGGCTCGCCGGTCTGGAACACGGTGCCGACGGGGCCGTCGGTGACCCCGTAGCTCGCCACGTCCGACCCGGCCGCGAGCCGTAACACCTCCTCGTGGTCGTCGACCAGCCAGACGGCCGCGCTGTCGTAGTCGAGTATCTCGCTCGCCGCGTCGGCGACCACCGCCGCGATGTCGTCCGGTGCGCGCGTCGTCATGAGTTCTCGGGCCGTCGCGAGCAGACCCGAAAGCGTGCGCTCGTCCGGTCGGGTCGGGTCGTGTGCGTCCGCCAGTGCGTGAACCCGGTCGGCCAGACGCGCACCGGGGTCCTCCCAGATGGTCAGTGGAAGGTACTCGGTGATGGCCCCGCTCGCGACCGCGCTCGCCAGGTCGTCGTCGGGGGTCTCGGAGACCAGCACGCTCGGGACGTGTGGATGGGAGGTGGCGAGGCGTTCGAGCAGGACGAGCCCCGAGTTACCGTCGCGGGTCTGCGGACAGACGATGCAGTCCACCCGGACCGACGCGAGCAGGTCGGCTGCCTCGGCCCGGTCAGCCGCCTCGTGGACGCGGACTGCCGGTTGGTCGCGGAGCGGGGACTCCCCGGTCCCCCCCTGTATCCACAGCACCCCGGTTCGCGCACTCATTACGGTGTGTCACCCCAACGATAGGGGTGGGAGCACATGAAAGTGACTCCGATTCAGCGGTCCCGACTACCGATGTGGTCGATTCGTCGTGCGGTGGCGGGGGCACGACGCCGCGTCCGTGTCACACCTTCTCTGGCAGCCAGCCACCGTCGACCTCGACGTTCTCGCCACTGATGTAGTCCGACTCCTCGTCGAGGAAGAACAGCATGGCCTGCTCCATGTCGGCGTAGCTTGCGGGGCGCCCGCGTGGGAGTTCCTCGGGGAACTCGTCGGAGTTCTCGACGACGTACGGCGAGATGGCGTTGACCGTGATGCCGTCGTCCTGCGTGTCGGCCGCGAGCATCCGGGTGAACATCAGGACACTCGCTTTCGCCATGAAGTAGGGCGCGTTCTTGGGATTGACCATCCCTTTCTCGCTGGAGGCGTAGCCGACGTTGACGATGCGCCCGTAGCCCTGCTCGCGCATGGTCGGGAGGGCACGCCGGCAGGTGAGGAAGGTCGCATCGACGTTGGTCTGGAAGACGGTCTGCCAGGTGTCGTAGTCGATGTCGGTCCAGTGACGCGGCGCGAACGCGCCGACGTTGTTGACCAGCACGTCAACCGTGTCGAGGTCGGCTTCGACGGCGTCGAACATGGCTGTCACCTCGTCCGGGTCAGTCACGTCGGCCTGGACGGTCGTGACGGCGGGCGCACCGCGCTCGCGGGCGAGGTCGGCGACGGTCTCGGCCTCGTCACCGCTGGTCCGGTAGTGGACGGCGACGCTGGCACCACACCCGGCGATGGTCAACAGGAGTTCGCGACCGAGGCCCTTCGCACTGCCCGTGACGAGGGCAACCTGACCGGTGAGGTCGGGTCGAATCATGTCCTCGTGTTGGACGGGGATACACATAACCAGCCCTGCCGAGAAATTCATTCAGAATCGGGTAAATGCCCAGAATCTGTTACTGGCTCCGGTCCGACGGCTGTTCCATGTCCATCGAGACCATCGTACTGGGCGTCGGTCCGAGCGACGGTGACCAGACGGACCGCCTGACAGATTCGGTCGTCGAAATCGCAGCGCCGACCAGCGCATCGGTCGTCCTGACACACGCCTTCACCGAAAACGAGTACGAGAGCGCCCGCGACCGGCTGGACTTCGCACACCTTGGCGACGTGACCCCGGACGAAGTCGCTGCGCGGCACGCGACCATCCGCGACGTCGCAGAGACCGTCGACGCGGACCGGGTGTACGTTGCGGGGCGGAAACGCTCGCCGACCGGGAAGGCCGTCTTCGGGTCGACCGCACAGGAAGTGATGCTCTCGGCCCCCTGCCCGGTCACCTTCGTCCGGGATTAGCCCGCTCGCGCCACTCGCGTTCCTGCCGGCGCTCGGCGACGTGCCTGGCCCCGCCGGCGACGGTCGACCGGGTCCGCTCCTCGAACTCGATGACGTCACCGAGGAAACCGTCCTCGAACGTCTCCAGAACGTCGTACGACCAGCGGTCGCCCGCGTCGGGCGTCGGCCCCCGGTCGATGACCCCACGCGGGAGGTGCTGGTCCCGGAGTTCGTCCGCGAGGTCGGCGTGGCCGCTCTCGCGGAGGAGTTCCTCGGCGGCGTCGAGGTGGTCCATGGCGTGGCCGATGCCGTGGTGGAACTCGATGAGGTGGCCGTGGGCGCGTCGAAGCCACTCCAGAGCGAGTTCCGTCCGGTGTAGCGCCTCTATCTCGAAATCTGTCAGGTCTTTCGTGTCCATGTCCCGTGTAGTACCCCTACACGCCTGAGAGTGTCGCGCACACCCATAACGGGATATATCTGTGACGCGACTACTCAGGTATGGAGCACGAAATCCGAAACCGTCCCTCCTACGCACTGCTCGACGTCGACCTCGCCGCCGGCGAGTCCCTGATGGCAGAAGCCGGGGCGCTCGTCTCACACACAGATGGCATCGATATCTCGACCGCCCGCGGCGAAGGTGGCCTGTTCAAGAGCGTAAAGCGCTCCGTCCTCGGTGGCGAATCGTTCTTCCGCAACACCTACACCGCCGAGACGCCCGGTCACGTCACGCTCGCGCCGGCGCTTCCCGGTGACGTAGTCGCGCACGAACTGACCGGCGAGACCCTGTTCGTCCAGGCCGGGTCCTACCTCGCTTCGGCCCCGTCGCTCGACGTAGACACGAAGTTCGGCGGTGCGCGGTCGTTCCTCGGCGGCGAAGGCTTCTTCCTGCTCGAACTCACCGGCGAGGGACCGGTGTTCCTCTCCAGCTACGGTGCGGTCGAATCCGTCGACCTGGAAGCTGGCGAGCGCTACACCATCGACTCCGGGCACGTGGTCGCCTTCGAGGGGACGACGAGCTACGACGTCCGCCGCGTCGGCGGCCTGAAGTCCACGCTGTTCTCCGGTGAGGGCCTCGTCGTCGACTTCGAAGGCCCCGGGACCGTCTGGCTCCAGACCCGCAGCGAGGACGCCTTCCTCGCGTGGCTCATCCCGCGACTGCCGTCCCGGTCGGCAAACACCACCAACTGAGCCGGACGACGGACCCACCCCAGTCCCGTGCCAGCCACCCAGCGAGGCAATGACTGACGTACTCACTCGCGAGTAAATCTAACCAATTAAGTGCCCGCCCGCCCGTCTCACATCTACATGGCCACGTACGCGGGCGTCGACCTCGGCGCGACGAACGTCCGAGCCGTCGTCGGCGACGACGACGCGCGAATCATCGGCTCGTATCGCACGAAGACGCCACAGGGACCCACCGGCATCGACGTGACCGAGGCGGTCCTCGACACGCTCCGTCGCGCCTGCGCGGACGCCGGCGTGGAGCCGACCGAGGTGCTCGCGGCTGGCATCGGCGCAGCCGGACCACTCGACCTCGCCGAAGGGACACTCGAGACACCCCCGAACCTCCCCGACACCGTCGAGCGCGTCCCCCTGAGTGGGCCCATCGGGCAACTCATCGACTCCGACCGCGTCTACCTCCACAACGACACCAACGCCGGCTGTATCGGCCAGCGCTTCTTCGCCGAGCGCAACCCCGACGACATGGCGTACATCACCATCTCGTCGGGGATCGGCGCGGGCGTCTGCATCGACGGGAAGGTCGCGAGCGGCTGGGACGGCAACGCCGGCGAGGTCGGCCACTACGTCGTCGACCCACAGGGACGGCTCGCCTGTGGCTGTGGCAAACAAGGACACTGGGAAGCCTACTGTTCCGGGAACAACATTCCACGATACGCTCGACTCCTGGCCGACGACGACCCCGAGTTCGAAACCGCACTCCCGCTCGACGACCCCGACTTCTCCGCGAAAGACGTGTTCGAGTACGCAGCCGACGACGAGTTCGCCAGCCACGTCGTCGACCAGCTCGCCCACTGGAACGCCATCGGTGTCACCAACGTCGTCCACTCGTTCGCACCCATCGTCATCTACATCGGCGGCGCAGTCGCGCTCAACAACACCGAACTGGTGCTCGACCCCATCCGTGAACGCGTCGACGACATGGTGATGACGAACGTGCCCGACATCCAGCTGACGACGCTCGGCGACGACGTCGTCGTCAAAGGTGCACTGGCGAGCGCGCTGACGGCCGGAACCGGTGACCGGTCGAAACTTCGTCACTGACCGAACCAGCCGACCCGGCGTGTCCGTCCCGTCACCGACACGGCTGCGGTAGCCGTGGCACAGGATAACACAAACAATCACTTACATTCCGATATATTTTCCCCTGTACCAAACGCTCGTTGACGTATGCGACGTAGAGACGTCCTGCGAACCGGTGCTGGCGTGCTCGCGGCGAGCGCCGTCGGCTCCGTCGCGACCGCCCTCCCCGACGAATCGTACGCGCCGCTCGGCAGCGTCACTGTCGACGGAACCCAGGAAGTGACCGTCAGCGACGACGGCGAGACAGCGTTCGTCGCCAACGGCAGCGGCTTCACGGCCGTCGACGTGAGCGACCCGGCGAAGCCGACCGTCGTCGCCGAACAGCGCGACCTCCTCGCCGACGCGGAGAACGGCCCGATGCAGATGGTCGCCGACGTGAAGGTCGACGGTGACCGCCTCCTCGTGGTCGGGCCCAACAGCCCGAGCCGAGACAAACTCGTCAAGGCCGCCCTGCTGTACGACGTGTCCGACCCCGCGAACCCCGAACAGCTCGCCGTGAAGCAGGTCGACCACCCCATCCACAACTCCTTCCTCGCCGACGACCACGCCTACCTGACCCGGAGCGACTTCGACAGGGAGACCATGCGTCTCTTCGACGTCTCCGACGACAGCTTCACCGAAGTCAGTGAGTACGGCATCGTCGACTACGACGAGAAGTGGCAGGACGTCCACGGGTGGCTCCGTAGCCTCCACGACCTCTGGGTCCAGGGCGACTACGCCTACTTCGCCAACTGGGAAGCCGGGACGTTCATCGTCGACATCTCGGACAAGGAGAACCCCGAAGTGGTGTCGCGACTCGGCGGGCTCGATGCGTCGAAGCTCTCGCAGTTGAAACAGGCGGACTTCAGCCGTATCGGTATGCAGCCACCGGGCAACAACCACTACGTCACGGTCGACGAGGCAGCGGAAACGCTGTACGTCGGGGCCGAGTCGTGGGACCTGAACCCGGACGACGAGACCCGCGGCGCCTCCGGTATCGACGTCTGGGACATCAGCGACAAGGCCAACCCCCAGGAACTCACGACCATCCGAGCCCCCGGCTCGCCCGACGAGGGCTTCCAGGGGAAGTTCACTACCTCTCACAACTTCGACGTGCACGACGGTCGCCTCTACACCAGCTGGTACTACGGGGGCGTGATGATTCACGACGTCTCGGACCCGGCGAACCCCGAACGCATCGCCTGGTGGCGCGACCCCGAGTCCCAGATGTTCTGGGGCGCGAAGTTCGCAGGCGACCGCGACTTCTTCGTCGCCGGCAACATGGGTCCGGGACAGGACACCACGGGCGGCGTCGTGACGTTCCCCGACACCGCGGCCGAGATGGCGGACCCACCCGGCGTGTTCACCGCGCCGTCGAACGCGACCGTGGTCACCGAGAGCGACTGGCCCGACTACGTGGGCAAGCAGAAACAGACGAGCACCGCGACGACGACACAGCCCACCACGACCGACCAGACGACGGCACAGCCCACGACCAGCGACCCGCCGGAGACGACGAAGACCCCCACAGACACCGCCACTGACAGCGCTACCGACACTGCGACGGACACCGATTCGGGCGGCGACAGCGAGGGCAGCACGCCCGGCTTCGGCGTCCTCGCGACTATCGCCGGTCTCGGCCTCGGTGCCGCGCGATTCGTCGGGAACCGAGACTGAAGAGGCGACCACTTTATCCAGCCTCGGCCGATTGCCTCGGATATGCGACGCCGAGACGTCCTGCGAGCCGGTGCCGGCACACTCACCCTCCGACTCTTCGGCGGTACGGCGACCGGCCAACGCGGCCGTTCTTCCCGGACGGCCGCCCCGTACGAACCACTCGGGAGCGTCGACATCGATGGCGCAGCCGAGGCCGTCGTGAACGACGACGGGACGGTCGCCTACGTCGCCGCGGGCGACGGGTTCGCCACGGTCGACATCAGTGACCCGACCGCCCCGACCGTCCTCGCCGAGCGGCGGGGGCTCTCACCGGAGGGGACGGACCTGGAACTACAGTCCATCCTCGACGTGAAGTACGCGGACGACGTGCTCGTCGTTCCCGGGCCAGCACAGTCCGGCTCCCTCGAAGGGTTCTTCCTGTACGACGTCTCTGACCCCGTGACCCCCGAACGCCTCTCGTGGTACGAGATGCCGTTCGTCCTCCACAACGTCGACTTCGACGGCGAGTACGTCTACGTGACCGGGCTCAACGGGGCGCGGAACCCGCTCGGCATCGTCGACGTGACCGACCCGACCGACCCACAGCCGGCGAGCCGCTGGTCCCCCATCGACTACGGCCACGGCTGGGAGGCCTTCGAGTCGTTCCAGACGCTACACGACGTGTTCGTCCAGAACGACGTCGCGTACTGTGCGTACTGGGACGCCGGGGTGTTCATCGTCGACGTGAGCGACCGGACCGCCCCCGTGTTCGTCAGCCATCTCGGGGATTACACGCCCGCGGAGCTACAGGACCTGCCCCAGAGCGCCGGGCTAGAGCCGCCAGGGAACGCCCACTACGTCGCCGTGAACGACGACGCCACCATCCTGGCCGAGGGCGGCGAGTCCTGGGACCTCCAGTCCGGCGACGGCGACGGCGGCCCCTCGGGTATCGAACTGTTCGACATCACCGACCCGACGACCCCCGAGCCACGCTCGACCATCGAGCCGCCGAAGACGGCCGACGCCAGCTACAACTCGGGAACGTGGACGACCGCCCACAACTTCGAACTCACGGGTGACCGCCTGTACTCCTCGTGGTACCAGGGTGGTGTGATGATACACGACGTCTCGAACCCGACGAACCCCCAACGCATCGCCTGGTGGCGCGACCCCGAACGCCTCGCGTTCTGGACGGCCCGTCTCGCGGTCCCTGGTGAGTTCTTCGTTGGCTCGACCCACTCGGCTCCCCAGACGAATACGACCGGTCTGTACACCTTCCCCGACCGCGCAGGCGAACAGGCCGGCCCCTCCTCGCTGGTGGTCGCACCCGAGGCCGAGCTGCCGCCCCGGACGACCAGGACCAGCACGCCCGACCCGACGACGGTTCCGGGTACCGACCCGGCCGCGACCGGGACCGCTGGCGACGATACGACGCAGGGCGCTCCCGACGAGGCCATTCCAGGGTTCGGGCCTGTGGCGGCGCTGGTCGGTCTCGGACTCGGCGCAGTTGGATACAGCCGGCGGCAGCGGAACCAGCGAGACGACTGACAGCCGAAAATCAGTATCTATCACGGTTGTTCGGACAGATTTATTGTTCCACGGCAGTCACCCGGACCATGGACGAGTCCCCCTCTCGAATCGATAGACGAACACTGCTGCGCGCCGGTGCCGGTGCGGTCGCTCTCCCACTGCTCGGCAGCGTGGCTGCCAGTGCGACCGACGGCCAGGCCGGGTACGAACCGCTCGGCAGCATCGAGCTCCAGGGTGCCGCCGAGGCCGTGGTGAACGAGGACGGGACGGTCGCCTACGTCGCCGTCGGCTCCGGCTTCGTCTCCGTCGACATCTCCGACCCGACCGACCTCACCATCCTGAGCGATGCGGCCGCGACCCTCTCCGACCCGGACGGGACGGACGTGCAGGAAGTCCTCGACGTGAAGTACGAGGACGGAACGGTACTGGTTCCGACGGCGGCACAGAACGGCGGCCCCCGGGGAATCTTCGTGTTCGACGTGAGCGACCCCGCGAACCCCGAGCAGGTCGGTGAGTGGTTCGAGACGCCGAAGCACGGGAACCACAACTCCCACCTCGAAGACGGCGTCGCGTACCTCACCGGTGGGTACGCGCTGGACATCGTCGACGTCTCGTCGGCACCGTTCGAACGGCTCGCGACCTGGACTCCCGGCGACTGGAAGGCCGAGTGGGAGGAGATTCCACCGAACACGGTCCTGCACGACCTGTACGTCCAGAACGGCACGGCCTACTGTGCGTACTGGGACGCTGGCGTGTTCATCCTCGACGTGAGCGACCCCGCGAACCCCTCCTTCGTCGGCCGGAAGGGTGACTACACGCGCGACGAGCTGGACGACCTCAGCCGCGCGAAGTACCTCGAACCACTCGGTAACGACCACTACGTCACGGTGAACGACGACGCCAGCATCATGGTCGAAGGCGGCGAGTCCTGGGACACCAACCCGGACGACGACGAAGGCGGGCCCTCCGGCCTCGAACTCTTCGACATCAGCGACCCGGCGAATCCACAGAAGCTCTCGGCTATCGAGCCCCCGAACTCGGTGAGCAACACCTACCGGAACGGCACATGGACGACCGCACACAACTTCGAACTCAGTGGTGACCGACTCTACACCGGCTGGTACCAGGGTGGCGTGACCGTCCACGACGTCTCCGACCCGACGACCCCCGAGCGCATCGCGTGGTGGGCCGCCCCGGACAGCTACGCCTTCTGGACCGCCCGGACCGCCGTCGACGGCGAGTTCTTCGTGGCCTCCGGGCACGAGGTCGGGGGCGTCCGTTCCGAGGGGCTGGTGACGTTCCCGGACTCGGCGGGCGAGATGGCCGAGGTACCGACCGACGTGTGGTGGGGCGACGACCGCCCGGCGACGGCGACGCCGACCGCGACCGCCACCGTCAGGTCGGAACCGACCCCGACACCGACGAGGACGTCCACCACGACGGCGACGGCGACTGACACGACCAGCGGCGACGACGACGCGTCGACCAGCGCCACACCCGGCTTCGGTGTCCTGTCGGCGCTGGCGGCCGCAGGACTGGCCGGGGCGCGTCTGCTCCGCGGGCGCGAACGGGAGTAACCCGGTCCCTCACGGTCGTTCCTGCGGAATCGTGCGAACGAGACCCAAAGCTTTCTCACGTTCGGGCCGCCTACGTTTCGGTAATGAGTACCGACTCGTCCGACGGCGAGGGGGACACGCTGAAAGAGCGCCTCGAACGCTGGCTGGCCCGCGAGATGCCCATCATCCAGATGCACGGCGGGACGAGCGCCGTCCGCGAGGCAGACCCCGAAACCGGCGAGGTCGTCATCGAACTCGGTGGCGGGTGTAGCGGCTGCTCGGTGGCCGACATCACCACCGGGAACATCGAGGCAGAGCTGTACAAGTGGCCCGAGATTCAGGACGTGACGGTCCGGGTACCCGAGACGGGCGAGTCACTCGGCGTCGAACAGGCGGAGTCCATCATGGGTATCGACCGGACCGAAGGTGGCCGGGGCGACTGGGGCTCTTCGAACCCGGGCAAGGACCACTTCTGACAGCTTCGGGACTGTCGGCGGGTTGGCTGGACGAAGTAGCGAACAGGCAGCGACCGCTATGAGTGGTCGGGTTCTCCGCGACGGGCACGCTGCACGACCGTCCAGACCCGTCGCGGTCGCTGTGGTCAGAGCACACGGACGCTGGCCGCGCTATCGTACATAAAAGCGCACGTCGACCGCCGCGCCGCGCTGCACCGCGCCGCACCGCATCGCGGATTTCAGTCGCGCCCGAGCTTCTCCCGGCTGATCTTCACACCGGTCGGCGTGACGATGAGCTGGTCGTCGCCCTTCTGGACGATGTCACCGTCCACCTCCTGTGCGACCTGCCGGAGTTCGTCGATGATGTGGTCGACCGTCCGGTCTTCCGTGCGCAGTCGCGTGATGTCGGCGATGACGAGGTCACCGTCGTACACCGCGTCCTTGATGTCGATGGCGTCTGCCTGTCCACCGACCTCGGCGATGTGCACTTGCATCGCGGCCTCACCGGAGACGGTGTCGAAGTCGTCGAGATCGAGTTCGAGATAGTCCTCGGTGCTACGTGAGTTCGTCGAGCCGAGGATTTTGGTCATGAACCCCATAGAGCGAAAAGTCCGGCGGGACGGGTATAGTTCTTGCGTCGGACGCACAACATCCACATTACATATCAGATATAGCGACAACTTGGAAAAATTGTTTCACCAGCGGTAGTGATGACCTCACCTCCACCATTTGAGCCCCAGTTACCCTGTTTCTGTCCGGAACCACGCTACCGTGAGGTGCTCACCGCCGGGACTGACGAACACTCATAGAACCCCGAAGCATATCTTTACTGAGGTATCATGGACGTGAACCGGCGAGAGTTGCTCCGTTCCATCGCCGCAGGTGCAGTCGGGACGCAGGCGGTCGGAACAGCCGGAGCGACGGGGAAGACGGGGGAACTGGCGTTCGGCGAGTACATCGTGTCGTTCGCGGACGAAGCGGGCTACTCGAAGGCACTGGCGCTTGCGGCCTCGGTCCTCGACGAGATCGACTTCGGTGACCGAATCGGCGGTGCGATGCTCGGGAGGTTCCCGGAACAGGCACTCCGGGCGCTCGCGAAGCACCCGGCCGTCAAGTACGTCGAAGAGAACGGGCGGATGGAGGCAATCGGGGGCTCGATGCCCTGGGGAATCGAGCGTGTCGGCGCGCGGACCGCCCACGCCCTCGGTGAGACCGGCGGGTCGGTCCACGTCGCGGTGGTCGACACTGGTATCGATTCGGACCACCCGGACCTCCAGGCGAACCTCGGGTCGGGCAAGTCCTACATCCGCTGTCTCCCCTGTGGTGTCGACAACGCGTGTACCGAGACGTGGGACGACGACGTGGGACACGGAACGCACGTCGCGGGGACCATCGCCGCCGTCGCCAACGACAGGGGAGTCGTCGGCGTGGCCCCGTCCGTGACGCTGCACGCGGTGAAGGTCCTCAACTGCGAGGGCTGGGGGTTCTACTGGGACATCGGCCGTGGCATCAAGTACGCCGCGCGGCAGGGCTGGGACGTGGTGAACCTGAGCATCGGCGGTGCCGATTCGTCCTTCATCAGAGACGCCGTGGAGTTCGCCGCGAGCAAGGGCGTCGTCCTGGTTGGCGCGGCCGGCAACGACGGGCCCTGCTCTGACTGTGTCACCTATCCCGCAGCGTACCCTGAAGTCATCGGCGTGAGCGCGACGGATAGCGAGGATGGTCTGGCGGACTTCTCTGCGACGGGTTCGGGAGTCGACTTCGCCGCCCCGGGCGTGCGAGTGCACTCCACGGTCGCGGGGGGAGGCTACGGGTACTACAACGGCACGTCGATGGCGTGCCCGCACGTCACCGGCGCGATGGCAGTGTTGCTCGCCGCCGGGCACTCGCCAGCGTCGGCCGAACTCGCGCTCCAGCAGACCGCCGAAGACGTGGGGCTCGACTGGCTCGAGCAGGGGTTCGGACTGGTGAACGTCGACGGCGCACTCGGCATCGAAGGGAGCCTCGGCACGCCACCGACCGCGGCGACGAACCAGCCGACCAGAATCACGGAGACTGCAGCCAGACTCGCCGCGACGGTCACCGACCTCGGCAGTGCCGACTCGGTGACCGTCTCCTTCGAGTGGGGTGTCGCCGGCACAGAACTCGCGAGGACGACGCCGCGCGTGTCGGTGAGCGCCACGGAGACCGTCGAGTTGAGTATCACCGGGCTGGTCTCGGGGGAGACCTACGAGTACCGTGCAGTCGCCGAGGGCGACGGTGAGCGGTCGACTGGGGAGACCCGCTCTTTCACGACGGTCGTCGTGACGCCGGAACCACCCGCAGTCACGACCGACCTGCCGAGCGACGTGACCGCGACCAGCGCGACTCTCCACGGGACGCTCGACGCGGTCGGGACCGACGACGCGGTCGAGGTGTTCTTCCTCTACGGGCCGAACGGGAACCTCGGCCAGTCGTCGGAACGGCAGTCCCTCGACGCCGCGACAGCCTTCGCCATCCCCGTCACCGGGCTGTTGCCGGACACCCGCTACGACGTCGTCGCCGTCGCGTCCTGGTCGGATGGGGTGGTCTACGCCTGGGACGTCCACTCGTTCGGGACGACACGGTGAGCGCGAGCGAAACACCTCACGGACAGGTACTCACGAGCGGGTCTGTGAGGGCCTCTTGACCCATGCGACCCTCTGTCTAGGTGAACGACGATGTCAGGGGAGAGAACGAGGCGCCTGTCGACAGACGACGCCGAGACGACACTGAGTGACGCCGACGGAACGACACAGACCGCACAGCCGGTTCCGCCGCGGGTCGAAGGAGTCACGCTCGACGCCGTCCTGACCGACACCGAGACCGACGCACGGGCCATCGTGGTCTCGTGGAAGGCGACCGACGGCGACGGCGACCTGGAGACCGTCACCGTCTGCGTCGTCGGAGGCAACAGCCAGCGGACCGCCGTGACCGAACAGGTCGAAGGAGAGCTAGCGTCGGGGACGACCGCAGTCGGCGTCGGCGACGACGCGCGAACGACCCGGTCGGGCCGTGTCCTCGTCCGCGTGACCGCGCGGGACGAGACCGGGGCGACCGCGACGGCCATCCGGCCGGTGCGACTCGAAGACCCCCGGGTCTGAACGGAGTAGTACCGGCTGGCAGCGAACACGGACCGTTTTCATCTTCCCCCACTAAGCGGGGGTATGACCTTCAGTATCTGCGTGCGAGAGACGTACGAGGACGACGACGGCGACGAGCAGACCCGCTTCGGGGTCGCGGTGACCACCCGGTTGCCGGGTGTCGGCGCGCTGTGCCCCTGGGCTAGCGAGAACGGGGCCGTCTCGACGCAGAGCCTGACCAACGTCCGCCTCGGGCGGAAGGGCATCGAGTACCTGGACGACGGCCTCGCGGCCGCGGACGCCTTGCAGGGACTGCTCAACGCCGACGACAACGCGCCAGCCCGCCAACTGCACGGCGTCGGCCACGAGGGCGAGTTCGCGTTCACTGGCGACGAGTGCATGGACTGGGCCGGCGACCGCGTCGGCGAGAACTACACCGTCGCCGGGAACCTGCTCGTGGGCGAGGAAGTCGTCGATTCGGTCGCCGAAGCCTACGAGGCGAGCGACCGTGCCGAACCGCTGGCGAAACGTCTCGTCGACGCGCTCGCGGCGGGTCACGCCGAGGGTGGCGACAAGCGCGAGGACCTCACCATCCAGAGCGCGGCACTGCGCGTCGAGACCACCGAGGACCGCGACCCCGAACCGTACTACGACGACCTCCGGGTCGACGCGACCGAAACGCCCATCCCCGACCTGCGCGAGACCTACGAACTCGCCTGCGAAGGGTTCGAGGCGGCACTCGAGAAGTACGGCGATGCCTACGAAGACGACGACATGGACGCCGTCTCCGACGCCTGAGTCGTCGACAGCAGGCGCTGGTGCTCGGCGGTTCTGGGTCGGGAACGTGAAGATGGCGTCGCGAGCGCGACGCCGCAGAGGCACTGTGAGACCAGGGTGTTTCCCTGTCCTCGTATGGACCGACGGTCGCCGACCGGATGAGTTGGGTGCCTGATTCCTCAGGCAACCGGTGAGTCGGTCGCTCGTAGCACGTAGAATCGGGAGACAGCGGTCGATTCAGACCGAGAACTCGTAGAGGTCGTCGCCGACGTGATGGAGCGACTCGACGACCTTCCCCGAGTCGCCGACCATGTCGTCGCCGCTGGTGAGCGCGCGCCCGATGGCGAGCGTCTTCCCGTGGGTCTCCTCGACGATGACGACCAGGTCGCCCTCGGCGATGTCGTCGTCCGCCTCGACGATACCCGGGCGCATCACGTCCGCACCGCCGGAGACGAACGAGATAGCCCCGGCGTCGACCGTCACGACTCGCTTCGTCGCCTCGTGTGCGTTCGCGCCCGCGACGGTCAGGAACGGCTCGTCGTCGACGTAGCAGACGTACGGCTCGCCGTCGACCAGAACGAGGTCGAACTCGCTCCCGTCCAGTTCGACCAGTTCGTACGCGTCCCCGTCGAGGTCGACACCGAGCTGGTCCGCGATGGCGGATTCGACCTCGTTCACGTCGTCGCTGCGAAGGTGATGGCGTGACTTGACCTGCATACTCGGCCGGTCGGACGGAAGCCGCATAAACGACGCGCTCTCGATGGCACGAGCCGAATACGGGGACCCATGACTCACCGCGACAAGGGCTTTAACCCTCCCCTGCATCTGTGGATGTATGTGGGGTTCCCGGACAGACCGGGGGAACGAAACCGTCACGTGCATCTCGTGTGGCGAGGACGTCCCACGTCGAAACGCGCGAGAGTACGACAAGTATGGCAACCGCTGGGAGCGCACCGGCAAGGAGTTCGAGTTCCTCTGTAAACCCTGTTATCGCGCCGAGTGCCACCAGCCGCGAGACGAACTGGAATCGCTCCTCTGTGAGATAGATGCTACCGAACTGACACAGGAGGAGTTCCTGCAGACCTACGACCGGCTCGTTCAGGAGCGCTACGGCACCTCCGAACAGTAACACCCGAGGGGGAACTCACCCCGACACGTTTTCCTGCAGGCCGGTCGTAGGCCAGTGATATGAGTGATGATACGAGCGCGCAGGCCGCGGCCGGGACTGCAGAAGGCCAGGGCCCCGTCGAGATCGACGAGGAACTCGCGCGCCACCTCCAGAACAAGCGAGAGGAACTCTTCGAGAAGTTCGAGATTCGCGACGAGTTCCCCCAGGCGGTGATGGACGAGGCCGAAGAGCGGACCACAGACGTCCAACAGGAGATACAGGACGAGATAGACGAGCGCGAAGACCTCCGGGACCTGACGACGTGGACGACCGACCCGGTCGACGCCCAGGACTTCGACGACGCCATCTCCATCCGCGAGAACGAGGAGACGTACACGCTGTGGGTCCACATCGCCGACGTGAGCCACTACGTCCACCCCGAGAGTGCGATGTGGGCCGAGGCCGTCGAGCGCGGGAACACCGTCTACCTCCCCGCCTACACCATCCACATGCTCCCGCCGATGCTGGCCGAGACCGTCTGCTCGCTCGTCCCGAACGAGGACCGCCTCGCCCACACCGTCGAGATGGAACTGGACAAGGAGACGCTCAGCTACGACGAGATAGACATCTACAAGTCGGTCATCCACTCCGACGAGCGCCTGACCTACACCCAGACCGAGCGCCGCCTGGACGAACCCGACGCCGACCTCCACGACGAAATCTCGCTCGTGTTCGACGTCGCCGACCGGCTGCACGAACAGCGCAAGGAGGACGGCTCGCTCGTCCTGAATCCGCGCCGCGACCGCGCTCACACCATCATCGAGGAGTGCATGCTGAAGGCCAACAAGGCCGTCACGCACGTCCTCATGTGGAACCGCGGCGTCGAGGCGATGTACCGCGTTCACCCCCAGCCCACCCCCGACGAGTGGGACAAGGCCCTCGTCGAGATTCAGGAACTCGACGGCGTCTCCATCCCCGGAGACTCCTGGGACGACCCCCGCAAGGCCGTCAACGCGACCCTGGAGACCGCCCCCGAGCGCCAGCTCGGCAAGATACAGTGGGCCGTGATGAAGGTCATGCCCCGCGCGAAGTACATGTCCGACCCCTTCGGCGGCCACCACGCCCTGAACTTCGACATCTACGGGCACTTCACCTCGCCCATCCGCCGCCTCTCGGACCTCATCAACCACTACATCGTCTACACCAACGACGTGCCCGAGGACCTCGCTGCCCTCTGTTCGGCCGCATCCGACAAGCAGAAGGCCGCCGAACAGTGCGAACGCGAGTACAAGCAGTTCCTCCAGGAGGTCGGGCTCGACCCCAACGCCGTGAACAACCGTGGTATCGAGGTCCTCGAGGACGACGAAGACGAAGAGTAAGCCCACCGACACCGTTTTGCGCCCGTCTGGAGAACTGACAGGAAACACGATGCGACCCACCCGCACTTCCAGCACGGCCGTCCCGGTGATGCCGCCGTGAACTACGCCGTCTTCCTGTTCCTCGTACTGCTCATGTTCGTCGGTACCTTCTGGGTAGTCACCCGCGTCTACGAAACACGAACGGGAGGCCCGACTCCACAGTCAGCAAGTTCACCGACACCGACCACTGACGCGGTCCACACCGCCGCCGACACCGACGGGCTGACCGGGAGCACGACCGCTGGGACGAGCCTGACCCAGTCTCTGACCGACGCGTTTCACTGCCGGCTCCTCGCCGTGACCGAGGACGGACTCCGTGTCGCCGTCACCGACGACGAGCAGTCGGCTCGCTTCCTCGTCACCGGCTACGACGACGCAGACGAGGTGGCGATCGTCGCACCCGGTTCGTCGAAGCGGGGCTCTCCCGACGACCCAGTTTCGGCGTACGGCGCGTTCCCCGGACCGCCAGGGTACGCCACGGCGACGACAGTGACCGCCAGCGGCGACGACGTCGAATCGCCGTCCCCGGCGTGCGATGCCGACTGGCACGCCACCGCCCGCGACGCGCTCGAGTCCGGCTTCGAGCCCGTCTTCGACGTCCGAGACTGCCTCCCTGGTGCCGACTCGACGCGCGTCCGTTCCCTCCGCGACCGCTTCGACCACGCCCACGTCGGTGACTACCCCGACGGCCACCTCGTCGAAGTGACCGACGGCGACCGGCTCTTGCAGGTTCTCGTCTCACCCGACGACCCGCCGCGGGTCCCCGACCCTGGGACACGCGACGACGACGACCCCTGGCTCGACGACGCGCTCGAATACGCGGCCTGTATCGACGGCCCGGCCGCTCCCGATTCCGAGCGGGTCCACGAGCACGAGTGACGACGGCCTGAAACGTCGCGCGTCACGGATTTCTCGTCTCGAACCCTAGTCTCGTGCATGTACAGAGTAATCCTCCACGAAGGCCAGATCGAGTGCGACAGCTACGAGAAGATAGACCGTGGCATCGAGTGCTACATCGACGGCCAGTTCGCTGCGTTCGTCCCCTACGAGAACTGCTGTGCCGTCGTCGACGAGGAGGTGGTGGTGACCGACGAACGGTCGGTGTGGTAACCGTTCGTCGAAACACCGACCGATAGTGCGGGAGCGCCACCCGGCGCGAGTGTCAGGATAGAACCGATTTTCGCGGGCTGTGACCGCCGCCACGATTGCCGGTCAGCGGTCACTATCGATTCCCGTTACCTCGAACCGGGCACCGCCCGACTCCGCCTCCATGGCGCGAATCTGCCAGCCGTGTGCCTCCACGATACGAGCGACGATTCCGAGACCGAAGCCGGTCCCATCGGCGGTCGTCGTGTAGCCCGCGTCGAAAACCCGCTCCCGGTCGTCGGGTGAGATACCCACGCCGTCGTCGGCGACGTAGAACCCGTCCGCGAGCGGTCCGACCTCGACGGTCACCAGGGCCTCGGCGTGCTCGAGCGAGGACTGGCCGACAACTCGCTGCCCACGAGACCCCGTATCGCCGCTAGCTTCGCTGCCGGTTCGTGGAGCCGCGTGCTCTATGGCGTTCCGGAACAGGTTCTCGAAGACGTGTTGCAGGAATTTCGGTTCCGCACGAAACGAAACCGTTCCCGCTATGGCGAGCCTGCCCTGTTCGGTCGCGACCGTACCCCACGCACGATCGGCCACCTCCGCGAGGTCCACCCACTGCATGTCCTCCTCCGCCACAGCTCCGTACCGGGCGAGGGCCAGCGCGTCACCGAGCATGCCGTTCATGCGGTCGAGAGCCAGCCGAACCTTCTCGAGAGCGTCACTCGACCCGTAGTCGTCGGCCAGTAGCTCCGTGTAGATGGTCGCGACCGCGAGCGGGTTCCGGAGGTCGTGTGAGAGCAGTTCGGTGAGGTTCCGGAGATGAGTAGCCGTCCGTTCCAGTTTCCGCTCTGCGAGTTTCCGCTCCGTGATGTCCAGGTGCATCACGAGCACGTACGGTTCGCCGTCGTGCTCGAACCGACTGGCTCGCATCGTGAACCACTGTTCTTCCGTCGGAGAGGGACACGGGTACTCGAACGCGAAGACGTCCTTCGTCCCTCTCAGAACGGCCCGTATACCCGTCGCCACAGCACCCCCATCCTCGTCGTCGCTCGACTCGCAGACGTCCAGGTAGTTCACCGTGGTCGGCTCCAGTTCAGCATCGCGTTCGTCGGACCCTTCCAGTTCCCGCCACGCGCGGTTCGTGTAGACGATGGCCCCCTCTCGGTCCAAGATAGCGACCTGTGTAGGGAGCGCATCGAATCCCGCGAATGCGACCTCTCCGGAGATACCCATGTCCCGGTTACGGTGTGGAGTCGTATATACCAGAGCGTGAATTTGCTTTCATCTCAGTTCGAAGATGAGTAAACGACGATAGAACGGGACGTTTCGCGTCGTACCTGACTCTCGGTCGTGGGTACGCACGACTCGCGGTGTTCACTCCCGGAGACGACGAGCCTATCCACTGGGTGAACGTAGTGAACGAAGGAAATGGACTCGTCGGGGTTCGGTCAGTGCGACCGCTATAGAGGCCATATCGCCCTCAGACATTGTTACGCACCTCCCGCATGATGCGGCGGCGAACCTCCATCCTCTCCCGCTCGGTCCGCGTATCGTAATGCTTGTCGAGCACTTCGGGCGATACGTCCATGCGGTCGCTCGTTACCTCGACAGGAACCCCGTCAGCCAGAGCTTCGGTGATTGCGCCACGGCGAATCGGGTGGGCGCTCGTCGAGGACGGGCACTTGCTCGCCGACTTCTGCGACTGCATCGCTTCGCAGTCTTTCGGGTCACGGTCATGGGGACACTCGGCCATCACGCAGGGACGCGTCACCCGATAGACCGTTTCGCGGATGCTCGTCTTGCTCAGGCGGCCGCCGTGGGCCGACGTGAAGAACGGCTCCCGGCCGTAGTCGTCGGTCCCATCGTGGCGGGAGTGGACCAGATAGTCATCAATCACCGCCGCGACCTCGGGCGCGATAGCAACGTCTCGCTCGCCGCGTTCCTCGTTCTTCAGCGGCGTGTCCTGGTCGGGACGATGACGGAGGCACAGGCACGGCTCGCTCTCGTCGTAGTCCGTCACATCGAGCGAGTACAGTGCACCCATCCGCATCCCCGTCTCCCAGAGAATGAGGAACATCACATGGTCTCGACTCGCGTACCGGAAGGTGCCGAGATAGTCGAGCACTTCGTTCGCGCGCTCGGCGCGCAGCACGTCGTCACGCACGTCCTCACCGATACCGATGTTCGGCATCGGGACGGACTCGCGTAGCCCATCTTCGACGCCATCCACGTCCGCCCAGTGGTCGAGCGCAACCCGGAGCGTTGCGAGGTGGTTCTTCAGCGTGACCGCCTTGACCACACCCTTCCGGCGGTTGTAGAACTGGTACAGGTGCCGCCCAGTCAGGTCGTTCAGGTTCTCGATCTCCTGCTCCTCACAGAATTCGAGGAACGGCTTCAGGCGGTACCTATGGTTCGCAAGCGTCTGTTCGCTCACGTTCCCTTCCCGAACGTTCAGATACAGCTCGACACCCTCCTCGGGCGACAGCGGCTCCAAATCGCCGCTCATCGAGCCACCCCGCAAGAAACTGCCGGGGGAAGATGCGTACAGACAGTCGGTACTACTGATTCGTATGGGGTTTTAAGCCCCGTTTCGTCGTTTGCGTACATGGTTTCCGTACCGTAGATACGGAAGCCCGCGCGGGCCGGTGCCCTTACACCGGGTCCGCTTGCTTTCTGAGATGGACCCATCGGCGAGTGACGAGTCCGCGTAGAGCTTCCGTTACACAGTGATGTTACCCGTGGGGTATTAATCATTGCGCTGTGCTTAATCATCGCATATTGCTTATTGTTAGGTAGATTATAGTTCTGGGGTTGGGAACGTGAGACGTATTGATGGGTGGCAGAAAGCCAACGGTCTCCGATTTCGAAATTCTCTCTATCTTCACATCGAGTGGCGAGCACGTTCTGTCGGCAAGTGAAGTGACTGACGAGCTGCCTATCGGCCAAACTGGGACCTACCGACGACTCAAAAGCCTCAGCGAACGCGGCCTGCTCGAAACGAAGAAGGTTGGACAGGGCCGCGCCTGGTGGATCACCGACGAGGGCCGGAAGTTCCTCGAAGAGGCTGACCCTGAAGACTTCGACCTCGAAACCCACGAGTAGATTCCATGAACTACGAATGCGCCCGGTGCGGCTCGACCGAAGCACTGCCCGAGAAACTCCCCATCGACTGGTCTGACTACCTCCGAGAAGAGCGCGGCCTCTCGGTCGCGATCCACGGTTGGAGAGTGCCACTCTGTGGTGAACACTACGCCGACTTCGAGCACCTTCGCGAAACGTGGATGGACCGCGGCTATCTGGACGACGAAGAGGTAGAGAGAATCGAGTCTGACGCCGAGAATCTACTCGACAGTCTCGACCTCGACCAGCTCGTAGACGAGATGTAACCACCCGTCGTCTTCTGTTCCTACCAAGGCGCGTCCCGCGCCACCGATGCATCTTGTCGTCAGCTACGACTTCGCTACTCATCTCATCTGAAACCGATGGACGAGAGGGTTATAGCGGAAATCCTTATACACGCGGTGAAAGTGAAAGTGGACGTTTCAGGCCCGTATTCTCTGGTTCTGTGACCGTGGGGGCTTCTTCCCTGGAATCGCTATCGAGTGTCCGGGTGAAAGTGTAGACGAGTCGGTAGGTCGTGCGAGAGTATGCCACCCGAAAGGAAGTTGCACGGTGGCAACTGGCGAGAGTGGCGGTCTGGGGTGCTCTGCTTGCTGGTTCGGGTTCGGTAGGAGTCGAGAGACGGGAACAGCCGGAGCGAAGTGCAACAGGGCGTTAGAGATTTTCGCAAGACAGCGTGGGCGTGCGTGCGTGTTGCAGTTGCAACACCCTCCCCCGCACTACTGGGTCATACGCCGTTCGCCCTGGTCTTCGACCAGGCCGACGGCAGCCATGACCGGCGGTTGCTCAGGCGAGAGGAGTCGATATATATTGGCGCGCGAGGCTCAACAGAATTTTTGATTTCCTATCCAGAAGCTATCTCTCTACAGATCTGGTGAGAGAGAACACGAATAATGCTACAAAGAATGAATGGATGACCCCAGAAACGCCCTTCGGAATCATGGAGTCGAAGAGGGGCACAATGACTAAGATTGTGATCCCATACGTGAGCAGTACTCTGTGAGGCTTTTCACCATAGCCTGCAAACACTTCAAAACATAGATTGACAACCCAATATAATAGATAAGACAACCGTTCTCCTAATCCATTTGAAGATAAAAAGTTGGACACGTGCTCAAACCTTCGAAAATACATTTCTTTAAAAAAGAACTTTGAGGCCGCTTTTTGATCGCCTACGAGATTAGCTCCAGATTTTGCTTTCAGATACGTTGATTCTAAGCCCAAAAATGGCAACTTATCCAAAGAATTGTCCTCCACAAGTCCGTCTTCCGTCATCGTTGCAGTCCCCATAATCGGTCGGAAGTCAGAAGATCTAAGACTCGTTTCATGGAGATTCCAGTCTGCTTCAATGAATAGGCTGCGGTGCAGCTGGAAGTCGAAATTATTGAAAGTCGTCATTCGAAATAAGAAGTGTTCAAGCGTGTTCACAACCTCTTCTCCAGATGTAATTCTGACTCGTCCGATCTCGGCAAGATTGAGATTATAGTGAACCGAGTCTGGTGTGGGGATATGTAAATTCCCTCCTGAGACATTCGATGCGCCCAAATTCACTTTTACATCTCCTGAGGTAGATCGTGGAACGATGTTTAACCCGCCCTCACAGGTGAGCCAAACCATATCGAGATGGTCTTCAAAATGTACATCTTCCATAGATAGATTACCTCGAAAAGTAGCCCCTCGGAGTCTGACAGGACCGTTAAATGTGGACTCTTTCAGAGTCACGTGATTTTCGAACTCCCCAGAAACCCTAACTGAATTGTCAAAAGAAACTCCAAGTAAGTC
The DNA here is from genome assembly GCF_051801355.1 of Haloarchaeobius ordinarius. Lineage (GTDB taxonomy): Archaea > Halobacteriota > Halobacteria > Halobacteriales > Natrialbaceae > Haloarchaeobius. Next base: position 1,486,934 of record NZ_CP196560.1, on the reverse strand, counting down.
GATATACCCAGTAACGTCACACCTTTTTATCCCAAATTCTCCATGGATTTCAGAGAATCTAAATATAGTATGGCCTGTCAATTCCAATTCTGAGAACTCTACACTGTCGAAGAACGTGCAATAGACCATCGACATCCCCCAAATTATTGCCCCCGAAACATCGACAGGCCCATGAAATTCCGATAAAAAGAAGTTAACTCCATCTTCTTTCAAGTGGTCAAGAGTCGTTTCAGAGGGAGTAAATTCTCCGAATTTTGATCCAGTGAAGTTATTCTCCATATTCGGGTTTGACACAATCTCCGAGAACTTATCCATAACATCTTGATCAGAGATGCCTGCCTTGTCGCGTTCATCAGGGTCCATATGGAACAAGCAGTAATCGCCCTCAGCGTCCTCATAAGGACACTCCCATGTGGACGGGTCGTTGAACAACGACCAACGCAGAAAGTCTTCAGAATCCACCTCTTCAATATACTCTTCTGAAGAGTAGATATACGAGCAAGTCATAGCCAGTTACTATTGCTGACAGCTAATGAGAATTTTGGTTGATGTCCCAACTATCCAAAAATCGAGTTCTTTGGTAGCATCTGAGGAAGTTCAAATGTTTTAGTGCGCATTCCCCAGGGGTCGCACGTCGCGAGAACCCGTTTCCCGAATATGCACACGACCCTCGAAATCCCGTGTGCACTTGGTGGCCTCGATCTCCTCGATGACCCATGACCGCAGCCCGATCACCACCGGGACCCCACCGAATCGGGGTGAAATGGGGCGTCCAGTAGCTCGAAAAAACTAGGATACCGGGGGTCGTGTGTACGACCATGCGAATCCGAACCGATGGGAAATACGCCTACCGAACCGACGCTATCGAGCAGGCCGCAGATTTCTACGACTGCAACAAGACCAGGGCCATCGTCTCCGCCTGCGAGGACGTTCCTCAGCTCGTCGCCGCTGCCCGCCAGGTGCTCGACCGCGACGATCTTACCAGAAAGCAGCGTCAGGAGATTGCTGAAACTTTGTCGACTCGTGCGGTTTCCTTCGAAATCTCATCGGAGGTAGTCAGTGATAAGAATCCGTGAAGACCCCCCTCCGAGTATTTGAGTTCACATTCGGGGACTGGTTCTCACCGTGACCTACTGGAACAATTGTTAACCTACCACTGTCGTAACTCATCTCTCCCAAGGTCGAAACTCAAGTCGGCCCAAACCTCAGGTAAAACGACTTCATTATCCGGTTTTTCTGCGAGGTTCTCGGCGTTTTCGTGAAAGTCCTCAAAATCAATATCCAATGACGGTAACTCTTCCAGATCCGCTTCCAAATGTAAAAACTGTTCAATGTTTTGGTTACCCAGAGCGTCTGCATATCGAACAGAGAAGTGTAGCGATGCAGATTCTGCTTTTGAACTTTTCAACCTTTCCAACGCTAAGCCAAGCAGAAGTCGATTCATTCGCCAATTACCCTCAGACACAGCTGTTACTGGTTCAGCTTTGAATTGGACCCCTTCTTGACCGCCTTGAAGAGAATTACCTAATCCTGGGCTACCATCAGACCTGTATAGCTGTGTTTCCGCAATCCCTGAAGAGATCTCCAAAGCCGACCATCTCGAAGGAGGGAATCGTATCAGAGTAATTAATTCCAAATCATGGGCCGCCCCATCACCAAAGTTTGACAATTCTACTTCAAGCTCATCACCGTCTGAGGAGTATCTAATCGGTTCAACTCTTGCAGTTTGGTTCAAACTCAATAACTTCCTCTGTTGGTCATAGAGATAAACCAATAACCCAGTCAGGACGAGGTTCCCAATTACATTTATCTTAGTTATATTCTCTTCCATCCATGAAAATGAGTCTGGGAAAAAATAGCCAACAACAAGAATAATCGAGACTGCAAATGCTCCAAATACCCATCTCCAGAAAGCCCGATTATAGAGAGAAGACACACCCCGCAATCGTCCTACAAGACCACGTAACCGTTTGACCATACACTACAGGTAAACGCCTCCCTTATCAGTTTTCAGATTTTTGAATAAATATAGAAATTTTTCGCGCGCACCCCAAGGGGGTGCAATTCGCGTGCGCCGCCACAAGGGCGGCTGTGTACTTTCAACAGGTGCGCCTTAGCCACACGCTCTAACGGGAAACCGGAACTCCGGGTTCCGGTTCGGGTGGCCGGGGCGCGGCGGTCTGCGCCCCGGCCAACCGCGCCGGGGTCATGGTCATGGCTCAGAAGGGGCCGAAACGGGCAGAATCGACCGGAAAAGAGGACGCAGAACAGTGTTGCCACTCAGCAGAACCCCGCTACCGGGGGTCGCTGTCGGCGTCGGTGCCGCCGTAGTACTCGGCCAGCTCGTCGCGAACGCGGTCGAACTCCTTGCCGTACTTCTGGAGCACACCACGAATCCCAGTGCTCGAAGCGAAGCCCGCCAGGTCGGTGACGACTTCGCGGCGACCGTCGATCTCGATAACGACGTGAATCCCGGTCGTGCTGTGCCGACCGGTTTCAGCCTTGAACGCGGTGCGGCCTGACTGAAGGATTCTGCGGGCCTCCTGCTCGTCGCTGGCGGCGTACTCGATGCGCCACGTCTGATAGTGCGTGTCCGCCTCTTGGACCGTCACGTTGTACTGACGACGCCACTGTGCCCACGCGCTACGCTCGGCAGCGCGCTCTCGGTCGGCGACCTCGGCAACCGTCGCGTTCACCGTCTGCTCGAAGTTCTCCTTCTGGGCACGAACGCGGTCGAGGAGTAGCTGTTTCTGGTAGTCGCTCGCGAACTCGATGCGCCCGTAGCTCCACTTCACCAAGTCTTCCAGGCGGTGCAGCGCCTCGCGAATCGTCCGGTAGCAGTACCCCGACGAATCCGCTACGTCCGACGGAGACACCACACCGCCGTCTGTCAGCAGGTGGTCGATGACTGCCGCGTCGGACCCCGTGAGGTTCCGCCACTGCTGGATGACGCGCGCTTCCTGCTGGTTCTCGATTTTCGGCAGGGGACACTGCACAGACTTCCGACTGGCCTTCTTCGACTCGTACCGCTTGAAGTAGGCGTCCGAGAAGTACGTCCCACCCTCGCCGTTCGGCCCGACCGACAGGCCCGACCAGTCGAGCACGTTCAGCAGCACCTCTTCGAGTTCGCGCCGCAGGTCCGACCTGTCTGGGTCGTTCGGGCGGTCCTCGCGCTTCTCCCACCACACCGTCGACATGGAGACGTTGGCCTGAAGCGAGACTTCGACCTTCGGGTGATACAGGGGTTCGTCCGGTTCCCGGTTCTCCGGGTGCTCCGGGTAGTAGTGCTTGATCTCTTTCCCCAGGCTATGACCCTTGACCAGCTGGCGTGCTCGCGGCGCGTCGATGGTCGTCGCGACGTGATACCCCGGAATCTTCCGGTGGTCCGCATGGTGCCGTCGGACACCCGACCGGTCGGATTCGAGTAGCTGGTGAATCCGCTCGATAGGCCCATCAGCCGCGTACACCGAACCGGAGACAGAGCGCCTTGGGCGCACGTAGACCGCGGCGTCGTTGATGTTCGAGGTTCTGGCAGGGTCCGCGAAGTACTTGCGGTGGATGCCGAAGGCGGCCATCGCCTCTTGGACCAGCTCGAGGTACAGGTCGAAATCGATGTTCGAGCCTTGCACCTGGACGTCGATGTATGGCTGACCGATGTCCATGTAGCCCCGGACTCTCGACACTCGCCCTGTCTCCTCGTCCTTGTTCTTCATATCGGGCCAGCGCGGGCGAACTGTGATGGTGCCGCCACGAATCCGCTTCGACTGGTCGGCGCGCTCGTCGTCGTAGAGGCTGTCCTTCGCGACGAAGTGCACCCGGAACAGCGGCGCAGTTTCGAGGCTGTAGCTCGGCACAACTGCCGGGTCCGGCGGGATGATGGGCTGGTGCTGGTAGTCGAAGCAGGCCGCCCAGGTGTCGCCGTCGAGGCCAAAGGTCGCGGTCGGCTTCCCCGAAGTCTGCCAGCCGGGGTGGTCCTTCCGAACCGAGTCCAGGGCGTAGTACGGCTTCAGCGCGTACCGCGTGAAGTGCAGATGCACGTCGAACTCGTGGCACTGCGGGCGGACGTACTCCTGAAACGTCACGACTGCTCTCCCTCTCCGAGTTCTTCCAGGGTCGGCGCGACGCGCTCGGCTCCGGTGCGCTCCAATCGCCGAGAGCACCATGTGTGGTGTCCGGCTTCTCCCTTTTCGAGCAGGCGCGTACAGCGGGCACGGCACTCCTGACACCGGAACTCTCGCGAGGTGCGCGGCTTCGGGCGGGCCCGCTCGCGGATTCGAAGCTCCTCGGCGGAGATACCGAAGAGGCCGTCAGCACTCACGCCGACCGCCCCTGTTTCCCTACACTCAGTCCCAGACGGCGTAGAGGTGCGACGAGAATTGTGTTGAACTCTCCTCGCAGAACCAGAGGTACCGAGCAGTGAATCGACCGAGAACGTCCCCGAGAAGGACAGAGCAGCCGCTTTCCGAGAAGTAACGACCGAGTAAAATTTGGATGGACTCGTCGGGATTTGAACCCGAGGCCTCTTCCTTGCGAAGGAAGCGATCTACCCCTGATCTACGAGCCCGCGGAACGCAACCAAACCTTGCCCCTGGGCCGTATTAGTAGCTTTTGTTTCCGCTGCCGTACGTGGAACGTTGTGACGTAGCGAGGAGTCGCATCCTCCCTGCAGCCACCCCGATGAGGAAGCCTGCGAAGTGAGCGACGAGGGCGACGCCGGGGGCGCCGGTCGCCCAGGTGACGAAGGCGGCGACGACCACGAACGCGGCGAGTTCGACCCACTCGGGGAGGTCGAAGCGAGCGAGCAGGCCGTCGGTGAGTCGGTTGCCGCCGAGCACGTAGCCGTAGAGGGCGAAGACGGCCCCACTCGCGCCGAGGACGGCGGTGGGGCGGCCGAGGCCGATAGCGGCGGCGAAGCCGCTCAGCAGGACCTGTGCGAGCCCGGCGAGTGCGCCGCTCACCACGAAGAAGGTGTGGTACCGGAACCGCGTGGTCTTCCGTTCGAGGGCGAAGCCGACGAGGGCGAGCGCGATGGCGTTCGAGAGCAGGTGCATCAGGCCCGCGTGGGCGTACACGCTCGTGACGAGCGTCCAGGGCCGGCTGAGCGGCGAGTGGAGGACGAACAGGAAGTCGTAGACGCCTGCGAACCCCACGAGCGCCTGAAAGAGGCTGACGGCCGTCTGGAACGCGAAGACGAGTCCGAAGAGGACGAACGTTTCGATAGTGGGACTCCCGGAGCGGCGGGACATACGTGAACTCGGGCGCTGTCGCTACTAAACATTCGGGTGTCATGAAAGAGAGTAAAATTCGCGGCCGAGGTGGCGGACGACGGAACTGCGCGAGAGAGCGACGGCGGAGCCGTCGTTCGGCCCTCGGGTCAGTCCTCGAGGACGATCTCGATGCTGACGTCGTTCGGGACCTGGATCCGCATGAGCTGGCGAAGTGCGCGCTCGTCGGCGTCGAGGTCGATGAGGCGCTTGTGGACGCGCATCTCCCAGTGTTCCCACGTCGCAGTACCCTCACCGTCGGGTGACTTGCGGGTCGGGATCTCGAGCGTCTTGGTCGGCAGCGGGATGGGGCCCGACAGGTTCACACCCGTTTTGCTCGCGATTTCGCGAACGTCGTCACAGATGCTGTCGAGGTCGTCGGGGCTCGTTCCCGCGAGCCGGACGCGTGCCTGCTGCATTGTTTACTTCTCGTTGACGGACATGACCTTGCCAGCCGCGATGGTCTGGCCCATGTCACGAACTGCGAAGGAGCCGAGTTCCGGAATCTCGCCGGCCGGCTCGATGCTGAGCGGCTTCTGCGGACGGACGGTGACGACCGCGGAGTCGCCGGACTGGATGAAGTCCGGGTTCTCCTCGGCGACCTCGCCCGAGGTGGGGTCCATCTTCTTGTCGATGGATTCGATGGTACACGCGACCTGTGCCGTGTGGGCGTGGAAGACCGGCGTGTAGCCTGCCGTGATGACCGAGGGGTGCTGCATGACGACGATCTGGGCCTGGAAGGTCTCGGCGACCGTCGGCGGGTCGTCGGCGGGGCCACAGACGTCACCGCGGCGGATGTCGTCCTTGCCGATGCCACGGACGTTGAACCCGACGTTGTCACCGGGGCCAGCCTCCGGGACTTCCTCGTGGTGCATCTCGATGGTCTTGACCTCGCCACCGACGTCAGACGGCTGGAACGAGACGTTCTCGCCGATGTTCAGCATACCCGTCTCGACACGGCCGACCGGGACCGTACCGATGCCGGAGATGGTGTAGACGTCCTGGATCGGGAGGCGCAGGGGCGCGTCCGTCGGCTCCTGGGGCTCCGGGAGGTTGTTGAGGGCCTCGAGGAGGATGTCGCCGTCGTACCAGGAGGTGTTGTCGGAGCGCTCGGCGATGTTGTCGCCTTCGAACGCGGAGATCGGGATGAAGGTCGCGTCCTCGGAGCGGAAGTTGACCTGCTTGAGGAGCTTCTGGACCTCGGCCTTGACCTCCTTGTACTTGGCCTCGTCGTAGTCGACGACGTCCATCTTGTTCACGCCGATGATGAGCTCGTCGATACCCAGCGTGCGGGCCAGGAAGACGTGCTCACGGGTCTGGGGTGCGACACCGTCGTCTGCGGCGACGACGAGGACGGCGTTGTCTGCCTGGGACGCGCCCGTGATCATGTTCTTGACGAAGTCACGGTGACCCGGACAGTCGACGATGGTGAAGTAGTACTCGTCGGTGTCGAACTCCTGGTGGGCGATGTCGATGGTTACACCGCGCTCGCGCTCCTCGGCGAGGTTGTCCATGACGTAGGCGAACTCGAAGCCACCCTTGCCCTTCTCTTCTGCTTCTTCGCGGTACTGCTCGATGACGTGCTCGGGCACGCTCCCCGTCTCGAAGAGGAGTCGCCCGACCAGTGTGCTCTTACCGTGGTCGACGTGGCCGATGACGGCCAGGTTCTGGTGCGGTTTGTCGCTCATTGTTGTATCTCACGCGCAGAGGCGCTGTGTGGGAATCTTTCGGCAGAAACGGTTAAAACCATTTCGATACGGACCTCACGACACCCCGACGCCGTCTTGCGGTTTGGCGTGCGAACACACACCAAAGAGGGCTCAGGAGAGGCGTGCGATGTCCGCCAGTACTGCGCTCGCGGTCGGGTCGCCACCGGCCCCGCGGCCGCGAAGCGCGAGCGTGCCCGCGTACGTCGTCTCGAGCTGGACGATGTTCTCGGTCCCGGTCACCGCGAGCGGGCTGTCGGTCGGGACGAGACGCGGCCCGACACGGATGCCCGAGGGCGTCGCCTCCCCGACGAGTCTGACGGTTCGACCGTCCGCCTGTGCGAGCTGGAGCGCACTCGGCGGGATGTCGACGATGCCGTCGACGTCTGCGTCGTCCAGCGTGTACTCGGTCTCGCCCTCGGCGAGCACGTTCGAGAGGATGACGCACTTCAGCGCAGCGTCGGTCCCCTCCACGTCGAACGCCGGGTCGGCTTCGGCGACGCCGAGGTCCTGGGCCTCCGCGAGGACGTGTTCGTAGTCCAGTCCCTCGGCAGCCATCCGCGAGAGGATGAAGTTCGCGGTGCCGTTGAGCACACCACGGACCGCGGTCACCTGCGAGGGACCGTAGTCAGCCACGGTGCCGAGCACCGGGATGGCACCGGCGACGGTCGCCTCGAACAGCACCTCGCCCTCGCTCTCGGCTTCGAGTGCCCGCACGTCCGCGTAGCGCTCCGCCACGGGACCCTTGTTGGCCAGTACGACGTGCCTGTCGCGTTCGAGCGCGGTGCGCACGTGCGAGAAGGCGGGCTCGGCGTCACCGAGCGTGGTCGGCGTCGCCTCGACGAGCACGTCGTACTCGCCGTCGAGTACCACGTCTGGGTCCGCAGAGCCGACGTGCCCCCGGGCCGACTTCCGGCTGAGTATCGCGTCCACGTCGATGCCCTCGGGGTTCGCCACCCCGGAGCTCGAGTCCGCCAGTCCGGTCACCGTGTGCCCGTGCTCGCCCGCGAGCCGTGCCACCGAACGGCCGACCGCGCCCGCGCCGAGAATCGCGACTCTCATCGGTCACCCTCCACGAGCGGTTCGACGACACGCAGGTCCTTCTTTTCGGCGACGTCACGGACGACCGCGAGCGCCTCCTGGGTCTGGCCCGGCTCGACCGCGAGCTGTGCCCGCGCACTCGACACGTCGTCGGTCCCCGCCGGCGCGTCGAGCGCGAAGTCGATGACGGATGCTCCGCTGCACTCCTCGATGGTCTCCAGGGTGTCCGAGAGGTCCGTCTCGACGAGGTGGCCGACGAGCAGGACGCTCACCTGCTCGGTGTACTGGTCGGCACCGGCCTGCGTCACGGTGACGCCGGCGTCCCGGAGCCCTCGTACGACGTCATCGAAACGACTCGGCGTGCACTCCAGGTCGACCTCGACGGGGATGTTCCCCCGCGGTGTCAGGTTCCCGCGTTCGTGGTAGATAGACAGCAGGTTTCCGCCGTTGTCCGCGATGGGACGCAGTGCCCGCAACAGTTCACCCGGTTCGTCGACGAGCTCCAGCCGGACTGTGTACGCTCGCCGCGTCTCGGAGACGTCAGTCGCCATCGAAATCACCCGCGAGGAACGCGGCGCGTCGTCGGTCCATACGTAGGTCTGACCCTCCTGAGCGATATAAGCCTTCAGCCACTCGCAAAACTCTCCTCACCTTCGGTGACTGACTCCCCCCGGAGGCTTCTTGCCCTGCCAGACGAAGCCCTCAGTATGTCCATCGCACGCCAACTGTTCGACGTCTTCCTCGCGGGTGCGCTCGCGCTCGTCGTCCTGCTGGTCGGCAGTTACGTCGCCCCCCGGGTCGCCACGACGGTCGCCGTCATCGTCGCCTGTGGGTTCTACTTCTCGCGCTATCCCTGGGGCTCACAGGACGGCACGCGAATCAACGAGCGTATCGACGACCTGTACGACCGCTACCTGCCGTTCTGAAACCCCGAGAAGCGGAACTCACTCGCGGTACGTCTCGGCCAACCGGTCGAGGTGTGCCGAGACCGCTTCTCTCGCCTCTTGCTGGCCAGCACACGACTCGTCTGGACACCAATCCGCGACCACGGGTTCGGGGTCGTCCTGATAGAGCGCGACCGCTCTGACGACGACCGTGCGTTCTGTGAGGTCGACCACTTGCCGGCACAGTTCCTCGCGCTCGGCTGTGCCGTCGCTGTCGTCACCTTCGCCGCCGTCGTCGGACGAGGCACTCCCGTCGCCACTGCCACCGACAGACGCCGCTCTGGGCGGCGAGATGACCGTCGTGTGGACGCCGACCGGGAGCAGTCGACGACCGCAGTGAGGACAGCCTGCAGGCACGTTACATTCCGTATGTAACCCACCATAGAATAAATCTTCCTGATAACGAATCTTACAGTCAGGATTCCCGACAAACCTGTCGCTCAGTGGAGGCGAAAACGAAAGAGAGGAGACCGGGTTACAGGTAGTCTGCGCCTTCGGGCAGCTCGAGCTTCATACCCTTGCGCTCGCGGATCTCCATGATCTTCTCTTCCTGGAGACTGTCGGACATGAACTCGAAGCCGGCGTTCTCCGTGTTCCACGACGCGCGACCTTCGGTCGCACTGCGGATGTCGGAGGAGAAGCCGATCATCTCGTCGACGGGCGCGATACCCTCGACGACCATGAGGTCACCCTCCTGGTACATGTCGTCGACGCGGCCACGGCGGCCCTGAATCTCACCGGAAGCGGCACCCATGTGCTCGTTCGGCACGTCGATGCGGACGTTCTGCATCGGCTCCATCAGCGCGACACCCGAGTGGATGAGCGCGCGGTGGACGGCCTCCCGGACTGCCGGGATGACCTGGGCCGGGCCACGGTGGATGGTGTCCTCGTGGAGCCGTGCGTCCTTCAGGCGCAGCATCGCGCCCTGGACGGGCTCGGCAGCCAGCGGACCGTCCTCGAGGGCCTCCTCGAGCCCCTCGATGACGAGTTCCATCGTCTCGTTGAGGTGCTGGATACCCTTCGTGTCGTCGATGAGGATGTTCGTCCCGAAGATGTGCTCGACGTTCTGGGACGTGTCCTTGTCCATGCCGGCCTCCTGGAGGACCTCACGGCGCTCCAGTTCGGGCATGTCCATCGAGGCCTCGCCCATGCGGATGGTCTCGATGATCTCCTCGCTCATCGGTTCGAGGGTCATGTAGAACCGGTTGTGGCGGTTCGGAGAGATACCCTCGACCTCGCCGGTCTCCGCGCGCGGTGCCTCGCGGTAGACGACGATGGGCTCACCGGTGATGACCGGGATGCCCTGGTTGCGCTCGATGCGCTGGGTGATGACCTCGAGGTGGAGCTCGCCCTGCCCGGAGATGAGGTGCTCGCCCGTGTCCTCGTTGATGGTAATCTGGATGGTCGGGTCCTCCTTGGACACCTGACGGAGCGTTTCGATGAGCTTCGGCAGGTCGTCCATGTTCTTCGCCTCGACGGACTTCGTGATGACCGGCTCCGAGATGTGTTCGATGGACTCGAACGGCGTCATCTCGATGGAGGAGACGGTGGACCCAGCGATGGCGTCCTTCAGGCCGGTGACGGCTGCGATGTTACCCGCGGGGACGTGGTCCACTTCCTCACGTTCGCCACCCATGAACAGCCCGACGGACTGCAGGCGGTTCGTGCCTGCGGTCCCGGAGACGTACAGGTCCTGACCCTTCTCCATGGTGCCAGAGAAGACACGACCGGTCGCGACCTCACCGGCGTGGGGGTCCATGTGGATGTCGGTACACATGAAGACGACTTCGCCGTCGTCGTCGACCAGACGCATCTGCTCGGCGACGTCGAGGTCGTCGTCACCGCGCCAGATGCGCGGGATACGGCGGGGCTGCGCCTCGATGGGGTCCGGGAAGTGCTCGACGACCATGTCGAGTACGACGTTCGAGAGCGGCGTCTTCTCGTGGAGTTCGCGGCGCTTGTCGGCGCGCTCCAGTTCGATGATGTCGCCGAAGTCGAGACCGGTGCGCTGCATGGAGTTGACCGAGACGCCCCACATGTACAGGGCGGACCCGAACGCGACGGTACCGTCCTGCACGGAGACGGTCCAGTCGTCGACGTCGTCCATGTCCTCGGTCATCCCGCGGATGAGCTCGTTGACGTTCCCGATGACCTTCTGGAGACGCTGCTGCATCTCCTCGGGGCCTTCCTGCAGCTCCGAGATGAGGCGGTCGACCTTGTTGATGAACAGGGCCGGCTTCACACCCTCACGGAGGGCCTGCCGAACGACGGTCTCCGTCTGCGGCATGGCACCCTCGACTGCGTCCACGACGACGAGTGCGCCGTCGACCGCACGCATCGCACGCGTCACGTCGCCACCGAAGTCGACGTGGCCCGGCGTGTCGATGAGGTTGATGAGGTGGTTGTTACCGTCTACCTCGTGGGTCATCGACACGTTCGCCGCGTCGATGGTGATCCCACGTTCCTGCTCGTCCTCTTCCGTGTCCATCATGAGCTTGGTCGCCTCACCTTCGTCGGCGATCATACCCGTCCCGGCGAGCAGGTTGTCTGTGAGTGTCGTCTTTCCGTGGTCGACGTGCGCGGCGATGGCGATGTTCCGGATCTGCTCCGGCTTGTCCATCAGCCGTTCGCACTGTTCGACGATCTTCTTTCGTCTACCCATTGGTGTTGCGTACCGACGAAGCCGGTAAAAGTATGCTGTTTTCGATTCGCCGTGACACCGTGAAACGGCCGTTTTCAGGCCCCTCGGAACGGCTTGGTGAGTCAATGATGCACACAGTAACCGCGTATCTCGGGCGTCGAAACCGGCGTGAGACCGTCGACACCGGGCTCGTATCGACGAACAAAACATTTACCCCCGGCGGTGACAGTCCAGCCATGGAGACGAACATGGTCCCCCGACGACGGTTCCTCGCCCGACTCGCCGCGAGTGCAGGAGCTGTCGGCGTTACCGGCTGTCTCGGTGGTTTCGGCGGGACCAGGTACACGTTCACGGTGTCCCACGCTGCCGACTCGCTGGCCGCGCTGACCGAAGGGTTCGTCGAAACGGACCCGACGGAAATCCACGCACAGCAGGCCATCGACTACTCTCCCGAGTACAAGCGGTCGGTCGTCGAGACGCTCCTCGAACAGGGCACCGCCGAGGCCGTCCAGTGGCAACTCGCATACGACCGGGAGTTCGGGACGACGACCCGCCCCGAACCGAAGTTCATCGTGGACGACGGCACCTACTACTCACTCGAGGAGACCGACCGGGCCGAGTTCACCGAAGACCGCTGGGTGTTCTACCTCGACCTCGTAGACGAGGAACCGGACAGTGGTGAGACGGTCGTCACCGAAGCCCCGTCGTCGCTCTCCGAAACCGACCAGTTACTCGTCCGGCGTGCTCGCGAGGCGGTGACAGGTCACGGCTCGTTCTACGACGTGGACGACGACCCACTGCAGGGTCGCGGCCCCGATTTTCACCACGAGATGGACCCCGAGGCGAGCGACCTCGTGCCGTCGGCCCCCTTCGATTACTTCCGGCGAGGTGACCAGTACCTCGTCCCGCGTGCCGAGCGTGGCCCAGTCGACCTGACACGGTACACGTTCGGCATCGAAGCAGTCGCAGGTTCACGTGCGGAACTGGAGGCTCACGTCGAATCGACCGTCGTCGACGCTACCTTCGACCGCGCCGGCCTCGACTCCGGAGCTGTGGACATTCTCCGCGGCGTGACCGGGAACGGTATCGGTGGCGTCCACAGCGAGTCGGGCCAGCTGTCCGATGGGTTAGCCCAACTGGCCGACCGACTCGGGATGACTCCCTACCTCCCGGAGAACCCCGGTCAGTACTCGTCGCTGACTGGTGCCCGCTTTTCGTTCGAGGACCGCTGGTGGCGCGGGTCGCTCTCGCTGCGAGGGAGTGGGTTCTGAGTCCGGGGCCGTCGCTACCCATACTCCTCGTGGTCGGCTGGCCCCCGACCGGCAGGTATCGGCAACGGCTCACGGGGCCGGAACCCTCATGCTTGATGACACCCTGTTACACAGTAGCATGGAGGTTCGCGTACAGGGTTCCGGGCCCACGGCCCCCTTCTTGAGCGCCCGGGACGTCTTCGAGACCGAAGCCGACGTCCAGTTGCCGATTCACGTCCACGTCAGAGAGGACCCCGACGAGCGGACCTGGACAGGTCACTACGACGACCACCACGTCCTCAACATCTCGCGACGGGCCGCGACGAGCGTGATGGCCCGCGAACTCACCATCCACGAGTTCTCGCACATGGTGCGCTACGAGGAGAGCCACCCCTCGCACGTCCAGTCGACCGAAGAGGCGCTGTTCCTGGGCCTCGCGGGCAACAGTGTCGAGCGCCGCAAGCTCTCGCACTGCTACCAGATCGCGAATCACATGAAGGACATCTACGCCGACGACATCACGATGCGGGTGTCGCCGCCGGACAAGCTCGTCTCGTTCCTCGAGTCGAGTCTGGCGGCCGCAGTCGCCGACCAGCCCAGTCCGCCTCGTGCAGGACTGATGCCCATCACGCCCGGCGCAGACCCGGACATCACGGCGGTCAACGCCGCCTTCGCGCTCGCGCTCGTGGAGCGCCACGACCTCGTCGACGAGGACCACCCCATATACGACCTCGCACGCGTAGCCGCAGGCGACGCCCCGGGCGTGAGCGTCGAGCGCTTCAAACAGCACTTCGCCACGCTCGCGGACGACCCGTCCGCGAGCGAGTACCGCAAGACGCTGGTCGACGTGACCCGAGACTACGCGCTCGGGGGCCAACAGGCGGCGGACTGAACAGGGAGTCGCAAGCTCAAACCGCGGTTTTACGTAAGCGAGCCGAGATAAAGGTCCGGACCCTCTGTACCAGCATGAACACCTGGAACCGCAGGGAGGTGCTCGCCCTCGCGGGCGCACTCTCCATCCCGGCCCTGGCCGGCTGTCTCGGGAGCCTCGGCAACGGCGGCCCCGGCGTGACGCCCGGCCTGCTCGCCTCCGACCTCGCCCGCGACATGGACCCCGAGGTCTCGACCGACACACTCCGCGAGCAGGTCCGCTCGAACACCCAGTTCGCGCTCGACCTGCACCACAACCGGGTGGCCGAGAAGCCCGCTGCGAACCTGTTCCTCTCCCCGCTTTCCATCTCGCTCGCCATGGCGATGGTGTGGGCGGGTGCCCGTGGCGACACCGAGGCCCAGATAGCCGAGACCCTCCACTACGTCTCCGACCAGGCAGACCTCCACCCGACGTTCAACCGGCTGGACCTCGCGCTGGACACCCCGGACGACGCCGAGGACGAGGCCTTCCGCCTGGACCTGGTGAACGCGCTCTGGGGCCAGACCGACTACCCCATCGACGGTGACTACCTCGACACCATCGCCCGGAACTACGGCGCTGGCCTGCGAACCCTCGACTTCGCGGCCGAGCCCGAGGCCGCCCGCGAGACTATCAATTCGTGGGTCGCCGACCAGACCGAAGACCGCATCGAGGAACTGCTACCCCAGGGCTCCATCGACGACCTGACCCGGCTCGTCGGCACCAACGCGGTCTACTTCAAGGCGAAGTGGGCCCAGACCTTCCCGGAGGAAGCCACCAGCCAGGGACCCTTCACGGCCCTCGACGGCACGGAATCGCAGGTCCCGCTGATGCAACAGTCCGAGGCGTCGGTCCCCTACGCCGAGGTCGACGGCGCACAGGCCATCGAACTCCCCTACGAGGGCGACGCGGCCAGCATGGTCGTCGTCCTCCCACCCGAGGGCGAGTTCGAGGACTACGAGGAGTCACTGGACGCTGACGGGCTCCACACCCTGTTCGATGCGCTCGAAGAGAACGAGGGCCGGGTCGTCCTCCCCAGGTTCACCTTCGGTACGAAGGTCGGCCTGAACCAGGCCCTGAAAGACCTCGGGATGCCCGACGCCTTCGACCACGACCTCGCGGACTTCTCCGGACTGGTCGAGCCCGGGACCCCGGAGCGGCTCGCCATCGACGACGTGCAACACGAGAGCTTCGTCGCGGTCGACGAGAACGGCACCGAGGCGACCGCCGCGACCGGCGTCGTCGTCGGCGACGAATCCGCCCCCATGAACCCCTTCGAGTTCGTCGCAGACCGCCCGTTCCTGTTCGCCATCCGGCACCGCGAGACGGACTCGGTGGTCTTCCTCGGGCGGGTCATAGACGCCGCAGCAGCGCAGTAGGGCGGCCGAGTCGAGTAATCGCCGCCTCGTCAGCCCACGACCCCGGCAACCACCGGTACCACACCAGCAATCCCGAGCCCGACCCCGCCCGCAAGCACCACGTAATCGCCCCCCGAGAACGCCATCTGGGGTGGCGTCGGGTTCCACGAGAAACACCGCGCCCGGAGCGCCACCGACAGCCGGTCCGCCCGCTCCAGCGCCCGCGAGAGTCCCACGGTGCCGAGCCGCCGGCCGCGGTCGACGACCGACCTGTTCTCCCCGCCGCGCGCCCGAATCGCGTCCCGGACCGACTGCAGGTCCCGCGTCAGCACCGGGACGAACCGGAGCGTCAGCGCCACGCCGACGCCGAGCAACCGCCCCGTCTTCCCCGGGACGTGGCGCTGGATGGCCGCCCGCGTCTCCCGAACCGGGGTCGTGTGGACGTACACCGCGCTCACGAACAGGATGAGTCCGACCCGAGAGACCGCCAGCAGCGGGTCGACCGCCCGCGAGGGGACGACCCAGGGCGAAGAAAGCGACACCGACGCGACCACCGGGCTGCTCAGGAGCAGCACGAACACGAACCAGTACTCTCGGAGCACCCGGACCGGTGAGAGCCGCGCCAGCGCGAGCCCCAGTGCCGCCACCGCGGCTAGCCCAGCCAGCCACGTCGGCGTCGGGTGGGCGAACGCGGCAGTTGCGAAGCCGAGCTGGAAGGCGAGCTTCGAGCGCGCGTCGAGCCGGTGGACGACCGACTCACCCGGCGTGTACGTCAGCATGTCGGCGTGTCTGTCGATACCGCAGTGTCCGTCGGCGTGTCCACGCCCAGGTCGGCGAGGTCGGCCGCGATGTCTGTAGGGGTGCCGTCCGCGACCACCCGTCCGTCGGCCATCGCGACCACGCGGTCGGCCCGCTCGAACACGTCGCGCAGGTCGTGCGTGACGATTACGACGCTCGTTCCGTCCGCATGGAGCGTATCGAGCCGCGAGAGCACCGACCGGCGGGCTCGCTGGTCGAGTCCAGCGAACGGTTCGTCCAGTACCAGATGTGAGGGTTCCATCGCCAGCGCCCCCGCGATGGCCACCCGGGACTGTTCGCCGCCGGAGAGTTCGTCGACCCGCTCGTCCTCCCGGCCGGCCAGCCCGACCGCCGCCAGGGATTCGTCGACCCGACGGTCTATCTCCTCGCGGTCCAGCCCGAGGTTCTCCGGACCGAAGGCCACGTCCCCGCCGATGGTCGACGCGACCAGCTGGTCGCGGGCGTGCTGGAACACCATCCCGACACTGGTCCGGGCTGCGACGGGGTTCTCGGTGACCGGCGTCCCGTCGACCACGACCTCGCCCGAATCCGGGTGGAGCAGGCCGTTGAAGTGCCGAACCAGTGTCGTCTTCCCGCTCCCGTTCGGCCCGACGACGAGAACGAACTCGCCGTCCGGGACCGTGAGCGAGACGCCGTCGAGCGCCCGATGGTCACCGAAGCGGTGGACGACCTCTCGTACCCGTATCATGCCCCAACCGCGTCGAACACCCCGGCCCGGACGACGCCGAGCGTCGCCGCGATCTTCAGCAGGTCACCGGGCACGAAGATTACCATGCCTATCTCGACCGACTTCGCCAGCGAGTACGAGGTCGTCTCCGCGAGCCACGGGACGCCCAGCGCGTAGATGAGTGCCAACCCGAGCAGGAGCGACCCGGCCTGCAGGTAGACCGGGACCGTCCGCAGCGAGCGCGTCTCCAGCCCCTGATGGACGGCCAGCCCGATGACGACTGCCGCGACGAGATAGCCGAACAGGTAGCCGCCGGTCGGCCCGAGCAACACGCCCAGCCCCCCACTTCCGTTCGAGAACACTGGTGCCCCGGCCGCCCCGGCGAGCAGGTACAGCGCCACCGAGAAGCCGCCCCAGCGCGCCCCCAGCAACAGCCCGGCGAAGTAGATGCCGAACAGCTGGAAGGAGATGGGAGCCGGGAGCCCCGGCAGCGGAATCGACACTTGGGCCAGCGCCGCCGTCAGCGCCGCCAGCACCGCCGCGACCGCCACCTGCTTGACCGTCTCGTCCTCGACGAGCTCGACGTCCCCGTACTCTGATCGTCCCTCACGTTCTACCATACTGGAAAGAACACTCGTCAACCGGCAAAATCATACCGGTTGACGATTCCGGTGATGACGAGAGAACGGAGTTCTCTCGAACCACGAAACGGAGCGCAGGGAGTCGGCTGGGGAGGCTGTGGTGCGGGGCGGTTACGGGGCGGTCGTCGCCACCAGCGCGAGTGGACTGCCTGTTGAACCGACCGACACCAGAACGACCCCAACCGACACCAGAACGACCCCGAGACGACCGAATACCAGACAGTCGCCACTCACGACACACAGAAAGCCGAAAAGATAGAAATCGCAGACGTTAGCGGGCTGCAGCCGCGACGCGCTCTTTCTCTTCTTTCTGGCTGATCGGGTACGCCTGAACGTCGTAGTTGGCGGCACCGATGAGCTGCTGTGCGAGGCCTTCGGCGGCCGGCGTCGCCGTCTTGTACGACGCACTCTCGGTCCCGTCCGCGATGAACTTCAGAGCCTGGTCGACGCGACGCTGGGGTGCGACGTCGACTGCCTTCGGGACGGAGATGCCACCGTACTTCAGGCGGACGGTCTCCTCGCGGGGTGCCGCGTTCTCGACGGCACGGACGAGCACCTGCACCGGGTTCTCCTCGGTGCGCTCGTGGATGATGTCGAAGGAGTCACGGACGATCTGCAGGGCTTTCTGCTTCTTGCCCGTGTTGTCCTCGGTCTGCATCAGGCGGTTCGTGAGCCGCTCGACGATGGAGATCTCGGACTTCTTGAACTGCTTGGACGCGTGACGGCCCATCGTGTGTGCGATGGGGGTCACGGTGATGTAACGCTCCGTCGAGGGGTCACGGTACTCGATCTCCGTGATGTCCCACTTCGTGAACAGCTTCGCGCGCGCGCCCTCGTCGTCGGTGCCGGCAGGCTTGTCCGGCTCGGGTGTGTCTTCTGCTGCCATAGTTTAGCGCACCGGTTTCTCTGCGTTCCCGCGGACCAGTTCGAGCATCGAGACGCCGTTGACCTTCTCGACCTTGTAGTTCACGCCGGACAGGTCACCCATCGCGCGACCCTTCGCACCACCGATACCGGCGATGGTGACCTCGTCGTGCTCGTCGATGAACGAAATCGCACCGTCACCGGGGCAGAACGCGGTGACCTGCTTCCCGTTCTTGATGAGCTGGACACGGACACACTTCCGAATCGCCGAGTTCGGCTGCTTCGCTTCGATGCCGACCTTCTCCAGTACGATGCCGCGACCCTGGGGCGCACCCTCGAGCGGGTCGGACTTCTTGCGAAGCCCGCGCTCGCGTCGGGCGTACTCAGAGTCGGACCACCGGTGGTTCTGGCGGTCCTTCTTCAGTTTGCGTGCGGCGTATTTGCCGTTTGCCATAGTACCAGTCGCTACCTGACGGAGGCACTTAAGCCTCCCTCTTTCGAGTCGGAGTTACGCCCCCAGCGGGCGCGAGAGGGGGTAAAGAAGGAATCTGAGGGAGTCTCAGGAATTCGAGTTACGGATTCTGCGAGCGTTTTATCCAGTAAAGTCCGCGCAACGCCGTTCGTTCGGCCCGGGCGCGACACCACGACAGGACCAGTGGGCCGGGGGCAGACCGGCCAGCGCCTCCCGGGAACCACCGAAACCTGACACTGGACCGCCCAATCACGGCTCGGCGACGGGCAACCGGAGGACGACGACCGTCCCGTCGTATTCGACCTCCCCCATGTCGTCGTGTTCCGAGTCGTCCGTACTCCCGTCCCGAATCGTCATCTCGCCGTCGAGCGACTCGACGACGAGTTTGATGACCCAGAGCCCGACACCGGTGCCGTGGTCGACGGGTGTGACGTCGCCGTCGTCGACGATGCGACGCTCCTGTTTCGGCGTCCCCGGGCCGTCGTCCGCGACCGTGAAACGAATCCAGCCGTCGCGATGGCCGACACCCACGTGGACGCGGGGCGTCGCCGCGTCGTTGTGTTCGACCGCGTTCTCGAGCACCTGCTCGACCGCGTGTTGCAACCCCTCGTGACCGGCTACGTACAGGTTCTCGGGGCGGTCGACGGTGAACACGGCCTCGGGGTACTCGCCGCGCAGGCGACTGACCGCCGCGTCGACGAGCGCCGCGACGTCTATCGCCCGTCGGTCGGTCGGGACGTGGTCGATGATCTCCTCGAGCTTGCGAACCTTGCGCGAGGCGTCGACGAGTCGCTCGGCGACGTCGTGGATGGTCTCTGCGCGCGCGACCTGTTCGGGGTCGGTCGCCTCGCCGGCGAGCATGTCCGCGTAGCCCGCGATGACGGTCATGTCGTTCCCCAGGTTGTGTCTGAGTACCCGCTTGAGTACCTGCAGGCGGCGCTCGCGTCGCTTCCGGTCGCTGACGTCGCGAGCGACGCCCGCCATCCCACGGAACCCCTCGTCGCTCGGTAACAGCGCGAGGTGGTCTTCGACGGGGAGCACCCGACCATCTGCGGTCACCATCTCGACCTCCAGCGTCGCTCGTTCGTTCTCCCCGGCGAGCAGTTCGCCCGTCACCTCGTAGATATCCTGCGTCGACGCCTCACTGAGCGTGTCGGCGAAGTGGACCTCGCCGGACTCGACGGCCTCCCGTGTCCACCCGAACCGGTCCTCGTAGGCAGGGTTGACGTACAGCCCGTACCCCTCGCCGTCGACGACCCAGACCGGGTCCGCGAGCGAGGTGATGACCGTCTCGTACCGTTCGAGTTCGTCCCGCCGTCGCTCGCGCTCGGTCACGTCTCGCACGATACCGACCGTCCCGGAGTACGACTCGTCCGGTGACGTCGACCGGAGCGCGATGCGTACTTCATACGTCCGGGGCGTCTCTCCCGGCCGCGCCGTGAACTGGAACTGACCGACTTCGGCGTCCGTCTCGCCCGCCCGCAGGTGTTCGACCGTCTCGGCGTACCGGTCGAGCGCCGCGTTCTCGAAGACCCCGTCCTCGACGAGCGACAGGACCGACGTCCCGACGAGTTCCGCCTGGCTCGCGCCGATGAGTTCGGCACCTCGCTCGTTCCCGCCGAGGATGCGCCCCTCGTCGTCGAGGACGAACACGCCCACGGGGACCGTCTCCACGACCGTCTCGTACTGTTCGACGAGTGCCGGCGTCGGCAACGACCCGTCGTCCGGGACGACGCCGTCGACCCCGGGTTCTGCCGGTGACTCCCCCGCCACCGTCTCGACGACCAGGTCCAGCAGCGTTCCGTCCTCGGTGTCCGGGGCGTGAGGCACGTACTGCGCTGCCCCCGCCGCGACCGCATCACACGCGAGTTCCTCGGACCCGTTCGTCGTCGCGACGACGACGGGCACCCCCGGCGCGTGCTCTGTAACACCGGCGAGGACGGCGAGCGCGTCGACCACCGGTGGGTCGTGGTCCGTCACGACACAATCGACCGACCCACCGCCGCCGACCTGTTCGAGCGCCGCTTCGACCGACCCGACCACCACGAGGTCGAGTCGCTCCGCCCGAGCCAGTGCGGCTCCCCCGACAGCCGTGTCCGTCACGACGACGACCCGTATCGACGACCCCATACACGTTCGAACCGGGTGGGCGATACTAAGCGCTCTGGCACCCCGGCACGCGTCTCGAAAAAGAAATCGCGTCAGAACAGGGGCGGGAGTTCTTCGTCGGCCTCGCCGAGCAGGTCACGCAGGTTCGTCTCGGACTTCGACCTGATGTCCTCGATGTTCTCCAGTGCCTCGATGGCGACCTGCTGGAGTTCCTTGATGCGCGGGACGTTCGTCACGCCCGAGAGCAAGACGACACACGCCACCGCGTTCTCCTTCGGGAGCGGGTAGTCGCCACCCCGAATCTCCATCGACCCGGTCTGCTCCTCCAGCCACTTCCGCCCGCGCTCTATGCCCTTGCGGTTGAGTCGCGTCGGCGGACCCGCGACGACCAGCAGTCCACGTTCGGCACCCTGCACCTCACACGGGAGCGTGAGCCGACCGAGCGTCGCCTTGCGGACCAGGGACGTGATACGATTGGTCTCGTCGACCTCGTCCAGTTCCTCCTTTCCGAAGCGCGAGAGCAACCCGCCTTTCTTCTTCCCGTCGCCGAGCGGGTCGACCGCGTAGCCGATGGTCGAGACACCGCCGCCAGCGAGCGTGTTGATTATCTCCGAGGAGTCCACCACGCTCTCTGCGACCGCACCGCCCTCGTCGACCTCACCCGCCCCGAACAGGAGTCCGAGCCGCCGGACGATCTCGTCGTTGATCGCCGAGTACCCGCCCTCGACGGACTCGCCCGTCCGTCGCCAGGCGTCGTTGTCGAAGACGATGAGGTTGTCCACCTCACGGACGAACGTCTGGAAGGACCGCGCCGCGTTCAGGGTGTAGATACCACCCTCCTCCGAACTCGGCAGGATACCGAGTCCGTACACCGGTTCGCTGTAGATTCGTTTGAGGTGCTTCGCGAGGACGGGCGCGCCACCGCTCCCGCTCCCCCCGCCCAGCCCGGCGACGACGAGGAACGCGTCGACCTCGTGGACCGGAACGTCGTCGATCGCCGCCTGTATCTCTTCGATGTCCTCCTGTGCGACCTCGGCCCCGAGTTCGTTGTCCGCACCGACGCCGTGGCCCTTCACCCGCGTCTGCCCGATGAGGACGCGGTTCTCCGGCGGGATGTGCTCCAGCCCATGCAGGTCCGACTTCGCAGTGTTGACCGCGATAGCCGCACGGACCGTCTTCCCGCGGGTCCGTCGGTCGAACTCGATGAAACTGTCGACGACTTTCCCCCCCGCCTGTCCGAAGCCAATCATCGCGAGTTTCACTTCGGGATACCTCCGGTGGAACGAATAGCGCGCATACTAACGAGTGGTGATACGACGGCAGGGTAGATAAATATCTACGAGGAATTGAGCTATCAGTCCGCACGGACACCCACCGGTCGCGGCACCTACGTCAACTGGATGTCGTCGACGTCGAAGTGCCGCGACGCGAGCCGCCGGGCCGCGTCGATGTTGCGACCGTCGACGCCGATGGCGACGCCGGTGTCCTCCTCGGCGACCTCCGCGTAGGCGACCGTGTCACCGTTCTCGCTGATGGTGACGTGGTACACCGCCGCGGGCGCGAGCGCGTTGGCGACGAAGTCCTCGACCACGTCGGCGTCCTCGACCAGCTTCACGTCGCGGTTGAGCTTCTCCTCGAACGTGCGGACGTGCTGGCCACCCGGGCCGATAGCCTCGCCCATGTCGCCAGCCGCGACGAGGACGACCACACGGTCGTCGTCGACCAGACAGTCACGTCCGGCCGCGCCCGTCACGTCTTCGAACAGCGCCAGGATACGGCGCGCCTCGTCGGACAGCGTGATAGCCATCAGTCGGCCTGTTCGGGCTGACGGCTGACCGAACCCATCTTCAGGTTCACGTCACCCGTCCCCAGCTTGATGGGCTTGCCGACGATGACGTTCTCCGTGACACCGTTGAGGTCGTCTATCTCGCCGTGGATGGCCGCGTCGAGCAGGTGATTGACCGTGACCTCGAACGCCGCACGTGCCAGCACCGACTCCTTCGACCCGGAGATGCCGTGGCGACCGATGGACTCGATTTCGCCACGGTTCGTCATGATGTCGGCGACCAGCATCAGGTGCCGGATGTTCACGTCCTCGAGCCCCTGCTCTGCCAGCGTGTTCTTCGTCTCCTCGATGATGGCCTCGCGGGCCGCCTCGATGCCGAGTTCCTTGTGGATCTCGTGGATGTTGTTACACGTCGAACGCGAGGCGTCGACGCCCTCGATGGTGAGCACGTCGCCGAAGGCCGACCCCTCGGTGTAGAGGACGAACTCCTCGCCGCTGTCGGTCTCCTCCTTGCGGATGACGACGCGGGTGACCTCCTCGATGCCCTTGAAGGTGATGTCGCGCAGCTCCTCGACCAGCTGGAGCAGGTCGCGGTAGCTGGGCTCTTCCGGGCCGAACTCGATGTTCGTCCCCTGCTGGATCGTCGTCACGCCGAGGCTGTCCTCGATGATGTCGGCGACCTCGCCGGCGATCTCGTCGGTGCTGTCCATCGTCGGCCAGCGCTCCTGGAGCGTGTCCGGGTTCAGGCTGACCTGCACGCGCATGTCGGCGACGTTCGTCGAGATGTCACCCAGTGCGAGGATCTTCGTCGCCTCGATCTGCCAGACGACCTCGTGAGCACGCTCGCGTTCGGTCGCGTACTCGTCCTCGAGGTACACCGTCATCATCGGCGTGTCCGGCGTCTTCCGGGCGTCCACCAGCTCGATGAGCCGTGGCAGGCCCTGGGTGACGTCGATCTCTGCGACACCCGCGTAGTGGAACGTGTTCATCGTGAGCTGCGTCCCCGGTTCCCCGATGGACTGCGCACTCACCGTTCCGACGGGGTCGAGCGGGTCGACCCGCGTGTCGAGGTAGCGGTGCTCGACCGCCCGGGCGATTTCGTCGGCCTTCTCGACCGACACGCCTCGCTCTTCGATCGTCCGGTACACCTCGTCTTTGAGTCGTCGCGGGAGCTCCGTGTCCTCGACGACGGCTTCTACGTCTTCGGATACGTCGAATTCAGTCATCGTTCACCTCCGAGCTTCGCTCGGCTGTGAGCCTGATTGGACTCTGTTCAATCATCGGATTCCACCCCCTGCAGGAGGTCCGGGTTGCGACGTGAGTCGCCGTGCTCGGAGAGGTTCGTCGGGCGCGCCTTGTCGCCGAGGAACTCCAGCCGGGAGTCCTCGCTCTCGAACTCTGCTTCCAGCACGCGGTCCGCGATCTGGTCCACGTCGATACCGTGCTCGTCGTCGTACGCGACCTTGGTCGGCGAGGTGCCGTCCTCACCGAACTCGAACTGGACGATGGTGTCCGAGGTGTCCCGGACCGTCCCGTCGTACTGCGTCTCCAGTTCGGAGAGCGCGTTGATGAGCCGACGCTGGAGGTACCCGGACTTGGAGGTACGGACTGCCGTGTCGACCAGGCCCTCGCGGCCACCCATCGCGTGGAAGAAGAACTCCCGCGGGGTCAGGCCGCCGGTGTAGGAGTGCTCGACGAAGCCGTGTGCCTCTGCACTCAGGTCGTTCTTCTGGTAGTGGCTCAGGGTACGGTCCTCGTAGCCACGGTTGATGCGCTCGCCCCGAACCGCCTGCTGGCCGACACAGCCGGCCATCTGGGTCAGGTTGAGCATCGACCCACGGGCACCGGAGTTGGCCATGACGACCGCCGGGTTGTCGTCCTGGAAGTGCTCTTCTGCGATGTCACCGGCGTTGTCACGGGCCTTCCCGAGCGTCTGCATGATCTTCATCTCCAGGGTCTCGTCGACGGTCCGCCCGGGCAGGGACTCGAGTTCGCCCGCCTCGTACGTCGAGATGAGTTCCTGGACGCGGTCGTACGCGTCGCCGATGGTCTCGTCGATGCGCTCCTGGGCCTCCGCCGGGATCGTCTCGTTGTCGATACCGATAGAGAACCCGAAGTGCATGATCGAACGCATCGCGAGCGTCCCGACCTCGTTGATGAAGATGCGGGCACGCGTCATGCCGTACACCTTCGCGATGGTGTCGACGACCTCGCCACCGAAGGCACCGACGCCGTCCTCGTCGATGGTGCCCTCGATCATCTGGCCGTCCTCGATGACGACCGTGTCGCCCGTGTTCGACGTGAACTCCATGTTCAGGTCGTCCGGCAGCAGTTCGGAGAACAGCTGGCGGCCAGTCCAGTACGGGCGGTCCGCGTCGTCGTGCCCGGTCGGTTCCGGCAACTCGTCGATGCGGGTCGCACGCAGCAGGTCGAGCGCCTGCGTCTCGTTGAACTGTGGGTTGTCGTGGGTGAGCAGGTAGGTGCCGGAAATGTGGTCCTGGATGGCACCGATGATGTTCTGCCCGAAGCGCGGGCTGAGAATCTGCTCTTGCACACGCATGAGCACGCGCGCCTCGGCACGAGCTTCCTCGTTCTGGAGCGCGTGCATGTTCATCTCGTCACCGTCGAAGTCTGCGTTGTACGGCGGGCAGACGACGGTGTTCAGACGGAACGTCTTGTACGGCATCACCACGACCTCGTGGGCCATGATGGACATCCGGTGCAGCGACGGCTGCCGGTTGAAGATGACGATGTCACCGTCGATGAGGTGCCGGTTGACCTCCCAGCCGGGGAGGATCTTCTCGGCGAGCTCCTCGCAGTTCTTCTCGGTCACCTTCAGGCGACGACCGTCGTCACGCCGGACGTAGTTCGCACCCGGGTGGCCCTCGGGGCCGTTGCGGACGTAGCGTCGCGCATCCTCGATGTTGCGCTCGGTGACGTTCATCGTCTGGGTCATCTCCTTTGCGACCCGGTCCGGGACGCCGACCTCGTTCAGCGAGAGCGTCGGGTCCGGCGAGATGACGGTACGCGCGGAGAAGTTCACACGCTTCCCCGAAAGCGAGCCACGGAAGCGGCCCTCCTTGCCCTTCAGACGCTGGGAGAGCGTCTTCAGCGGGCGACCGGAGCGGTGTCGCGCCGGTGGGGTGCCCGAGATCTCGTTGTCCATGAACGTCGTGACGTGGTACTGGAGCAGCTCCCACAGGTCCTCGATGATGAGCTGGGGCGCACCGGCCTCACGGTTCTCCATGAACCGCTGGTTGATGCGGATGATGTCGACCAGCTTGTGGGTCAGGTCGTCCTCGGAACGCTGGCCGTTGTCCAGCGTAATCGAGGGGCGGGCGGTGACCGGCGGGACCGGCAGCACCGTCAGAATCATCCACTCGGGACGGGACTTCTCGGAGCTGATACCCAGCACCTCGATGTCCTCGTCCGGGATGTCCTCGAACCAGTCGCGGATGTCCGAGGGCATCAGCTTGTTCATGTCCTCTTCGGTGAGGTCGATACCGAGCGCCTTCTCCAGCTTCTTGCGGTCGGACTCGCGTGGGCGGAACTCGCCCGAGAGGATCTGGTTGACCCGAGAGAGGTCGATACCGGTCTCGTTGGCGAGTTCCTCGCGGCCCATCCCCTCGTCCTCCTCGTCGTCGGGGTCGGGCTGCATCGCGGCAGCGATGCGCTGGGAGTATTCACCAGTGAGGACCTGCTGGACCTCGTAGTACGTGGTCGGCTTCTCGTGCTGGATGTCGAACTGAATCTCGCCGCAGTGCGGACAGCGGTCCTTCTTGCGGGCCTGCCGGATGGCGGCCTTCGTCACGTCGTTGAGGTCGCCACTGAGTCGTCGCGTCTGCGTGAGTTGCTGGCGGAACTCTTCTTTCTCGTCCTCGGTGAGGCACAACCGCGCACACTCGCGGCAGGTACCGCGGAGCAGGCGGCGGATGAGCTTCGTGAACCCGACGTGGATGACGGGCGCGGCCAGTTCGATGTGGCCGAAGTGCCCGTTACAGGAGCCCGAGTGCTTCCCGCAGGTCTTGCACTCCAGACCGGGGTCGATGACCCCCAGTCGCGGGTCCATCAGCCCCATGTCGATGGGGAAGCCGTCGTCGTCGTAGGTGTCCGCCGTGATGATCTTCGTGGCGGACATCTCTCGGTACTCCTCCGGGTCCATCAATCCGAAGTTGATTTCGCCGATCTCCTTCGGTGTCTGTGAGCTTACCATGTTAGACTGCGTCCTCCAGTTTCAGTCGCGGAGCGATACCGAGCGCCTTCATCTCGTCGAGCAGGAGCTTGAACGCGTAGGACATCTCTATCTCGTGGATGTCCGTCTCCTCGCCACAGTTCGGGCAGTAGACACGCCGCTGGTCGACGTTCTCGACCGCGCTCATCCCACACTGGCCACACACGTTGATGAACTCGCGGTCGGACTCGTCGAGCAGGCGTTCCTTGAGCGCCATCGCGGCACCGTGCCCGATGAGCACGTCACGCTCCATCTCACCGACACGCAGGCCACCCTCGCGGGCGCGACCCTCGGTCGGCTGGCGCGTGAGCACCTGCACCGGCCCGCGTGAACGGGCGTGCAGCTTGTTCGAGACCATGTGGTAGAGCTTCTGGTAGAAGATGACCCCGACGAAGATTTCCGCTTCAATCTTCTCGCCGGTGACGCCGGAGTACATTATCTCCTTGCCCGAGGACTTGAAGCCGGCCTCCTCGAGGCCGCCGCGAATCTCCCACTCGTCCTCGCCCGTGAAGGGCGTCCCGTCGACACGTCGGCCCTCGAGTGCACCGACCTTGCCGCCGAGCATCTCCAGCACGTGCCCGACCGTCATGCGGGACGGCAGCGCGTGCGGGTTGACGATGAGGTCCGGGACCACACCCTCCTGCGTGAAGGGCATGTCCTCCTGCGGTGCGATGTGGCCGACGACACCCTTCTGGCCGTGTCGCGACGCGAACTTGTCCCCGAGTTCCGGGATACGCTGGTCGCGCACGGACACCTTCGAGAGCTTCGAGCCGTCCTCGCCCTCCATCAGGGTCACGGTGTCGACGACACCGGACTCGCCCGAGCGCATGGTGACCGAGGTCTCCCGGCGCTTCTGCGGCGAGAGCCCACCCATGTCGTCCGGCTCCTCGAGGAACCGCGGCGGCGACGTCTTGCCGAGCAGCACGTCGTTCTCGTCGACGCGCGTCTCGGGGTTGACCAGGCCGTCCTCGTCGAGGTGCGTGTACGCTTCCTCACCGCGCGCACCACGCACGTCCTGGCTCGGAATCTCGAACCGGTCCTCCTGACCGCCGGGGTACCGGCGCTCCTCGCCTTCGTAGGTACGGAAGAAGTGCGAACGAGCGAGTGCGCGGTCGACCGAGCCACCGTTCAGGACCAGTGCGTCCTCGATGTTGAAGCCCTCGTAGGACATGACCGCGACGGTGAAGTTCTGGGCCGCCGGACGGTCGTCGTAGCCGATCTGTTCGGTGGTCTGGGTCTTCACCATCGAGAGCTGCGGGTAGTGCAGCAGGTGCTGGCGCGTGTCCGGGCGGATGCGGTAGTTCGCTGCGGGCAGCCCCAGCGACTGCTTGATCATCCCTGCACCCATGGTAATACGCGGCGAGGCGTTGTGTTCCGGGTACGGAATCATCCCCGCGCCGATACCGAAGATGAGCTGCGGGTCGACCTCGAGGTGCGTGTGGTCCTCGTTGAGGTCGTCGGTGTCGACGGCGACGTAGATGTCCTCTTCCTCCTCGGCGTCGATGAACTCGACGTAGCCGTGTTCGACGAGGTCGTCGAACTCCAGTTCGCCGTTCTGGACCGCCTCGAACTCCTCCTCGGAGATGAGCGGCTCGCCGTTCTCGACGACGAGCAGCGGCCGACGGGCACGACCTGCGTCCGCGTTGATGATGACCTCTCTGGTGCGGTCTTTGACCGAGACGTTGACCATCTCGGAGACGTCGCCCAGACGACGGGCCTCTCGAATCTGTTCTGCTAGCTGGTGTGGTTCGGGATGTGTCCCGACCAGACTACCGTTGACGTAGACTTTCGCTTCTCGCTGTTGGCTTGCCATTGTTTAGTCGTCCGCAGGTTGCTCCTGTCCCTGTCCCTCGAGTCCGGGGATGCCCTGTACCCCCATCGACGCGAGCTCACGCTTGAGCGCCTGTTCGTCTTCGATGTTCTGCGACAGCTCCATGGCCTGCGCGAAGTTCTTCACCAGCCCACAGTTCGGTCCCTCCGGGGTCTCGGAGGGGCAGATGCGACCCCACTGGGTCGCGTGCAGGTCGCGTGCCTCGAAGTGCGGCTGCGACCGCGAGAGCGGCGAGCGCAGGCGGCGAAGGTGCGACAGCACACCCATGAAGTCCGTCCGGTCGACCAGCTGGGAGACGCCGGAGCGGCCACCCACCCAGTTCCCCGTCGCGATGGGGTGCTCCAGGCGCTCGGTCAGCACGTCCGAGCGCACGACCGTGTTCACCGACAGTTGCCGGTTGCGCATGTTCGCGCGTTCGAGCTGGTACTTCACGTCACGTGCCAGCTTGTTCAGCGCCGTCCGGAACAGGTCCTTCATCAGGTCGCCGGACACCTTGAGACGCTTGTTCGCGTAGTGGTCCTTGTCGTCGGAGTCGCGGCGCTGCAGTGCGAGCTCGAAACACGCCTCGGCCATCCGGCAGAGGTAGAACGCCTTGTTGATGCGCACGTCCTCTTCCTCGACGCCGTCCTCGTGGAGGTGCGGGAGGAGGTACCGGTCGATGACGTAGTTCGCCCGCTTGAGCTGGTAGTTCTTGCCCTGCCCGGAGGCGACGCGCTTCCCGAGCTTCTCGATCGCGCCTTCCTGGGTCTGGACTTCGGCCGCTTCCAGATTCTCCAGCATGTACTTGACGACCTCGGGGTCGTCGCTGACGCGGTGGACGATCTCCTCGTCCGATTCGAGCCCGAGCGCGCGCACGAGCGTAACGAAGTTGATGCTGCCCGAGACCGACGGGAACGAGACCTCCAGCAGACCTTCGCGGTTGCGCTCGGTCAGCACGAGTGCCCGGTAGCCCCGGCGCTGGCTGAACGTCTTCGCGACCTGAATCTCGTCACCGTACTTGGTGTCGTACTCCGCGAGAATCTTGTTCGGCGCGAGGTCCTCGCTCGTCATCAGGACGCGCTCGGACCCGTTGACGATGAAGTAGCCACCGGGGTCGGCCGGGTCTTCACCGATCTCGATGAGTTCCTCGTCCGAGAAGCCCGCGATGTTACACTTCTCGGAGCCGACCATGATGGGCATCCGGCCCACCTTCGTCTCGGTGGAGTCGACCACGCGCTCTTCACCTTCCTCACCCTTCACGATGGACATCTCCATGAACACGGGCGCGGAGTAGGTGATGTTGCGCAGACGGGCTTCCTGCGGGTACAGCAGTTCTTCGGAGCCGTCGGCCTCGCGCACACGCGGGGTCACGACGCGAACGTCGCCCAGCTCGACGTGGACGGGCTCTTCACCTTCCTTGTCGCCGATGTCCGTCTCGATGGTCGCCTTCTCGTCGACGACCTCCTGCATGCCCCGCAGCAGGAACGCGTTGAACGACCGGAAGTGGTGTTCTGCGAGTCTATCCTTCGAGAAGTACTCTTTCGAAATCGCGCGTCGTTTTGCTCGGTCCATTATTCACTCCACCACGAGTCGGTATACTACGGCTTCGTCTGTTGTTCGTGAGTTCCGAACGACTTTGATTACGTCGCCGACCTCGGCGTCGTCGGGGAGCGCAGGGTCCGTGCGCTTGATCTTCGGAAGGTCTGTACTATCGATGTCGTACTCCGTGAGCACATCCTCGAGTTCGTCGTCGTCGAGGACGGTGTGCTCCGGAACCATTTCATGTTGGCTTACGTCTACCATGGGTGTGTCTGGCCAGAGGGAGAAGCGGCTGTCACGAGATACTACAGGTCACTATTAGTGGGACCCATTTAACGCTTGCCAAGTCGTCCGAGACTTAGCACTATCGGTTCCCGTCAGCCCGACGGGGGGTTCGCAGGACAGAGGTGTCCCAGTTGCGAATAGATGTTACAGTTCCACGATTGCACTACTCTACTAAATGGTTTGCCCCACGCCCTCCCCTACCACACGTCCATCGATTGGAAAGCCTTAATACTGCGACTGCGAAACGGATGATTGCAGGAAGCCCGGGTGGTGTAGTGGCCCATCATACGACCCTGTCACGGTCGTGACGCGGGTTCAAATCCCGCCTCGGGCGCTTTTCGAGCGAACTATTCCGACGAGCACCGCGGAGCGTGTGCTCGTCTCCGTGAGCGGGAAAGTCCCAACAGAGGATTTGAACCAGCGAGTGAAGCGAAGCGGAACGAGTGAGGTTCAAATCCCGCCTCGGGCGCTTTCTGACGAACTCAACCCTCGAGCAACCAGCTTTGCTGTGTTGCGAGCACAACGAGTTCGTCGAACACGCTGACAAGGCATTTGAACCAGCGAGCACGCAGCTCGCGGTAGCGAGACCGTGCGAGTGAGGTTCAAATCCCGCCTCGGGCGCTTCTTCGATTTCAATGCCACGAGCAGCCGCTCCCGAACCGTCTCTCCCCAGTTTCGACCAGAGCCGTCTCCGACTGAGAGATTATCAACGATATCGACCCAGAATCGGCATGAACCCATCTCGAAAAGGGGACGAGACCGAGGCGGTCATTCTCGGCGAACTGATGCGCCTTGGACTCTCGGTGTCGGTGCCCTTCGGTGACAGCGACCGGTACGATATGGTCGTCGACGACGGTGACGACTGCTACCGCGTGCAGTGCAAGACCGGAAGCTGGGTGAACGGCGCGGTGCGGTTCAGGCTCTACAGTTCGACCGTCGGAACCGACGGACGGGTGGACACGGACGACACCGCGGACGAAATCCACGCGTACGCCGTCCACTCACGAGAGATGGAGCAGGTCTACTGGGTTCCGATTGCAGACACCGGGTCCGGAGAGATGCGGCTCCGCGTCACAGACCCGCACCCGAGGGCACCACGGTCCCGAATCAACTTGGCAGCCGAGTACGAGGTCGGTTGCCGATTCGGTTGACCGGCGCAGGAACCCCCCAATCGTGGTACTGCACCTCTCGGAACCCTTATCCGTCCGGGGCTGGTCTCATCAGAAGCAATGGCGACAGGCAAGGTTGACTTCTTCAACGACACTGGCGGTTACGGCTTTATCGACACCGAGGACGCGGACGAGGACGTTTTCTTCCACATGGAGGACGTTGGCGGACCGGACCTCGAAGAGGGCGAAGAGATCGAATTCGAAATCGAGGACTCCCCCAAGGGTCCGCGCGCCGCGAACGTCGTCCGTCTCTAAGACTCGGCGACCTTCGTCGGTTCATTCTTTCAGACCCGACCGTGTAGCTCCGGCTTCGCGATTTCGGCGACAGTGCGAACACGGGACACAGGGCCGACGATTGAAAAGGCATAAAAGTACCCGGCAGTTAGCAATGAGTGCAGGGAGCCCGGGTGGTGTAGTGGCCCATCATACGACCCTGTCACGGTCGTGACGCGGGTTCAAATCCCGCCTCGGGCGCTTTCTGACGAACTCAACTCTCGAGCAACCAGCTTTGCTGTGTTGCGAGCACAACGAGTTCGTCGAACACGCTGACAAGGCATTTGAACCAGCGAGCACGCAGCTCGCGGTAGCGAGACCGTGCGAGTGAGGTTCAAATCCTGCCTCGCGGGCTTCTTCCAGTTCAACGCCACGAACAGCGGTTTTCGCGCTCGTTCTACCGTCTTCCAGCCGGGGCGAGACGTCTCCGAACCGGAGAAATACACGCCATCAGACTCTAATCGTTTAGTACCCTGCATGCATAGACAGGGTATGGCGCAGGACGGAATCGGTCGGTTCGAGCAACGAGGCCCGACGACCGAGGAGGTGACGGTACTCTTCGTCGACAACGACCCGGACTTCGCGGACGTGTCGAAGGCGATGTTGGAGCTCGAGAGCCCCTCACTCGACGTGGTCCCAGTTTCCGATGGGGAAGCTGCACTGGCAGCACTCGATGAGGGGCGAGCGGTCGACTGCATCGTGAGTGACTACGACATGCCCGTCATGAACGGGCTAGAGTTGCTCGAGTCGGTCAGGCAGCGTGACGAACGGTTGCCGTTCATCCTGTTCACGGGGAAAGGGTCGGAGGAGATCGCCAGTGAGGCCATCGCGGCGGGTGTCACGCAGTATCTACAGAAGAAACCGGGACGTGATCGGTTCACCCTGCTGGCGAACCAGATCGGGAACGCGGTGTCGCAGTATCGCACCGAGAGCGCACTCCGTGACCGGGTCAGACAGCAGGAGGCGGTGGCGACCATCGGGCAGCAGGCGCTGAACGAGCCCCAGCTCGACGTGCTGTTCGAGACGACGGTTCGACGGGTCGCACGCGCACTGGACGTGAGTCACGTCCGGGTGTTACGACGGCACGAGTCGACGGGTGAACTCCTGCCAGAGGCGGAGGTCGGCTGGGCTGCCGGGGCCGCCCCGTCTGCCCAGGCGCGCCACGTGGTCGACACTGAAGACACGCCGGTCGTCGTCGTCGACGACGTCCGCGACGAAACGCGTTTCGAGCAGAACGACGCGATGCTGGAGGCTGACGTGCGAAGTGGTGCGTGCGTGGCAATCGGGCTCCGAGGGGAGACGTGGGGCGTCCTCGAAGCTCACGCGACCACCCACCGGAAGTTCACCCAGGACGACGTGACCTTCCTGCAGAACGTCGGGACGGTGCTCGCGAGTGCGGTCGAGCGGACCGTCATCGAGAACGAGCGTCGCGAGAGCAGCGAACGGTATCGGACGCTGGTCGAGGTGTCACCGAACCCGATTCTGGTCCATCGGGACCTCGACGTCGTGTACGCGAACCCGGCGGTCGTCTCCTTGCTCGGGGCAGAGAGTGCGGACGCGGTCCTGGAGAAGTCCGTCTCGGACATCATCCACGCAGCCGACATCGACGAGGTCGAGTCGGTCATCGAGGAGGTCGAGCGGGGCGCGGTCGAACCGACGCGGCGCGAGCGCCGTATCGTCACGGAAGACGGTGAGGTCAAGCACGTCGAGACGACGTCGCGGGCCATCGAGTACCAGGGCGAGCACGCGGTGTTGACTATCGCGACGGACATCACCGAGCGCAAGCAGTACGAGCAGACCCTGAACACGCTCCACGAGACGACGCGTGACCTGATGCGGGCGGAAGCGTCCGAGGAGATCTGCGAGACGACGGCCAGGACGGCCGCGGACCTGCTCGGGCTGAGCGCGATGGTCGTCTACCGTTTCGATAGCGACGTCGGCAGGCTGGAACCAGTCGCGACGACGCCGAGTACCGCCGAGTTGCTGGAGTCGCCGCCGGCCATCGAACGCGGCGACAGCAACGTCTGGGAGACGTTCAGTGCGGGCGAGTCACGGTACTACGACGACGTGAGCAGCGACGACGGGCGACTCGCACCGGGCGTCGAGAGTGAACTCGTCATCCCGCTCGGGACGCACGGAGCCATCGTGGCCGCGAGTGGCGTCGTCGACGGGTTCGACGAGTCGACCGTCGAGATGATGCACATCCTGGCGGCGAACACCGAGGCGGCGCTCGACCGGGCCGAGCGCGAGCAGTTGCTCCGCGACCACGACCGGACACTGAGTCGCCAGAACGACGAGCTCCGGAAGTTGAACCACACGAACAATATCGTCCGGGACGTGAACCGGGCGGTCGCCCAGGCGTCGACGCGCCGGGAGATCGAGCAGGCAGTGTGTGACCGGCTCGCCGACGCGGACCCGTACGTGTGTACGTGGGTCGGTGAGGTCGACCCGGCGACGGAGTCGATGTCGCCGCTGGTGTGGGCCGACGCGGACGCGAACTACATGGACCGTGTCGGTGACACGGCAGACGTCTCCACGCCGGAAGGCGAACTCTGCAGACTGGCCACCGAGGAGCGCTCGGTACAGGTCGTCGAGAACGTCCTGAACGCCCCGGCGTGGGAGGAACGACGGACCGAGTCGCTGACCTACGGTTTCCAGACGGTCGTCGCGGTCCCACTGGTGGACAACGAGCGGGTGTACAGCGTCCTCGTGTTGCACGTCTCGACGCCCGAGACGGTCACCGACCGCGAGGTCGAGGTGCTGGCGGAACTGGGCCAGACCATCGGGTACGCCATCCACGCGGTCGAACGGACCCGGGCGCTCGTGACGGACAGCCGTATCGAACTCGAGTTCCTCGTCGACGACGAACGACTCTCGTTCAGTCGGCTCTCGAAGCAGGTAGGGGGGACGCTCTCGCTCGACGGGGCAATCGCACGCCCGGACGGGACGCACCTCTGTTTCGTGACCGTGACGGGGACGGACCCGGCCACGGTCGAGGAGACCGTCGCGGACTGGTCGGCGGTCACCTCGATCACCCGCATCACGGAGGACGAAGAGGACCAGCGGACGCTGTTCGAGATCCGGTTAGCGGAACCCCAGCTGTTCGAGTTGCTCCGCGAGTACGACGGGTCGCTCCGTGAACTCGACGCGAGCGACGGGGTCACCGAACTGCTCGTCGAACTGCCCCAGGGTGGTGACACGCGCGGGCTCTGGAACGACATCCAGGAGACCTACCCCGGCACCGAACTGGGTGCGCGCCGGGAGACGACCCGGACCGCACGGAAGAACCGCGACCTGCGGACGTGGGTCGAGAACGAACTGACCGAACGACAGTTCGAAGCGCTCCAGGCCGCGTTCTACGCTGGCTTCTACGCCTGGCCGCGTGGGGTCACGGGCGAGAAGCTCGCAGAGGCGCTCGACGTGACGCCGCCCACGTACCACTATCACCTGCGTGCGGCCGAACGCAAACTCGTCACGTCCGTATTCGAATCTGACTCTAATTGATTAGAGCCCCCTGTTCCCGGACACAAATAGGCTAGAATAAACGGTTAATCCCGTTCCTCCCATACCACCAATTGGCGAATTAGCAGCGAACCGCTGTCGCCACCCCCATACTCCCCCCAACCCCCCTTCCTGACGAACCAACTCCCGAGAGGCGTGGCTGTCGCTCCGACAGCGGTCGGCGATTCCGACGAAAAAGGACGACAGAGTGAACAGCGTGGTCGGGACGTCAGCTCCGGTCGCCGACACTGACGGTGTTGAACTTCTGGCGCGAGGTGCCGCCGGCACCGAACTTGTTGATGTCGACCCAGTCGTACGCGAAGCGTTCGTCGACCCGGTGGTAGGCCGGCAGGAGGACCATGTCCTCCCAGTTTGCCTCTTCGAGCGTGACGTACGCCTCGTTGCGTTTCTTGGCGTCGGCGTCGGTCGGAGCCTGGTTGTTCTGGATGGTCTCCCAGGCCTTCTTCGCCCGGGTCGAGCCGTTGCCAGACGCGTCGTCCCAGTCGACGTACGCACCACCGGCACCGCCAGTGGTGTCGGTGATGCTCGGCGGCGCGAGCTGGCCCCAGAAGTTGTCCGGTGCGGGCCAGTCCATCACCCAGCCGAGGGAGTACGCGGCGAGGTTCCCCTGGCGACCGCGGTTGAGGAGCGTCGCGAAGGGGGCCTCCTCGAGTTTCATGTTGATGTGGGCAGTGCTGAGCTTGTCACGCAGCAGCTTCCCGAGCCCCTGCCACGTATCGGACTTGTAGGTCGTGAACGTGACCTCGTACTTGTTGTTCGGCCCGTAGCCGGCGTCTTCCATGACCTGCCGGGCGGACTCGAGGTCCGTCTCGTTGTAGCCGTACGGATAGTTCTCCTCGGCGTGCTTCTGGTACGCCTTGTTCCCGCCGGGGTAGATGCTGGGCGGGGTGAAGTGGTACGCGGCTTCACCACGACCCTTGAACACCTGCTCTACGCCCTCTTTCTGGTTCATGGCGTAGGCGATGGCCTTGCGTGCGGGGCGCTCGACGTTCTTGGCGTTCATGCCGATGTAGAACGTGTTGATGGTGGGGACCGAGAGGTAGTCCACGCTCTCACCGTTGCGCATCGGGCCGTAGCTACCCACCTGGCGACCGAGGTCGTCGGTGGTCTCGACGCTGACCTTGCTCGGGTCGTACTTCGACGTCGGTATCGAGGGCAGGTCGGAGTTCTTGTTCTGGCCGTAGTTGTACAGCGCGTCGGGGTCGGTGATTATCTGCCAGTGGACACCTGCCACGGTCGCGGTCTCGCCGTGGTAGTCTTCGAACCGGGAGACGGACGCCATGGTGTTCGTCTCCCACTTGTCGAATTTGAACGGCCCCGACCCGATGGGGTTCTCGGTCGCGAACGTCGCGTGTTTCATCTCGCCGTCGTAGCCCTCGACGTCGCCGATGATGCCCTCTGGAAGGGCGGCGAAGGCGGTGTAGGCGAGCATCTCGAGCGAGGAGTGGAACGGCCCCGAGAGGTTGATCTCCAGGGTCGTGTCGTCGACGGCGTTCACCCCGAGCGTGCCGGGTTTGTACACCTCGACCTCCTCACCGTCCTCGTTCGTGGTGGTCGTCGTCTCGTGCTCGACGGACATCGAGTCGAGGATGAAGTAGCCCCGGCGAGAGTTGTCGGAGGCCGCGAGGCGTTCGAACGAGTAGACGAAGTCCTGTGCGGTGACGGTCTTCCCGTTGTGGAACTTCGCCCCCTCTTTGAGATTGAAGGTGTAGGTCGTGAAGTCCTCGGAGACCTGGTAGTCCGTCGCGAGGAGTGGTTCGACCTCGATGCGCGCGTCGGGGTAGTTCATCAGGGCGTCGAACACCTGCTGGATGACCTCACCGGAGGCCGTGTCGGTGGCCTTGATGGGGTCCATGGTGCTCATCGTCGCGTTGGTGAGCTGGAGCGTCGCGTCGGGGTTCCCGTCGACCTTCTCGGAGTCGTCGGTGCCGCTGGTGTCGTCGGTGCCACCGGTGCCGTCGGTGTCGTCGGTACCGTTGTCGCTCGTTCCGGCGTCGTCTGTGGTCGAACAGCCGGCGAGGGTCAGGGCGGTTGCGGCGCCACCGGTCGCTTTCAGGAACGTCCGGCGCTGGAGGGACTTTTCGTCTGACATGCACGCCACTGTTGCACGACCGTTCCAATAAGGGACACGTAAACCAAAATAGCTGTTTGTCCATTACAGACACTTTAGACAGATTATTGATAGACCTGTGAGAGTGTAATCGTCACGTATCTGACGTCAAGAAACGGGCACCCACGGTCGTGGACAGGGTCCAGTGACCGGGGGGCGGAAACACCGGGCATCGGGGCGACGACGCCGGTGTCGAGGGGTTGGCTGTGCCGACAGGAGCGGCGGTGGATGTGCGGGGGATGACAGTGGGCGGCGGTTCCTGTCGACACCTCACTGTAGCACCGGACCGGACTTAACGCCGGTGGAGACTCAAACGTTCATTTGAGACTCGGGCGCTGGTCGAGGGTGCCAGCAGCCGTTCCAGCCCGTGGACTCGACCCGCCGTGGGGTGTCTCGCGCTCTCGGACACGAACCGCGTGGACGGCCTCGCCCGTGTCGTCGACAACCGTCACGTCTCCCGGTCGGGTCGGCATGCCAGCGGTGAGGCTGTCTCCCGCGTACGCCGGGCGTGCGCGGTCGAGTGCCTCGCGGTCGGTATGGTCGGTGAGTCGGTGCGCCACGACGAGGTCGGCCTGTGAGATGGCGACCGCAGGCAACGCTCCGGGTCGCTGCGTCGCGGCCAGCAGGCTCACCCCGGGCTGGCGACCCCTCGTCAGCAGCGTCCGGAGCGCCGGGGCGGCGACCCCGTCGAAGAACACGTGCGCCTCGTCACAGAGCAGCCACGGGAGCCTGCTAATGGAGCCCGCAACGCGCGCCTCGTACAGCGCCGACGCGACCGCACGGACGACGGCGTTCATCGCCGTCGGAGGATGTCCAGAGAGGTCGAGGACGGTCGCGTCACCGGACCCGAGGACGGCGGCGTCGAGCCCATCCGGCGCGAAGACGTCCCACGAGTCGGCGAGCGCGAAGTGGTTCCGGGCGGTGCGTCGCGCGACCGGTCCACAGTCTACGTCGTCGATTCGGCGGCACATCCCTGCCAGCGTGTCGGCACCGGCCGCGGCCTGCCAGACGACCGAACCGGCCGCCGAGTCCCGGTCCAGTCCCAGCAAGTCGCACCACGACCGCGGCGGCAGGGTCGACGCGGCGACTCGCGGGTCGGACACGACCGTGGCCGGAACCGGGCCGGAATCGAGCGTCGTGAAGACGCCCAGGGGGTCGACGACCACGGGTGCGACACCCGTGGCCAGGGCCAGTCCCTCCGCGACGACCCCGAGCGTGTAGGACTTCCCGTACCCGCGTTTCCCGACGACCACCCCCGCGTGGGGGAACTCACAGTCCAGTTCGACCCTGGCCCCGTGGCTCCCGTCCGGTGCCCTGAAGTGCCCGAAGTCGACCGTTGCGCCCGTCTCGTCCGCGTCCCGCCCGATGACGACCATGGCCGGTCTGGGTGCGGTATCGGGTTTGAAGGTTCGTGTGCTGGCCCGGACGACCGGATGGCGCGCGCTGGCGAGCGTGCTGAACGCCAGTGAGGTCGCGAGCCGAATCCGCGCGAGGTCCGCACGAGCGGTAGCGAGAGCGGGCTCGTGAGAGCTTGCTCTCACGGTGGACGACCGGAACGGAGTGAAGCGTAGTGGAGGGAGTCGGCTGGGGAGGGCGTGGTTCGGTGCTGTGCCGGGCGGTGGCGGGCGGTGGCGGTCCCAGTTCCACCAGCGCGAGTAAACTGCTGGCCGACACTGCCCACGACTCCGACTGAAGAACCACCGACACCACCGACACCGCCGACACCACCGACACCGCCGACACCACCGACATCAGCGACCAGCAGCCGACCATTCAAATACCAGAACGGGGCCAACCCCGGCATGACTCTCGACCACCTCCGATTCGACCGCCTCCGGCACGATACCCGCGCCATCGAAGGACTACCCATCCGACTCGTCATCGCCCTCGTCGTCGGCGTCGCCAGCCTCTCCGTGATGATGAACATGATCTCCGGCATCGGCGGCCTCGCCGTCACCGAAGTCGACGCCCAGCCCAGTCCCGACGTGGTCACGCCCGGCGAGCAGTCCGTGACCATCACCGTCGTCGACACGAACGGTGACCCCGTCGCCGGTGCGACCGTCGTCGTGAAAGGCGAGACCGCGAAACTGGACGGGATACGGACCGCGAAGACGGGTCCAGAAGGGCACGCGACGGTCGACATCGCGCCGACGCTCGGACCGAATCAGGAAGAGGGCACGCTCGAAATCGACATCAAACCGCCCGCCGGCAGCGAGTACGCCGACCAGCGTGCGAACACGGTCATCCTCGTCATCGAGGAGTAGCGGTCGTACCCAGAATCAGTCCCACTCTATCCAGTCGTACTCCCAGCCGCGCTGGACCGCCTGGGCCGCCCGCTCGCGGTCCTCCCTCGCCGTTCGGTTTCGTTCGATGGCCCCCGCCTGCTCGCCGTCCACGAGCAGGGGCGCGAACGCGACCGGGCCGTAGCTGTCGACCTGCTCGCCACCTTCGACCGCGACGATGTGTTGCTCGCCGACCCCGCGAGGCATGACGAGCCGTCCATCGTCAGCGAGCTGGTCGACGAGGGCTCGTGGCGGGTCGACGGCGGCCGCCTCGACGAGTATCCTGTCGAAGGGGGCGTACTCGGGCAGGCCGCGGGCACCGTCGCGACAGTCGACGAACACGTCCTCGTAGCCGGCCGAGGCGAGGTTCGTCCGGGCGTCGTAGACGACGTGGCGCGTGATGTCGACGGCGTGGACGTGCCGCGCCCCGGCGAGTTCGGCGGCGACGGCGGCGGTGTAGCCGACGCCCGCACCGACGATGAGGACCGAGTCGTCTGCCTCGATAGCCAGCGCTTCGAACAGTCTGGCGACGAGGTTCGGCGCGAGGACGGTCGTGCCGCCGTGGTCGTGGGCCTGGTCGAGGTAGGCCCGACGGTCGTCCGCGACGAACTCGTGGCGGGGAACCTCCCGCAAGGCGAGGCCGACGGCCTCTGTCGACACGACGCCCTTCGCATCGTGTTCGAGGCTGTCGACCATGTCGTCGCGCAACACCGCGTGCTCCATACGTCGGCCTCGGTGGTGCACGCATATCAATATCGCGCCTGACCGAGGACGACCTGTCTGTCGGTTCCGGGCACGTCACGGACCTGTATCGCCCGGAAGCCAGCCGTATCGAACCACTCGCGGTACTGGTCACCAGTGTAGCACGCGCCGGTTCCAGTCGCCAACTCGGTGACCG
Organism: Haloarchaeobius ordinarius; assembly: GCF_051801355.1. Lineage (GTDB taxonomy): Archaea > Halobacteriota > Halobacteria > Halobacteriales > Natrialbaceae > Haloarchaeobius. The sequence continues at coordinate 1,446,343 of NZ_CP196560.1, read as the reverse complement.
CTGTGGCGCTGGCCCGGGGCGAGCGGTCGCGGAGGTAATCGACGACGACGAGCCAGCCTGTCGAATCGCCGCTCTCGGCGACGTCTCGGCCGCCAGTGAGCACGTCGTGGGCGCGCGAGACCAGCCGCCGGTTCGTCTCGGCGTCGAACTCGTGGGTCCGCATCGGGACGAAGACGCAGTCGACCACGGGGAAGGCCATCTCCCCGTCTTCGGGGTCCAGTGCTTCCGGGTCCCCGGTGACTGTCTCGACCGGTTCGTGCGCGAGCAACGACTCGCTCTCGGCCAGTCGTTCCGCGGTGTCCAAGAGCGTCACGTCGTACCCGCGGGTCGCGAACTCGACGGCATATGGACCGGGTGCACCACCCACGTCGAGTACCCTGTTCGCGCTGCGGGGCCCGCCGGGGCTGGCGACCGCGTGCTGGGCGGCGGTCACGCTGGCGCGGACCGTAGCCACGTCGGTCGCCTGCACGTGGCCGAGGTCGTTCCAGATGGCATCGGCGGCGTCGGTCACGTCGGCCGGCGGCTCCCCGCTCTGCATGGTCTCGGGGAGCTCTCGAAGCGCAGCGAGAACGTCGAGTTCGTGGGGGAGCCGGCTCACCGACCGGAGGTCGCTCGCCGCCAGGAATCCCAGTGCCCTGTTCGTCGGCTCGTACGCGCCCTCGACCAGTTTGAAGAACCCCTCGTCGGCCAGTGTCTCGACGGTCAGGCGGGCGGCACGCTCGGTGATACCGGTTCGAGCCGCGACCTGGGCGGGCGTGTCGGCGTCGGCGACGAGCGCGTCGAGCACACCCGTCTCGCGGGCGGCCCACAGCAAGAACAGCGTCTCCGTGCTCGTGTCCGTCTGCTCGCTCATACCCGAGCAATCGTCGGCCGGCTACGTCAACCTTGCATCCTGACGAAGCGGACGCCGCCGCGGTCCGCCGTCTCCAGGGACCCGTCAGCCCGGCGGGTCGCCGCGACGAGTCGCTGGCTGGTGGTCCCGATGGGCGCGAGCAGTCGCCCACCGGGGCGGACCTGCTCGACCACGTCGGGTGGGAACTCGTTCGCGGCGCAGGTCAGATACGCCGCGTCGTAGGGCGCGTGCTCGGGCCAGCCTTCGCGCCCGTCGCCGACGCGAATCGAGACGTCGCCGTAGCCCAGACGGTTCAGCCGCTCTCGGGCCTCTCTGGCGAGTCGCCCGCTGTACTCCACGGAGAAGACGTTCGACGCGCCGACAATTTCGGCGGTGACGGCGGCGTGATAGCCACAGCCCGTGCCGATTTCGAGGACACGGTCGCCCGGCTCCAGGGCGAGTTCGTCGACCATGATGGCGACCATGTGCGGCGCGCTGATGGTCGCCCCGTCGCCGATGGGCAGCGGGCGGTCGGCGTACGCCTCGTGCCGGCGTTTCGGCGGCACGAACTCGTGGCGAGGGACGGCCCGCATCGCGTCGAGCGTCGACTCGCGCTGGATGTGCTGTCGGCGGGCGAGTGCGTCGGCCAGTGACTCGCGGGCGGCCTCGAAATCGGTGGACATTGGTGTCTCCGGTCGTGGTACCGTTGGTTCGCGAGCCTGAAATCGGTTCGCGTTGGAGAAGCGAAACGCTGGCGGGGCGTGGTCTACCAGGCGGACCAGGCCGTCGTCTCCTCGTCCCACGCGTAGACGCGCTTTGCGTCCTTCGCGATGACGGTGTCACCGGCGTGGTTGAGGTGGTCCTGATGGTAGCCCTCGGCGTCCTGGCGGACCGCGATACCCTTCACGGTGAACTCGTTCTCACCGAACACCTCCGTCTCGCCCACGGTGAACTCGTAGTCGCCGGGGACGTGGACCTTCTCCGCGCGGGTCTCGTTGTTCCGGCCGTCGCGCGGGTGGATGGTCACGTTCACGCCGACGTTCCCGACCGCGCGGGTCCAGAACACGTCGACGTCCTTCGCGAGCGCCTCGTCGGTGCGCTGTTCCTTGCCGACCTCGAGGTCGGTGATGCGCACCGTCATGATGGCCTCCTCGGTGTCGAGGATGAACTCCTCCCCGACCGCGACGGTCTCCTCGGCGGGGGCGTCGACCCGCGCCGTGAAGGACTCGCCGTCCTGGCTGACGACGACCTTGACGTTCACCGTCTCCTCCTCCTCGATTCGTTCCTTGTGGACGTGACTGCACTCCGTACAGCGTACCGTGTACATGTCGCCGCGCTCTTTGAGCACCTCGTGGACGGTCTCACCCGTCGCACACGAGGGGCACGGAACGGCGACACGTTCTGCGACCTCGGTCATAGTCGGTTCTAGCAGGGAGCGCGGTAAAAGCCGTCGGAGTCCGTCTCGTGTGGTTGCGGTTGTCACGTGGACCACCGTGGCGGTTTCTCAGCTATCGCGGCGGATTGCGGTTTCTGGTGCGTGAGATGACGGTGGTTCTGCTGGCATGCAGTTCACTATCGCCGGTGGCAATGGAAACCGCACCACACCCTCCCCAGCCGATTCGCTCCACTGCGTTCCGCTCATCCCTCGCGCGAGTACGAACTCGCCGCCTCGCAGTGCTCGGCGACGAGTCAGGCCGCGCGCCACGATGTCTGGACAAGAATCCGGCGACGACCTCGAATCGAACACTCCGGCGCGCGCTGGCGAGCGTGCTGAGCGCCAGCGAAGCCGCGAGTAAGCGTCGCGCGAGGGATGAGTACCGCAGCGCCAGCGAGGAACGGAATCGGCTGGGGAGGGCGTGGTGCGGTCGCGTTGCTGGGCGGTTGCGGTTCCATCGCCACCAGCGCGAGCCACCTGCTCGCAGCCACCAGCACCCTCTGTACTGCACACTGGCAGAGTCGCAATCTCGATTTCACCAGAAACAGCACCCGACGAAACCCGGAATCAGAACCCGACTCTACTCCACGCCGCCGGGTAGTTCGACTTCTTCCCCATCAGCATACACGGTCGGCTCGCGGATGATGCCGTCCTGGTGGATGGGGGCACTCACGTCGCCGCCGATACCGGCGTCGTCCCCGAAGGCGATGTGGACGGTGCCGCCGGCCTTCTCGTCCAGCAGCACCGAGCCCACGAGTTCCGTCACGGCGACGTTCGTCCCGATGCCGAGTTCGGCGAGGTTGTAGGCGTCCTGCCCGACTTCCTCGGCTGCAGTTTCGAGCATCGCGTTGATTTCCTCGGAATCGGTCGACGTGACGTAGCCGTCTTCGACCTCGATGGTCACCGTCTCGCCCTCGGCGAGCAGGCCGTGCGGGTCGATGGTGCCGTCGACGACGTAGGTCCCGTTCGTGGTCTCGGGCGAGACGAACACCTCGCCGGCGGGGAGGTTCGAGAAGTCGCCGGGCTCGTGGACCATCCCCGTGTCCGAGCGCCACTCGCGGTCGCCAATCTCGAACGTGATGTCGGTGCCCAGCTCGGTCGTGACGCGAATCTCGTCGGCGTCTGCGACCTGTTCGAGCATCGCCTCGCACTCGGCCGCGATGTTCTCGTAGTCGGCGTCGAGCCCGGTGGTGAACACCTCCTCGGTGATGCCGGGGAGGGTCGACCCGCGAGCGCCCGCCTCGCAGGCGTTCCCGCGGGCGCGGGTGTGGCTGATGCTCTTGGTCGTCGGCGCGAGGAACACGTCGCTGGCTTCCATGGCGGCCGCGACGGGTGCAGGCGGCTCCTCGCCGTGCTGGTCGCCCGGCGGGTAGCGGGCGATGGTCACGTCGTCGGTCACCTCGGCGGCGGCGGCGTACAGCGCCTCGCCGATGGCTTCGCGCTTGTCGTCGGTCACGATGACGCAGGACTCGTCCGCCTGAACGGCGAGACACTGTCGGATGGCCGTCTCGGCCGGCTCCTGGAGGTCTGTCATAGGAGAGCGAACTCGGCGGCGGCTGATAGACCTTGCCGTCTCGGTGCCGTCTCGACGCCCGGAGACGGAGACTCAGACGAGCGTCGTCGCGAGCATCAGTGCGAGTCCAAGGATACCCAGTATCGCACCGTCGCACTCGACGTAACGCATAGCGCTGTCGCGGTGATGGCTGTCACGAACGAACAGCTGGTTGGCCGGACTGCTCGGGTCACCCGTCGTCCGGATGGCCCGAATCCCCCCGACGAACAGCACCAGCCCCGCGACGAACACCCCAATCGTGAACATACTCCGATGTATAGATTATTGCGCTGATATTTAATATTTGCAGATTAGAACACACAGAATCATTCGCGAGAACTGGTAGTGTCGGTAATCGACGCATAGATTCCTCGTGAATCGTGCACATGCGACAGTCGGGCGTCACGGACGGACCGCCAGACGGTGGTGAGATAACGGGTGGCTATCGAGAACTTACTCGGCTCCGAAGTAGGTACCGACCTCGAAACCGTTATGCACGGCCTCTGTGCACACTCGCGTATGATTCAGGTGGCCATCAACGGTTACGGTACCATCGGCAAACGCGTGGCTGACGCCGTCGCAGCCCAGCCCGACATGGAAGTGCTCGGCGTCGCGAAGACACGACCCAACTTCGAGGCCGAGACCGCGGTCCAGAAGGGCTACCCGCTCTACGCCGCCATCGAGGACCGGCTCGACCAGTTCGACGAGGCGGGCATCGAGGTCGCCGGAACCGTCGACGAGCTCGTCGAGGCCGCCGACATCGTCGTCGACGCCTGCCCCTCGGGCATCGGCGCGGACAACAGGGCGATGTACGAGGAGTACGACACCCCGGCGCTGTTCCAGGGCGGCGAAGACGCCGACGTGGGCGACGTGAGCTTCAACGCCCGCGCGAACTACGACCAGGCCGCCGACGCAGACTACGTGCGCGTCGTCTCCTGCAACACGACCGGCCTCTCGCGGCTGGTCGCCCCCCTCGAAGAAGAGTACGGCATCGAGAAGGTCCGTGCCACGCTGGTCCGCCGCGGTGGCGACCCCGGCCAGACCGGACGCGGTCCTATCAACGACATCCTCCCGAACCCGGTCACCCTGCCGAGCCACCACGGCCCCGACGTGAACACCATCTTCCCCGACCTCAACATCGACACGCTCGGGATGAAGGTCCCGGCCACCCTGATGCACACCCACAGCATCAACGTCGAACTCGAGTCCCAGCCCGACGCCGACGAGGTCCGCGAGCTGCTCGAATCGCAGTCTCGAACCTTCATCGTCCCCGAACACATGGACATCGACGGCGCGGGCAAACTGAAGGAGTACGCCATGGACCGCGGTCGTCCGCGGGCCGACATCTGGGAGAACTGCATCTGGGGTGCCTCCGTCACGATGGAGGACAACGACCTCTATCTGTTCCAGGCCATCCACCAGGAGTCCGACGTGGTCCCCGAGAACGTCGACGCCATCCGGGCCGTCCTCGGGGCGAAAACCGCCGAGGAGAGCGTCGAGACGACGAACGAGTCGATGGGCATGGGCCTCTGAGCAGCGCGCGACTGTCGGGGACAGAAGGTTTTTCACCCGAGCCACGCTACCCACGTCCATGCGTCGTGACGACCGTGACGAACCGTTCGACGACTTCTTCAAGGAGATCGAACGGATGATGAACGAGATGATGGGTGACCGGTCGATGGACATGCACTTCGAGGGCGACGCTGGCTTCGGTGCCGACACGCACGTCGACATCCACGAGACAGACGACGAGATCCGCGTCATCGCGGACATGCCAGGTGTCGAGAAAGACAACATCAAACTGGAATGCGACGGTGAAGCGCTGACCATCGGCGCAGAGAGCGAGCACCGACAGTACCACGAGCGCGTCGAGCTGCCGACGCGGGTAGACGAACACACCGCGACCGCGACATACAACAACGGGGTTCTGGAGGTCGTCTTCGACCGGATGGACTCCTCCGCCGACATCGACCTGAAGTAGGTCTCCCTACCCCGCCTACCCCGATTCTGCGGTCGTTCGAATCACGTCCGCGAGCCGGTCGTAGAACCCTGCCTCGTACTTCTCCGCGTCGTCGATGGTCGGGCGCGCGTTCGTCTCGTTGACCAGCACTCGTCCAGCCTCCTCGTCGACCAGCAGGTCCACACCGAGGAACGTGATGTCGAGGGTCGCTGCGACTGACTCCGCCAGCCGCCGGTACTCGGGGTCGAGGTCGACCGGCGTCGCGGTCGCCCCCCGGTGGACGTTGTGCTTCCAGCGCCCCGCCTCGCGGTCCGCGTCGGGAAGCCGCCGTTCGACCGCGCCGACGTAGTTCCCGTCGAGCACCATCACCCGGTAGTCTCGCGCGTCGGGAACGTACTCCTGGACGAGAAACGACCGGTCCCCCGTCGCGCGGTAGTCGTGGACGAGGTCGAGGTAGTCGGTGACGCCGAGGAACGAATCGAGGTCGCCGACCTTCGCGACGCCCACCCCCCGGGTCGTCGAGTTCGGTTTGAGGACGGCCGGCGGGTCGAAGTGTTCGAAGGCAGCGGCCAGTTCGGCCTCGTCGACCGGGTTCGACACCACGACCGACTCGGGGACCGGGAGGCCGGCCTGTCCGAGGCGCGCGAGCACGCCAGCCTTGTTCCGGGACGTGAGAATCGCGTCCCGGCCGTTCACCCATGGGACGTCCAGCAACGCATCGGCCACGCCTCCTTCCATGAGCCGGGTCGGGTAGACGAAACCGACGTCGAAGTCACCTGGCGAGAACGGCGCGTCCGCGGGCGAGAGCGGGAGCGTCCGCTCGTCGACCTGGACGTGGTGGACGGACACGCCACGCTCTCGGAGTGGCGCACGCATACGCTCGAACGTCTCCGCACGGGTGACGACAGCGAGGTCGACCATGCGAGGGCGTTCGAGCGCGCGAGCAAAAGCGCTCGCTTACGCGATGAGTTTCTCTTCGCCCTTCTCGACGACGACGCGGCACGGCGGCGAGATCTTGTTGTACGCGCGGCGGAACGCGTCCTTGACGACGGGTGCCTGCTCGACCGTACACCAGCACGTGAACAGTCGCTCGCCACGCTGGATGCGTGCGGCGGTCCCGACGACCTTCCCGAACGCCTGACGCATCCCGTCGGAAACACGGTCTGCCCCTGCGCCCGTCGCCTGCTTGTTCTCGCGCAGGACGTGGTGTGGGAACTTCCGCAGAATCATGTAGTAGTTCCCTTCGCCGAGTTCCTTGATGAGGTGACGGTTCGCCGACAGCCGCGACGCCTCCATCGACCCGTGACGAATCTGGCACTCCTCTTCGAGGACGAGACTGATCTGGACCGGCCAGTCATCCGGCTCGGACGCCGTGTCGCCCATCTTGTGCTGTGCGATCTTCGAACCGGGGATGCCTGTGATGTATTCACGTCGCGTGTACGCGGGCTTGGAAATCTCCCGGTACATCGAGGCGGGTTTGTCCGACATGGTTATTACGGACAACTGAGGCTGAGAACGTGAATAAAGCCTTCGAAGCGGGAGCGACGACAGTCGGCCACACGAAGCCGGCGGGACACGACGCGACCGGGGAGTGCAGGAGGAAGAGAGCGGCGCGGGAGAAGTGAACGATAGAAGACCAGTCAGCTCAGGCGCAGACGTACTCGTTGCCGTCGCGCTCGACGAGTCCCTCTTTGGACAGGGACTTCAGGACGCTGAGGAGGGCGATCTTCTTCATCCCCAGAGTGTCCTGAATCTCGTCCACGGTCGCCGAGCCGGCCGTCTCCAGGAAGAAGTAGACCAGCTTGGCGCGAGGCGAGGTGAGGTTTTCGGGCAGCGGTTCGAAGGTGGGTTTGACGACAGCCTGTTGGATGCTCATTCTGTTTGAGAGGTCGACTTTCTCCAATATAAATCTATGCTGAGGAGAGTGAAAACTCCTAATATGGCATTAAATGTATATGGAAATGCTGGCACACGGGTGAGAATATACAACACACTATGTCGTGATATGTCAAATCGATTTGGCCGAGGTCAGACTGACGGAGCAACTCGGCGAAGAATACCGACGAGCGCGAACCGCCGACTGTGGTAGGACACGGGACGACGGCCATGCAGCCACTCACGGCCGCCGTCTGAGCATGAGTATCGGCAGGGTACGCTCGGTAGAGGCACGTGCCCGACGTGGGCAAGTGAGACTCCAGCGCACAGCGGGTGACCGCTGCATCTACGTCTTTGGACCCCTGTATTAAAATCTTGCCTACTAGCGCAAAGATGGCCAGTAAACGATTGAGATTCAAAACACTCACAACAAAATACGAGATATAGGCGAGAGTTTTTACTATTCAATCCCTGTCGCGAGTGGAACTGCCCGTTCGTTCGACCGGACCAGCGGCGGGGAGGACGGATGCCGGCCCGACCGGATGGAAACGACGGCGCTCTCACCGGTGACACACGCCATCCAGCGTCGCCACTGACGTGCGAGCACGCGGTCGAAAGAAGTACGTCGTTCGTTCGTCTGCCTGTCTCCTGGGCCGCCTTACAGACGGGACAGGTTCGCCGCTCGCGGGCCCTTGTCGCCGTCGACGATGTCGAACTCGACTTCCTGGCCCTCTTCGAGGTCCTCACCGCCGACGTCCGCCATGTGGAAGAATACGTCGTCGTCCTCGCCCTCAGCGTCGATGAAACCGTAGCCGCCGGACTCCTTGAAGAAGTCCACAGTGCCTTTCACCATACGACTGCACGGAGTCGGTAATGTGAGATAACGCTTTCGAGATACCCCATCGCTGCTGCTCGGGGTACTCGGTCACCGAAACGTCCGGTTCGAACAGTCGTCTCGGGTCCGCCGCGAACGTCGAGAGAGCTGTCGTACCTGGTCTGTGAGTAGAACCGTCGCGTCGTTACAGCCGGACGACGTTCGTCGCGCGCGGCCCCTTCGGGGCGTCGTCGATGTCGAACTCGATCTCCTGACCTTCCTGGAGGTCCTCGCCGCCGACGTCCGCCATGTGGAAGAATACGTCGTCGTCCTCGCCCTCAGCGTCGATGAAACCGTAGCCGCCTGTGTCGTTGAAGAAATCAACCTTGCCTGTCGTCATTGCTTGTGAACGGACCGGACGGACACGGATAACCCTTCCGAATATCTCGCCATCGTGATGATTTCGAGACCGGCAGCCGTCGTCGAGGTGTCGACTCGACCGAACGACTCACTGAAAAATCAGCAGCAGGGAGTACCTCTCCCCCTATGAAGCTCGGCCGCCACTAGAGTACCATGGCGGTCTCGCAGCTCTCACCGGGTCCGCTCGTCGACCGGTACGACGACTTCGTGATACAGGTTGTCGAGTTCACCGTGGCCGCGCTCGCGCTCTACCTGCTCGGTCGCTTCGTCGTCGAGCCCGGTGTCCGGTGGGTCCTGGCACGCAGCCGACTGAACGAGACGTTCGAACAGGCCTTCGGGAAGGTCGTCCACGTTCTCGTCCTCGGCAGTGCAATCACCGGTGGTATCGCCGCGGCCGGGTTCCGGACCGCATTCCTCGGCTCGGCCATCGTCGCGGCCGGTGTCACCCTCGCGGTCGGGTTCGCCGCCAGGGACGTCCTCTCGAACTTCGTCGCCGGGGTGTTCATCATTCAGGACCCCTCGTTGAACGTGGGCGACACCATCATCATCGACGACGTGACGGGGACCATCCACGACATCGGTTTCCGCGTCACGCGCGTTCGCACGCCCGACAACGAAACGGTCCTCATCCCGAACTCGCGGCTCGTCACCGTCACCATCCGCAACCAGACGGTCAACGACCCCGTGAGCATCACCTACGACTTCGGTATCGGCTACGACGACGACGTCAGGGCAGCCATCGACCTCTTGCGGGCGGTCGCCGCGGAGAACAACGTCATCCTCGACACGCCCGCCCCGACGATTCGCGTCACCGACCTCGCGGATACCTCGGTCGTCATCACGGCCCGGGTCTGGTTGCACAAACGCGACCGGCGCAGGCACCCAGAGATACGGTCCGCGTACCTGACCGCGGTTCACGAACGCTGTCGCGCACACGGAATCGACCTCAGCACGACCACCCAGCATGCACTCACCGGCGGTCTCAGGGTCGACGAACCGGCGCTCGGGGGCATCCGAGAAGCACCCGTCTCGACCGACCGATACGCCTCCCCCCAGGAGGACGACGACTCCCGACTGGTCGAACCCTGACTACCTCGTTCGGGGTCTCTCGTCCACCACGTGGAGGATTCCGTCCGGACCGTTCGAACGGCCTGAACAGCGACAAAATCGTCTCAACGGTGTCACCCGTTCAGGCTGTCCCAGCCCCGTCCTCCGAGCGTGATGAGACTCGAACGCGACGCACTTCTCACCGGTGAACCTCCTCCTGTCGGTCGCGGTGACGACCGTGCCGTTCCCCGGGACTGTCCCCCAGCCGAGCGCTGGCGCTCACCAGTCAGTGATACCACGATACGCAACGTCGGCACTCGTCGTCGTGTCGTCCGCGAAAAATTGGATCGTCTCTCGTCGTCAGCGGTCGCAGTGAGACTGCGGCGGCTTACAGACGGGTGACGTTGGTCGCGCGGGGGCCCTTCGGGGCGTCCTCGATGTCGAACTCTACTTCCTGGCCTTCTTCGAGGTCCGGGCCGCCGACGTCTTCCATGTGGAAGAACACGTCCTCGTCCGCATCCTCAGTCGTAATGAAACCGTAGCCGCCGGTGTCGTTGAAGAAATCAACCTTACCTTTCGCCATTTCAATTCGTAAGAACGTGCGGCTTGCCGTTAAGCCTTCCGAGATAGCTCCCCGCCCAGCGTCCTCATGGCACAGAGCCAGAGAAGCCGCTATTCGAGCGTTGAGTGGCTCAGAAAACGTGTCACTGCGTATCTCGAGTGTCGGCAGCAGCCGTCCGTCGACGGACGGCCGCATTCGACCCGAGCGGACTCCCGTTACTGCCGCTTCGTTACAGTCGCTTCAGGTTCTTCGCACGGGGCCCTTTCGGGGAGTCCTCGATGTCGAACTCTACTTCCTGTCCCTCCTCGAGGTCCGGGCCGCCGACGTCCTCCATGTGGAAGAACACGTCCTCGTCAGAGTCCTCGGTGTCGATGAAGCCGTAGCCGCCGGTGTCGTTGAAGAAATCAACCTTACCTTTTGCCATTGGATAGCTATACGTCGTCAAAGGATACGAGGTTTGCGGCTACCGGCCTGCTCCGGGTGCGCTCACGATGCTTCCAGGAAGAAGAACGCGCCGCCGAGGACTACCCCGTAGAGCAGGTGCCAGCCGACGAGCGGTGCCGTCACGTTCGGGATGGTCGGCGGAGTCGGTGCGCCGACCGCACCGAGCCAGATGGGCATGATGATGCCCGCACCGAACACCGCCAGAACGACCCCGTACACCGCACCCGCGAGGACCGTCTTCCAGAGCCAGTCACTCACCGCGTACAGCCCGGGGTCGGCAAGGATTCCTGCGAACAGGATGCCAAACAGCATCCCGTGGAGCAAGTGTGCGAACACACCCACCATGAGGACGCCCTCGAACCCGTACAGCCCCGCGATGGCGACCCGGAGGGTCTCGAACCCCATCAGCGTGATAGCGAGACCGGTCACGCCAGCAGCGAGGAACCCTGACGCTGCGCCGCTTCGCCACCTGAACCGCGATTCGAACGGCGATTCTCCGGCGTGCTTCTCTTTGTGGAAGATCGACATGGCTCGATGACACCCCAGTGTGCTAGTAGTTGGCACTATGGGCGCAAAAGCGAACGCCACGGTTTCCAGTGTGTCCAGTCCAGCGACCTGTTCTGGCGGCGACACCGCTGTTCGGCGGTGAATAATGTGAAAATCGAATCGGTGCGTACCGTCTCGCGACGGCCGAGTCCCGATAGTTTACAGCCGAGTGAGGTTCTTCGCGCGGGGACCCTTCGGGGAGTCCTCGATTTCGAACTCTACCTCCTGTCCTTCCTCGAGATCCGGACCGCCAACGTCCTCCATGTGGAAGAAAACGTCCTCGTCAGAATCCTCGGTGTCGATGAAGCCGTAACCGCCGGTGTCGTTGAAGAAGTCAACCTTGCCTGTCGCCATTGCTCTTGAATAGTCCGCCTGACAGCGGAAAAGGTTTGTGGAGACGAGAACACGCCTGGTCCCCTCCGGACAGCCCCACCGACAACCACCCCGATGCTCGCCACAACCGGGTCACGACAGAGGGAATAGTTATCTCAGTACGCGACATACTCCGGGCAAATGAGGGAAGCGGGGCCAGTGACGAGTCGCCACCGCGTGCGGAGTGGCTGGGAAGGCCTCCGCCACGCCCGCCCCTCGACCGACAGTCACCACACGGGCGACCCCGACATCGTCGCACTGGTCACCGACCCCTTCACCTCCGTCGCCGACGCCCACGACCGCCTCCTCACACTCGAACGACTGTTCGTCGACCGCGACGACCGCCGGGCCGTCTTCCTCTCCATCTACGGCCGCGTGACCGAACTGGTCGGTGCCGGCATCGACGGCGGCGAGTTCGAAGACGGCGAGTGGGTCACCCGCTACCTCGTCGAGTTCGCGAACCGCTACCGGCAGGCCCTCCTCGACTTCGAGACCGGCAACCTCGCCGCGCTTTCTGACCCCTGGCAACTCGCGTTCGAGGCCGCCGAGCGCGGCGACTGCCTCGTCGTCCAGGACGCCATGCTCGGCATCAACGCCCACATCAACTACGACCTCGCGTTCGCCCTCCACGAAGCTGGCGTCTCGTCCGACCGTCGCCGCAAGTACGCCGACCACTGCACCGTCAACGACATCCTCCGCTGCCTCGTCGACGAGGCCCAGGACACCCTCGCCGCCGACTACGACGCACCCGGCATCACCACCGTCGACGAGTCCATGGGTCGCCTCGACGAGTCCCTCTCCATCCGTACCATCCGCGAAGGCCGCGACAGCGCCTGGCGGAACGCTGTCGCACTCGACTCCCGCTGGAAGGCCCGCCGCCGGTTCGCCCGCTGGATAACCCGTGTCACGGCGACCGGTGCCGCGTACCTGCTGTTGAGCCCCAACACGAGTTCGCGCGTGCACGGTGCCCTCCAGCAGTTCGAAGCGGGGACGGGAGACAACTGAGACCAGGTAGCGAGAGAAGACGAGGAACGCCATCCGTCCGGCACGCGACGCGGAGATTCTCACGGGGTGTGAGTTCGGAATCGATACTCGTCTCTTGGGCCATGTAGCCGATGGATTCACGTACAGCCTGCGGATCCTCTTTCGTATCGTAGCCGTTGATGCGTACTGATCCCTGTGTGGGGTACAGCAGCGTGACGAGGGTCTTGATCGTGGTGGTCTTGCCGGCCCCGTTCGGGCCCAGAAAGCCGAAGAGCTCGCCATCTTCGACATCGAGAGAGACGCCTCGGACGGCCTCTGTTCCATCGTCGTACGTTACGTGGACTTCCTCCGCGTCGATAGCAGTTTGACGCTTCGAGGAGTCTGAATCGGCCTCGGATCAGTGTCGTGCCTGTTGCAACGCCATAGGCGAGTGAAACATCAGGCTGGTCCGGGGTAGGGAATTCTCGAATTCGTGAGGGCGGTTAAGTCCTCAACCCCGTCAACTGGCGGGTTACGATTCGTCAGTTTGGCAGTGGCGGCCACGTCGTAGCCACCGTCTCCTCGATGAGTTGGGTTTGGGCCCGGCGCAGTCGTTCAGAGACCGAAGACGGAGAGATGCCCAGTTCTGCAGCGACATCTTCCAAGGACGCTTGCCGCGGGATGTCGAAATGACCCAGCTCGTATGCGATTCGGAGTGCCTCGTGTTGACGGTCGGTCAGTCCGTCGCCCGGCGGCTCAGACTCTCCATCTCGTGTGAGGCGGTGTAACCGGAAGCCGGCGTTCCGCTGCCAGAACGAGGAGAACTTTCGAAACGCGTCCCGGTCGGCGAACCAGCCGGTTTGTCGCCATCCGCCAGACACCACAGTGATCCGTTCGATGATCGCGTCGGCAGTGGCGAGGGCTTCAAGACCTGCAAGATCGTCGAGATGCTCACCGAGCTGTTCCTCCAGACTGAGTGCCGGCAATACCTGGTATCGACGAGTCTCTCCGGCCTCTCCAACAAGCTTCCACTCTCCGACGTCGTATGCGTCGGTGAAGGCGTTCTCAATTGCCGACTGAGAACCGTCTTGTACGGTAACGAGAAACAGGGGGCGGTTCCCGTGATTGAACTGCATGTCGAGCGTCACTGTCGCTTCTCGGACGTCCGCCGCTACGCCAGCAAGTGGCAGCGCCTGACAGTCGATGTTGAATTCAGCGACGAGTCCCATATGTCGTTGGTTCTATCTATCATATTGGTGCTGTCGAAACAGCTCGTCGAGAAGCAGTCTGCGCTGCCGCTTCAAACTCATCACCGCCGGCTCCGTTTGGTCTGTCCGAAAAGAGAGGCACCAGTCTCCCTCCGGCACATATAAACAGCCCAATGACTGAGAGAACGGCTTAGCCCCGTCGTCTTCGAAGATCGAGTCGCATGAGGACGACACAGTCCGCAAACGGCACCGAGATAGCCTACGAACGACACGGCGACGGCCAGCCACTGATCTTCCTCCACGGAGGGATGGCCCCCCGTCAGTACTGGAACCCTGTCTTGCCGCATTTCGAGGAATATGCTGCCGTAATCCCGCAACGACCGGGATTCGGTACGTGTCTCGACGACCCAGCGGAGACGAGCGCCGGTGAAGTACTGAACCGTGAAACTAGGTACGTTCGCACGCTCGTGGACGCTGTCGAGGGTGAGCCGATCCTGTTCGGTCACTCTTACGGTGCGTTAACAGCAGTCGAGTCCGCAACGGATGCGGCGGTCGAAGCGGTTCTGGCGTACGAACCGGCGGTGCTCCCCGACGAGTATCGCGCAGCGGCCGATCTCGCCGACAGAATGGCGACGCTCATCGAGGACGGTGAACGACAGGAAGCTGTGAAACGCTACATCGAGCTGGTCCTCCATCCCGATGGAATCGAGGATTTCGATGCGTGGCTGGCTGAATGGCCGGTCTGGCCTGGGTGCGTGGAGCTCGCCGAGGAGGTCGTGCGAATGAATCGCGCTGTCGAACAGTATCAGCTCCCGGACGCGCTGGAGGTTGCAGCGCCCGTACTCGTGATGACCGGAACAAACGGCCCAGAATTCCTCCGCGAGAGCGCTCGCGGCGTTCACGACGCACTGCCGCACAGTCGGCTCGTCGAATTCGACGGCGTCAGTCACAGCGGTCCGGGTGAAGCCCCGGAACGAATCGCAGCGGAAGTCGAGGCGTTCCTCCGTGAATAGTCAGTAATGGTTCGAGAATAAGAGCAGAGAGCATCTATCAATGACGATGGGTGCTCGCACTCCAGACGACAGGTGCTCGTGGGACTCGGGGTGACAGTCGCGGCTGGGCTTGCTGGCTGTAGTGGTACTGCATCGGGAGGCTCGGAGTCCGTCGATTGTCACAGTTCTGCGCTCGCTCACGGTGATGGCGATATCCTCGATAGAGGCGAAATGGTAGCAATTGAGGGCGACGACGTCCGACTGGCGATTCTCCGGTCTGACGAAGCAGTACAGAACCAGAATGGAGGTCGGCTGAAAGTTTTCGACGCTTCCGGTGAAGTAGTTCTCCGAGGAGGAATGACAGCTTCGGCGTATTCTCTACATCGACGTGATCGTAGATCTCAGAAAACGCGAGTTCAGCAGCCCCTGACCCGACCTGTTCGAGTTCGTACTGCGCAACAGCAACTGCACGGAGAATACCAACCCGTATCTCGTCGGCGAGAAGGCGAATAATATCCGTTACCGAACGATCCTCACTCATTGTCTTTCGTATTTACACCCCGTTCAGCGGCGATATCGAAACCTCTAGTCGTCGTGCCCTTGGGCAAGAGCTGCTCCGGTAGGCAGAGCAGTACGTAGGTATGTTAATAAACGACGTTACTACATGTCTCGCAGAGTCCGTTTAGAGTTTCCTTCAGCTAGTATTTGAATGATGAATCGTTCGCTAATCGAGAGCGCCGTAGGTCGAGTTCAACGAATTGGCTGTGAGATAACGTCGGAAGTCCCGCCCGCGCAGCACCGCAGGCATTTGAACTCTGAGTCTAATGCCGCCTCCCGGATTTGAACCGGGGACAGCTCGATCTTCAGTCGAGTGCTCTCCCAGTCTGAGCTAAGGCGGCGCGCATCCTACACTCCGCCGATGATACAAAAAAGGATTTCGATGTGACGCGGCCGCGGTGTGGGGTACCACACCGCCGTCGGCGAGTCAGCGGGAGTGTCGCAGGTGGCATTCACAGACGGTCGTCCCGTCCATCTCGGTCCTATTCGACCCGATTGCTCGAAGCCACGGCTCCGGCAGAACGACTGTCACGTCGTCGACCGTCGACTCCCTGGTGGTCAGCTCGGACTTGCAACGCGGGTCACGGCGAGCGAAGAAGAGACCACGGCCGGCATGTTAACCGTTCTCGGCGAGGGTGACGTTCGCGAACTCGAACCGGGCCCCACCCTCGTCGCTCTCGGTGAGTGTGAGACACCAGTCGTGTGCACGTGCGACCTGCGAGACGATGGCGAGGCCGAATCCGGTCCCACACTCGTCGGTACTGAACCCGGGGTCGAAGATCTCGTCCCGGTCGGCGTCGGGGATGCCAGGCCCGTCGTCGGCGACGTAGAAGCCGTCGCGATCGGTGAGTCTCCCGATCGTGACCGTGACCGAACCGTCACCCCCTGCTGTCCGGTGGCCCGTCGAACCGTGTTCGACGGCGTTCGCCAGCAGGTTCTCCAGCAACTGCTGGAGACGGCTCGAGTCCGCGACGAGCCCTAGATTCGACTCGACGACCAGTTCGGCACCGTCACGATCGACTGCTTTCCACGCGTTGTGGACGACTACGTCGAGGTGGACGGCCTCCGTGTCGCCAACGACGATACCCTGTTTGGCGAGCGTCAGCATGTCCGAGACGAGCGCTTCGATTCGTTCGAGTGCCTCGTCCGCCCGCTCGAAGTGCGCGTTGTCTCCGGTCTCTTTCGCCAGCCGGAGTTGCCCACGGGCCACGCCGACCGGGTTCCGCAGGTCGTGGCTGACGATGTTGGTGAACTCCTCGAGCCGTTCGTTCTGGGCTCGCAACTCCACCTCGCGGTCACGAAGCGCACTCTCGCGGTCGGCTCGCTCCACGGCCGACTGAAGTGTCGCGCTCAGAATCCGAGCGAGGTTTCGGTCGTTCTCGTCGAAGGCACCGGGCGCAGGCGAGGCGAGGGCGAGCACCCCGAACTCGCCCAGTGGCAACGCGAGCAGTGACCGAATTTCGACGGCCGCCTCGACGGTCGTCTCCGTCTCTCGCAACTCCGGAATCGCCTGTGCTTCGCCGGTGGTGAACGCCTCCCACGCCGGGCCACTCTCGCCGGGGAACGCCAGCCGGCCGTGTAACGTCTCTGCGGTGTCGTCGGTGAACGCGATCGGGTCGAGCGTCCCCGACTCCTCGTCGTAGAGTCGAACCGACGCGATTGGGAAGCCGAGCGAGTCACAGGCCGCCTCGACCGCGACCCAGGCGCACTCGTGTCGGTCACCCGTCTCCAGAAGTCGCCCAGCGGTCTCGGTGAGCCTGTCGAGCCGCTGTCTGTAGTGTGTCCGGTCGGTGACGTCGGTGATGAATCCCTCTATCGCCACCAGTTCGTCGTCCTGGTACACGCCACGCCCCTGCTCCCACAACCACCGGAGCTCGCCATCGCGGCGACGAATTCGATACGTCACCTCGAACGGTTCGCTGGCGTCGAGTGCGGCCTGTACCTCCTCCCAGACCGCCTCGCGGTCGGCTTCGACGAGGACTTCTTCGCCCCAGACCACGTCGTCGTTCTCGAACTGTTCCGGATGATACCCGGTCAGGTCGAGACACCCCTCGCTGACGAACTCCATCGGCCAGGACTGCTCGTTCAGACACCGGTACACCATCCCCGGTAGGTTACTGATGAGCGTCGAGACCATCCGTTCGGTCTCCGCGAACGCAGCCCGCGTCTGGTACGCCTCCGCTGCCTTCTGGATGCGGTTGGCGAGCAGTTCGAACTGCTCCGTGCCGCTCCCCTTCTGGAGGTAGTCCGTCACGCCCGCAGAAATCGCGTCGCTGGCGACCTGCTCTGACCCTCTCCCGGTGAACAGGACGAACGGGATGGTTGGGTCGCGCTCGCGGACCGAATCCAGCAGTTCGAGGCCGTGGGCGTCCGGCATCCGGTAGTCGCTGACGACACAGTTGGGCTGGAACTCGTCGAAGGACTCGAGCGCGGCCGACACCGACCGAACCGACCGAACCGCCACATTCGGCAGTTCCCGTTCGAGGAACTTCGTCGTGAGGTCCAGAAACGCCGGTTCGTCGTCGACGTGGAGGACTCGAATCGGCCCAGTCATCTACTACAATCTCGTGAGTCCGGTACTTTAATCCGATGGGGAAGAGCCGGAGTCCATGGCGAACGCGACCCCCACGAGACGGCTTCAGTCGTCGAACGGCTCGTCGTGTTGCTCGTATACGATCGTCAGTGACCCAGGTGACGTGCGCTCGGTCGCATCCCGGATAGCCTCGAACGCTGCCAGTACTTCGTCCGGTGGGCTATCGCCCCGGTCGTGTAGCATTAATTCCTCGCGGAACGCATTGTACGCGCGCTCCATGAGTGTCTGGACCGCCTGCGCGTCGGTCTTATCTTGAATCTCGAACGTCGCCTCAAATTTCGACATACGTACAATTCGCGCTCTATCAGTAAAGCTATAGCCTCGCAGTTTCGGAAAACCCCGGGTCGACGCGAATGTCATTCGAGTGAACGACGACGCGGCAGCGACCCCTTTCAGGGAATGCTCTGCGCAGAATCGGAGTCGGTCAATCTACTCGGAGAGACCACTCGGTGGCAAGGGACGGTATGCTTGCCGGTTGGGCTCCAGATATTCAGACGGTCTCGAAACCACTCTGTTGTCGGTATCGGACAGTAGAAGCGGTGTTCTGACGTCGTCCGGCAAATACGAAAACGGGTCGGCGCTCGATGGGCCCTGCCGGATTCGAACCTCGGTCGCTCACAGCGTTCGCTCCCTGCTTCGAATCGCCAGCACAGAAACTCGGAGCACTCGCGTTCGCTCGTGCACCTCGAATGGGCCCTGCCGGTCCCCGGTTCTGCGAGAGTCGATTCGGTCGTAACGTCGTGTGCCTGAATCATAGGTCTGGAAGATGCTCGCTCCGCTGTTCTGCGCGCTGTCGGTCGCTTCTCCGGTCGTAGTGCTTGTCGAGGATGTCCTCGCTCGCGTTGAGTCGGTCTCGGACGATCTGACGGGGGGTGTCGTGCTTCCTGTAATAGGTCACTCGACCGCTCCGCAGATCGTGCGGTGACCGGGAAGACGGACACTGGCTGGCCTTCTTCATCTGGGTCGCCTCACACTCCCGCGGCTTCCGGTCGTGCGGGCACTCCTCGCCGCGCCAGCAGGGGCGCGTGACGCGGTAGAGCGTGCTCCGAATCGTCGAGGGATTCGGTCGGCCGTGCTGCGTGGTCAGCAGCGGCTCGCGGCCATGGTCGTCCCTCACATCGTCTCGTGGGCTGTCGATGTAGTCCTGAATCGCCTGCGCGACGTGTGCGCCGATACGGTTCCACCGCTCGCCGCGCTCCTTGTTCTTCAGCGGGGTGCCCGTCGACGGTCGGTGAACGAAGTGAATCGCCGGTCCGTTGACCGCCGGATGCTCGCCCTCCAGGTCGACATCCCGAAGGTCGAGCGCGCGAAGACCGCCGGTCCGACAGCCTGTGCGCCACAGCAACAGGACGATGATGTGGTTCCTGCTCGCGTACTCGTAGCGCCCCAGGTAGTCGAGGATGGCCTGGGCGCGCTCCGGATCGAGCGTCGACTCGCTCACGTCTTCGCCGACGTCGAGCGTGGGCAACGGGACCTTGTCGTGCAGGTCCTTCGGCACCGCCTCGATCTCGCCGCAGAACCGGAGGAACCCTTTCAGCGTCGCGAGTTGCCCTCGGAGCGTGACTGGCTTGACGGACTCTCGCCCATCACCGTTGCCCTCGCGTCGCCAGACACGGTAGGCGTACAGGTCGCGGCCGGTGAGGACGTTGAGGTTCTCTATTCCCTCCTCGATGCACCACTGCTCGAACGCCTGGAGGCGGTACTTCTGCCCTTTCAGCGTCGCCTCGGTCAGGTCGTCCTGCTTCGCCTCCAGGTACATCTCGACGGCCACCCCTGGCCCGAGTGGTTCGAGGTCGTCGCTCACGTCGACGCACCTCGGGACAGCATCGACGGCGGCAGGTACCCTGCAGCGAACTCGTTGCCCATCGGGGACGTCGCCGTCCGAACGTCGAGTTCACCGCGCCGGGCGGCCTGCGTGATGAGCGCACTCCCACCGCGCACGTCCTGGTCGGTCGCGCTCAGGGCGAGCGTGAGCCGCGTGCGGCTGACGTGTCGGTGGTCGGCCGCGTCGGGCTTGTTCAGCCCGAACTCGCGGAAGAGCGCGGGCCAGTCGACACCCGTCACTCTCCTTCGACCTCCCGCGCGAACCGCAGGTCGACGTGGTCGAGCGCGTAGTCGAACCACTTCTCCGGGTCTTCCTCGGGGTTGCGCCCGACGATCTCCATCCGGCGCGCAATCTCCTCCTCGATGTGGTCCGGCAGCTCGACGACGACCTGATGCGTCTCGACATCGTAGAACTCGGCATCGAGGGGACCCGCAGGCTCGTCCTCGAGGTCGCCCGCGACCGCGGACGGCGTCTCGGTACTCACGCCTTCTCACCTCCGAGAGTGGCCCGAAGAACCAGCTCCGCATCGAACTCCTTGGCAGGAGTCCCGCCGCAGTTGGGACACCGACTGGCATCGGTGTCGTGCTCGCGTCGACAGCGAACGCACTTCATGCGCGCAGGCCTCCGCTCAGGGCGCGCTTGACGAGCAGTCCGTAGGCCGCGTTACACTGTCGACAGATGGGCTCGCGGGACTTCGCGTCGATGCCGTCTGCGTAGCCGCCGCAGATGTAGCACCGGCCCGCGTCGTTACTGTTTTCCTTGGGCGATTCGTCTCGTCCCGTACGGGGTTCCAGCCCCGTGTTGGCTTTAGCACTCATTGGTCTGAGTGAGCCACCTTTCGGGGCGCGCTCCAACGCGCCCCGGTCTTCACACCGCCCAAGAGAGTCTTCTACATCCAGTCGGTGGCTCCGCACTCGCCTATTCAGACGCTTGTCTCTTATAGATTACGACGACTCCAGATGATTCACACATATCTTATTAGAGATTAGGGAGATTACTATCAGCATCGGTGCCTACTGGAGAAACAGGAACTAATGAGGAAATCCGGTAAATGGATGGCACTCGTAGACGACCGAGTGCTCGAGTACATCCACGACCACGAACACGGGTCCCCTACCGAGATGATGGAAGAGGGCCCAATCCGCTACTCCCGCCAGTACATCGCCAAACGCTGCAAAGAACTCGCAAAACGCGGGCTACTGACCCACGTCGGCAACGGTGTGTACGTAATCACTGACAAGGGAGAGGCCTACCTCGCTGGAGAGTACGACACCAGCGAAGACGCGCTCAACGAGCTGCCCAACAACGGCAACGGCGACATCTCGGCATCCGAAGAAGCAAACTGACACTACCAGTCCAAGACGCTACCCACCCCCCATGACCATAAGATTCCGTCGCTCCGCAGAGTGGATGATGAGTATAGACGACCGTATCCTCGAACACCTGAACGAGACCTCGTGGGCCACCCCTCACACGATGAGCTACGAGCACGAGTTCAGGTACGCGAGTAAAGCCAGATTGGCCGAGCGATGTTTTGTACTCGCTGATGCAGACATGATTGCGCCGATGGCCGACCGGACGTACATGATTACGACTTGGGGGCAGCTGTATCTGAAGGGGGAAATCGATGCGGCGCATCAGCCGCATCCAAGCCCACAAAGAGCGCTCAGAGGTTAATCTGAGCTAGCAAATCGTTGCCTCAGTGACTCAAACCCCCTGGTTCGCGTGTCTTCGAACCCCTTCCGTAGATTTGCCTCTCTTTTGGTTTCTTGATCTGCCACGTCGTGAACCAATTCTAAAAATTCGTTTTCGAACCAATCGAGATTGGGGCCTCGTGTTTCCGTCATTCTGGCCAATCCATCTAACAAATCATAGTACCAACCGGTCTCGTCGTATAGCCGATATGTTGCGGCTGGATTTCTTCGGTATAGGTCCCGAAGCTCAGTTACTGCTTTTCCCATCATACGGTCATTGATACAAATAATGTCTAAACTATCAATCTCGATATTTCGATATATGTAACTATGAACGTCATGGGGCACTTTATCAAATTTACTGGCTAAGAAGATTACCCCACGGAGATTATAATCCGAATCTGGTTCGATTTCTTTTTTGAAATTATGAATATATCTGGAATTCTTGTCCTCTTCTTCAAATATTTTAAAATCAGCTGAATATGCTTTCGACTCTACTAGATACGTCTGTTTAGCTTCCTCTCTGAGCGTATGAAGGTAGCCGTCCGGTTCTGGAGACCCCTCTTTTCCCGCTTGAAACTTCATCGCATGGGGGAATAACATATGTAGAAATTCTATGCCCAACTTTTCGAACAATTTGTGGTACTGCATCTCAAATTCTGATTGAGATCGCTCGTTTGCGATTCCGGAAGTCGTATCTCTCAACATAGTAAACCAAGGGTCATCTCGTACCGAGTCGGGAGACGGAGCTCCGAGACCACAATCAAAGCTTAAGTTTCCGTTTCCCGGCCATGGAAAATCGTCGTTTTCATTGACTAACTTAGAAAACCGATTTCCAATCTCATCCAAAGCATCATCTGTTTTAAGCAGCAGTTGAGGAACACTCTCCCAACTAAGGAAGACATCAGAATGTCCGGGAAATGGATAAAATCCAGTCTCAGAATGATAATAGGGAGAGATATGGATGTTCCAAACAGTAGATGATGTTAGAGGATGGAGATTTGACGCGGAGAATTCATCGAGTTTGTTTTTAGAGAATCGAAACTTGAATTTGTCCGTGTCCTTCACTTTCGAACTAAATTCTGCAGGATATGACTTATCGTAGTATTGGACAACATCAGGCTCAATATTATCTTTGTCCGGGAATTCAAATCCACAATCACAATATTCACGCAAGAATTTCAGAGAATGTTGAGTATCACACTGAGGGCATGTGAATATTTCGTCCTTGCTGGCTAACCCCTCAGCAGCTGCTTCATCGTAAATTCCATGGTGTTCTGAAATTTCATCTTCCAATAAAACACCTCCCGTAGTCGTGACTCTAATAATGTGCGAAAGCACACTAAAGTGGTCGTTATCTGAAAGCCACTTTTCTTGCATCTTACCAACCCAATTCTTCCGCTATCAATTTAAACACTCTTCTTCGGGTATCTGGCTTCAAACGCTCCTTATCAATTCGGATTGTATTCTTCTCAACATGCATCGAGACAGTAATGTACTCAGGTGATTCGATATCTGGTTCATCTTCAAGCTCATGAAGAATCTCGTCGATGTTTGTGTCGTCATCAACTGCAACGACATCCGTAACCGTTTCTGGCGAAAGGAAATCACAATCGTTCTGAGGGTCGTCAAAGAGTAATTGAACGTTCGCTCGGCGGATAGGATTGCCGTCGAATACATCATGATTGGGCTCATTTTCGACGTCCTTCTTTTGGCTGGATGAAAAGCTGATTGTAGAGTTTTGTCCCTGAAAGGACTCGAACGTAGTAATAACTGCTAAGCTACTACGTATATCCGCAATATCTTGTCTGCTTATATCGACATCATCAAAGGATTCTGCGACTGGATCCGCGAACATTCCTCCATCGGTATAATATTCGTCTCCTCCACTAAATGTGAAATTCTCTGCAAAAGTTTCGAGAAGGTTTCGCATATGAGCTTGAGAGTTTTTATCACTCGAATATTGTATGATGCCTTTATCGATGTCGAGATTAATCATAGACCGGATAACATCATACACATAAATGGTCTCTCCACGCTTTGCATCGTGAATTGAATTCTCACTGCCCAGGGTCCAAAACTCAAAATAGACTTCTGAGGAACTCGTGAACCGAATCAATCGCGGCTTTGGCGTATAATCCAATTTTCCAATTATCGGGGCCGGGAGGTCCCCAGCAGCGTGTTCGTACACCTCCGAGGATTCTGATTCGCCACATAAGGATTTGAATAATTCTTGAGCGGCCTCGGGAGAATCCGCTTCGTCCGCAACCTCCTGAAGCACAGGATCCATCGATTTTACTTTCTTGACCCTCATACTGCCATTCGAGAATTTAAAGAAAGAATCATAGTAAGCTATCCAGTTTAAATTAAGTTCTCTAGCTGCTGCCTCAACTTCTTTCGTTTCAGCTTGAGGCATGAAATCTAGCTTTGTCTTTCTGTTATCTAAGATATTCTCTTTTTCACGGCGTAGAATTGCATCTATGACGAGACTTCTGCCCTCAAAGCTGAGAGAGTTAACCCAGTCAATAATGTCTTGACGCTGGAGAGGGGTCTGTAAATCTGAGGAACGGTCACGAATTTCGTCATTCAAGCTATTTAAATTGCCTCTCCTTATTTCACCCATCGTCGCTTTTAAACGCCCGAAATCTACAGTGTGAGCGATCTGGGAGGGGGAGTAGGCTTGATGATTCATTTTCTAAGATACGTCAACCCGGCGTTATATATATGTTGTTACCGTCACCGACCACCATTAGTTTGTAAATTCGAGGATGTCCGACCGGATAAACTGGAGATACTCTGCAGTATCGAAATTATCTGGCTGGTATACCTCCACATATCCACTCTCAGTAACAAATGTTTTCATCTTTCGGCCATCTCTGGGAAAAGAAAATCCAAGTTGATTGGGAATCGTTTGTTGTAATATCGAACCAAGATCCGAGTCCTCAAGAAGTTGATCGCCGTGAACGACCCCGTTGTTCGCATTTCCGGATTTCCCATAGAATCCGATTTTCCAAGGGTTAACATTCTCCTTGCCCACTTCATCTTGTAAATACTCAGAATGCTTTCGAAGGTCGATTTCCGCTTTCTCAACATGGCCATCCATCGCTTCTTCAATTAGTGAAATAACAGGATTCTTTACGCCGCTACCAATTATTACGAATTCGTCAGGAACGTATAGAATGTCAGTATATACCCATCCAATTTCCGGGACCTTGGCTACAGAAATTGACCCGTCATCTATTTCAACCGACTCAGTCTCTTCAGGGATCTGTAAGGCCGCTCGACCAGAAATTCCTAAAATGTCTCCGTTCAGGTCAGTATATTTTTGCCTAACCTCAAGGAAGTCTTCAACCTCAAAACCATCCCGAGTTAGATTTCGGCGGTACGTTTCGAGTTCCTTTCCCTGATCTTGAATGATCGCGAGGCTTCCTGACTTCATACTCAATCAGTATCCTATCCAGCACTTAATTCTACTTACCGCTTTGAGATTTGCTCACAGTTGAACGTCGATCATACTTTCAATTATGTTCTCCTCTGTAGGCGCGACCAGATACGGCTCTATCGCGTCGTAACTTGACCAACCACCGAGAGCCATCACGATTCGTGGACTCACGTTCTCCTCGACCAGGAGGTGGTTCGCCCAGCAGCGCCGCAGGTCGTGCGTCGAGATTCGCAGGTAGTCCTCGTCACCAGTCTCCTCAGCCGCGACCTCGGCGGCCTGCTCAACCCAGTACTGGACCGTTCGCTTCCCGCGGTCGATGAGCGGCTCGTCCTCGTCGACGTTGTGCTGCTGGCAGTAGCGATTCACCAGCGCCTCCAGTTCGCGCGGGAGCCACGTCTCGCGATGCTTCCCACCCGCGTACTCGCCGGTGGTGTCCTTCCCGCTGACGACCTCCAGGTCGTAGTGCTTCCCGTCGGCCTTTCTGGAGATGTGCCTCGGTTCGACGTCGAGGACCTCCGCGACTCGGAGCCCGCAATCGCCCATCAGTCGGATGGCGATCTCGCGCTGAAAGGTGTCTGCGGCTCGGGGCAACTCGTGATATTCGTCGCGGGTCATCCAGACGTTGAACGACCCATCCTTGTTTCTCTCACACCGCATTGCACGCTTTCCTTGAGTTTCGTGAACCTAGAGTGTTCCGGCGCTGGGCAGGGGGTTCTGTGAGATGCCGGATTTCAGGCGATTCGGCTCGGTGGGACCGAGTCGGTTGCACGCTTGTGAAAAAACACGAAATCAGCTATACAACCCAGGGGAAAATCATCAACCCTGTGCCGAACAGTATCAGCGCTAAACTCTGACCAGTAAAACTGCTTGAGTTCCAGTTCGGTATCTGGCCGTGAATGTAGAACCAGAGAGCTGGGAACGTAGCCCCCAAAGCAGAGATGAGGTACCGCTCGTCTCTTAGAATTTCAACAATTATCTTGAGGAAATGACCACTGACAGTCGCACCGATGATGATAACTGCAGCACTAACCACGAGGAACTCCTGCTTTTTTAGCATTTTATCGAATGCTACTGCAAACGAGTCATCAGTGTTCAAAACGAACTTCTCACCGACATATATCGCGAGTCCCGTAAAAATCGCAGCAACCCCCCAACGGAGCGATTCCAAAATTTCCACAAAGAACAAAGGCCGGTATTCGACCAGTGAGTAACTCAGAATCAAGGCGAGGATCGCCCAGATAAATTGAGTCTCGTTATTCTTCGAACCCATACACCACCCTGATTGTTCAAACATATTATAATTTTGGAAGGTAGAGTGAAAGTGAACTACCATTGACTCCACCACAGTCTAGACTGGCATTTTCGAGTCATTATCAAAAGCAGATATTAGACGTTGGGCTATAATGGCGAATTATATGCAAATTCAAAAGTCAACAGTTCTCCAATCTACAGTAGTAGTTCTAGTGATACCCCTCTTTTGGG
The DNA here is from genome assembly GCF_051801355.1 of Haloarchaeobius ordinarius. Lineage (GTDB taxonomy): Archaea > Halobacteriota > Halobacteria > Halobacteriales > Natrialbaceae > Haloarchaeobius. The sequence continues at coordinate 1,419,727 of NZ_CP196560.1, read as the reverse complement.
CTGTTGGATACATAATTTCTAATCAGTGGTCGATTTTAAGTCCCTCTCAAAAGGTGGATGCGGCAATCAGTGCTGCCGGCGCAGTTGGTACTTTAATGCTTGCTCTCTTGACCTTAGTTACTCTAAACCAAAACGAAAAACTGGTTGAGGAGAAACAGCGAGAGAACGAAAAACCTCTGGTTCGGAACCTCCTCTATAATTTATTGCTACCCAGCATCACCGCCTTGGAGAACAACATTGAGAATATAGAGCAAGAATCGGAGATTGACTGGGTGTATATGAATCTGGATATGGCCCAGGGCTTTGGACAATACACGATGCTAACATTTGAGTCTCTAACCCCACTCCTCCAGATCAATCAACCAGGGGTAAATTCTAGGTTCAAAGCTTCTCGTCAGGATCTATGGAACCGGATGAGAGAGTATGACGACCAGATTATCGAGATGGTTGAACTCTCAAACGAGATTGAATCTGGGCTAGAACATCCCGTAAGAGAGTACCTTACCGAGAATGGGTTGGACGACTCTTTTGAAAGGGAGTCCGACTTCCGTAGCCTATTGAGTGCAATAATTAAACAGGCTCCTGAATACGGAGAATCACACAAACACTATGAAATCTGGGAGCAACATAGAACAAATTTGATTCAGATAATGGATCAGGAAGTCAGCGAAAAATATTCTGAACTGAAACAAGAAGAGAAGAGGCTACTGGATGAATCAACCGAACTAAAGGACGATCTTGAAGAGTATCAAGTATCTCTGCAAGAGGAGTACGGAATTACCATCGATGAAGAGCCAAAGTACCTGTCTGTCGTTTAAATATCGAAGCCGTAGATACGCGACGGAGTTCGTCACTAGTCATAGAGAATCCAGGCGATTACGGCGCCATGTCCAAAGTGGGAGTGCTGTAGACCATCGAACTTCTCTATTGCGACCGTCTCTATGTCGAAATCGTACCAGAACTCTACGTCCCGCTCGAACTTTTCTGCGATTTGTTCAGCAGTGAGCTGCTCGTACTCCTCCTCGTCCTTCTCATAGTAGATGCCAAGCAGCCCGCTGGGTAGCTCAAAACCTGAATCAACGAGTTTGCGGCTATCAGTGAGTAGTGAAGACGAACGCTGTTCTGGGAACGGACTGAATACGCTCTTGTACATGTTCGGGTCGATATTCCCGTTGTCGCGTCTGAATCGCAGTAGCTTCGCCTCGACTGAGATGCGACAGTCAAGACCCTCGATGACCAGGTCGCACCGTCTTCTACTCCCCGGATACGGCTCTTCGGTGTCGATATAATCGGGGCGTGCTCCAGAATCCGCCATCTCTGCGAGTATCATCTCGAGTTGCTTCTCTTCCTCAAAGGGTCCAATACCGGGATCCCAACGCTCATGTTCTGCGTCTATATCGACAGTAGGAATCGCACCAGCGAAGTCGCTTGCCAGTTTCTGTAGAATATCACGAGCTTCGGACATACACCGCCAAACTAACTTCTAAGCAATAGTTCAATCGACCGATACCGACCCCAACCAAGGTGCATCTCTACCATCAGAGACGGGGGTCACTAGAACCGTCCCTGTCTCAGCGTGATAGCCAACCGCCAAGCTCGATCCTTGCTCAAGGCCTTGCGCGTCTCGAATCTCGGACGGGATAACAGCGTAAATTGACCCACTCCGGTTCTGGGCGGAACAGGTTCCGAACGGAGTTACTGCGCTATCATCACTCACCGCTTGCGCGGCCCTACGTTGTGCCTTCATCGCTCCGGACATACGAGATTACCAACGGTCTCGACGACTAAAAATGGGCAGTCATCTGGGGAGACAACAGGGCACACGCTCCTCCCTTTACGCCGGTCGAACTCCCTCGACCGGGCATGGTGTCGACACGATACCCCTTGGAGGTGTCCTGCTGGGATGCCTGAGATAGAATTCGGGAGTAGAGACGACGCAAATGCCTTTCGCGGGGAGCACGAGGAGCACCTCTGCCCTTACGACGACCGCCGAAAGAAGGTGGTCACGCTGGTCGGGGATGCCCCCGACCGGGTCCTCGACGAGGCCGCCGTCCAGGCAGCCTCCAGCAGGGACGACAGGGGGAGCCGAGGAGGGCAGATACCCCTCGAAGACCACGAACGGGACCGAATCGACTTCTCCGAGACCAACGTCCTGCACGCCCGGTCGGTGAAGGGAATCGCTCGCGAGGCAGGCGTAGACGACTGGACTGCCTTCTACGACCCCACCCTGACGGTGGACGAACACCGCGAGGTGATGAATCGAGCCGCCCGCGACGAGCAGGGCGACCGCCTCGACCAGGAGGCCAGCGTCGACGAGCGGCTGGCAGGGGTCGAAGAGGCCCTCGACGGGCAGTGCGACCACGCCGCCGACCACTGTGCTCACGGGGAGGCGGAAGCCTGTGAGTTCCTGGTCGAAGGGTGCGGGCTCTCCGACGACCAGGTCGAAGCCATCCTCTCGGAGGGAGAAGGCGACCCCGCGAAGGGGGAGCTTCCCGGCCCCGCGTATGGGGCACTGCAGGGTCTCTGGACCCAATTCCGCGCTGGTCTGGGGGAGGCAAAGCAGGCCGCCGCGGGCATCAACGAGATACGGGTCCAGTTCGGGCAGGACCCGATGGCCTTCGAGGAGCTGGGGAACCGTGAAATCACCCAGGAGGCCCTCTGATGGCGGGCGTCTACTGCCCCGTCGAAGAGTGCTCGAAGGCAGAAGACCAGCACGATGGCCCCCCGCCGTTCGAGGGAGCAGAGAACCTCAGGGGGCACATCAGTGCCATGAACGACCCCGAGCACCGGCAGGCTCTCAAGGAGAGGCCCTGGACCACCCTCGAAGGGTCCCCTGAATCAGGAGACAGCGAGGGGGCCGACGAGGGGACCGCGACCAGCGAACAGGACCCCTCTGAAGGGGGAGACGAGGGGGGCGAAGGGTCCCCCGACGAGGACGACGACCAGGACATGCCGACCAGAGAGGAGTACGACCAGCAACACAAGGGGCAGCGCAACCCCCCAGCGACGGGGGACGAAGGAGACGACCATGACGACGCGCCCGCCGACCAGGGCTCGGGAGGGCTCAGTCTTCCCTCTCTGAGTGGCTCGACGACGATGGTTCTGGTCGCCGTGCTCGCGTTACTCGTCATCCTGTTCGTCGTGAAATCTCGCGACGGTACCGAGCAGGTCTCCGACGACGACGTGACCGGCGACGACTCCAGCGAGAGCGAGGCCGTCACCGACGAGGAGGTGAAGCTCATTGAGTGAACCCGAGGCTGTCGAGGCTCCCGAAGAGGAGACGGGCGATGCCGCCGAGGAGGACCAGCCCGAGATGGAACCCGACGAGATGGCCGACGTCGACCTCGACGCGCTGGCCAACCAGGTGGAAGCCGACGCCGGTGCGGACGCCACCGCTTCGGAGGAGCCAGACACGACCGAGGACTCGCCCCCGGCGAAACGGAGCGACAGTGGCGACTCGTGGGGCGATATGTACGTCGGTACCCTCGTCGGTGTCTCGAACGCGCTCATCGACGAGTACGGCATCGAGGACGCCGACCACGTCGACGAAGCGCGAGCCCGCGAACTCCACCTTGACGAGTATTTCGACGACTGGATGGCCTCGCGGGGCAAGTCCGATATGCCCCCGGAACAGGCCCTGCTCCTCTCGACTGCCATGTTCATGGCCGTCGTCGTGGGGACGAAGACCGAACTGCCGAGTAAACTGCTGGAGGAGGCCGATTTCTGATGTTCGACAACGCGAAGCGACTGCGGAGACTGCAGAAGGTAGCACAGGACCCGACCGAGAGTGAACACATTCAGGCGCTGGTGACGGTCGTCACCGAGATCGAGGACCGCCAGATATCCGCCGTCGAGGAGCTACACGACTCCCTTGGCATGGAGGGCCTGGAGCGAACGACGACCCGCGAGGATCGCGAAGACCAGCTCCTCTCGCTCGTCGACGCGATGGCGAAAGGTGAGTTCGAGGACTGGTGGTTTGGGGAAGTCATCGCGGATCATCTCAACAACCCCGAAGACGCACAGTCGTACGCCGGTCTCTCCGAGGAGGAGTGGGACACGCAGAAGGAGCGGTGGGCGTCGACCTACCGCGACCGTGCTCCCGAGGAGTTCGAGCGATGCTCCGACGAGGAGATCGCCGGGCTCCACGTCGAGCGTAAGTGGGGCATCTCGCTCTCGGAGTTCGAGCGCGAGGTGGTCAACTTCAGCCGCGCCGAGGCCATGGAGACGGTTCTCGCGGGCAACCTGCAGGCCGTCGAGGCTGGCGTGCAGCACGCCACGAACGCAGTCAAGGCAGGTGGTGTCGAATGACCATACGGTTCGACTTCGACACCGAGGAGTGGCTCTTCATCGGCTACGTTGTGGGTCTGCTCGTCTGGTACGCCGTCGAGTCGGTCACGTACGGTAGCCCAGACTCAGGTCGCTCCTGGACGGACCAAGAAATCTCGCTCTCCGAGGACCACCTGCGGCGGCTCGAAGACGGCGAGACGGTTCAGGTCCGGCGCTGGCACGGCCACGACCTCGTACTCGGTGGCTCGATGGTCATCGACGTCGACGCGCTCGACGAGGAGGCGGAATGAATCTCCTCGCAGCGGCACAGTCGGGCTGGGGAAAGTCAGCGAAGGCGCAGAACCTGATGGAGAAGAACGCGCCTGAGTACGAGCACATGGTCGTTCTCGACTTCAAGGACGAGTACCGTGGGCTGGTGAAAGCCGGGCTTGCGAAGTGGTGGATCGTCGGCCCCCGGGAGATGGAATGGTCCGAGCGCCAGTGGCGCGAGCTCCTCGCGACCAACCCGAAGGTCGTCCTGGTGCGCCATCCCGGCGTCAACGAGGACGACTGGCGGGACGTGTGCGCGACCATCATCTCGGCGGCCCGGCGGCTCCGGGAAGTGCTTATCGTCGTCGACGAGGCGCACTTCGTCGCACCTCAGAGCGAGAAGACACCGAAGCCGACGAAGGGACTGGCGACGACCGGCCGCGGCGAGGGTGCATCGAGTATCTGGGTCAGCCAGCGACCCGCCGAGATGGAGGAGACGGTTATCTCGCAGTGTCAGAGTCGCATCCTCGGCGGTTTCGAGTCGAGTGCCGACCTGGACAAGGTGGCGAAGGTCATCGAGTACCCCGAGGACCTGCACAACCCGCAGGTTCGGAGCGTACCTAACTGTCCGGACTCACTGAAGCCTGATACGACCGGGCGAACTGGGGGGCCGGATTCGCTTCAACGCCACGAGGACGACGACGAGAACACCATCGGGTCCGAGTGGATCTACAGCGACAACAGCGGCGAACGGCGACGTATCGACACAACGGGGATGTTCGATGAGATGGAAAGCGAGCACCTCGGGAAGCAAGGGAAGAAAATCAAGGTCTAACGATGAGTGAGTGGCACGCTACGCTATACGGAGAAGACGCGAGACGAGCAGACGAACTGAAAGAGCGCCTTGACGACGAGCTACCAGGGACGGTCGGGTCCAACGCTGAAACGGTAAGGACGCTCCTTGACTTGGCCGAGGACCAACTTGGTTCATTATAGCATATTTCAGAATTTTTAGCCACCAAGGGACATATGTTTCTACAGGAAAAAGCCCGTAGATAGTAATGGTAACTCACCCGATAGACAAAGAATCAATAAAACAGATTAAATCCGGGTTTTTAAAAAAGAAGGAACTTATCAAAGAGGGATGGAACACTTGGGAGTTTCCTTTGCTTGTTTTGTGTTTGGGCCTTATTCTCTATATTTCATATACTTTTGTGGCACCTATATTTATTTCAGACAGTGAGTTTACACCAGATAAAGAAGAACATGATTTATATATAGATATTGACAGTCAAGGCAAGAAAATAGCTAGATTATCTATTACTTGCTCGTCATCAGGACAATACCCAACTGTGGGTGGTACATATGTTTGCGAATACAGATTATATAATAAAGAGGGGAATGCACGGGTTTCGGAAGAACTATTAATCGATTTGGAATTTATCAGTATGCAGACAGGGCTTTTTATCGAACACATTTGGGTTGATGAAGAGGGCAATATGTACAATTCGTCTCCCCTTATCTCCCAAGTCCCTGATAGAACCGACATCCAGAAGCGAGGAAACAAATACACTGTTTCTGGCACATATATAACAAGTTTGCCAAAAACCCCAGGGAATTATAAAATGAAAGTTCAGGTATCCAGTCTGTATATAAATAAGCCAGACGAAAGTTTTGCTGTGTACGAGAGGATATATTCTGAGGCTAAAACCGCCGATTTTAGATATCGTGAAACTGTTTCGCCTCTTGAACAACTTGTCGCAATTGGCCTGTTATTAGCCATATTTAGACTATTTATGGAGTTATCTGAGAGGATTAAGACCAAAGTCAGTGGACGACAATCTGCCAATAAGAGCTACACAGTGAACGATAGCAGTCATAATAAATACAATTAAAATGTATTTGCTGAGGTTTCCACAAGAGTTAGTAATAAAGGAGAGGGTGCGAATAAATACCATTCTTCCCTAGTTGTTCTCCGAAGTTCCACGGTTTCCCAGGAGTCTCCGCGGCTTCTTTCGGGAATCTTGTCGGTCCCTTACGTACAGGGCCTCTCTATCCGTTTCTGCATGGCTTCGCTCAATGCAGCTTTCGGCACGCTTGCCGATGACGACATGTGGGAGGACGCGGTGGCGGCCCTGGCGGGCTACCTCGCGCCGACCGCACTTCGCAACGTTATAGAACCGAAGACCGGCCTCGACCTGCCTGACGAGGCGTACGGCGCGCTCGTGATGGCGGGCGGCCAGTACAGCCCGATGTACTCCTCGAGCATTAGCCTCGGCGGCGGTATCTACGTCGCCGACAAGCTCACGGAACGCTTCGGCCTGCAGCAGGCTGTCACGGGCATCGGCACGGGAGGTAACAACTGATGGTGTCCGTCAGCTACCTCAGCGACTTCGTGACCCAGCTCCAGAACGTCACGGGTACCACGACCCCCATCCTTCAGGTGCAGCCCGAGAACGGGACGATGCTCCGCTTCCTCGACATGGTGGGTCAGGGTGCCGAGATGGGCATCCCCGTCGTGATGAAGCTCAAGGACTCCGGCGGCAATCCCCTCCCGACTGACACCGAGGTGATCTTCCGGGTCGAGCGACCGACCGACGATGAGCCGGTCCCCGTTTCGCAGAAGGAGGACAACATCGCCGCCTGGAACGGCCTCAGCACCAAGGAGCAGCGCAACGAGGAGAACATCGACCAGACGAAGATGAATCTCAAGGGCGACCGCGTGAACGTCCGAGACAAGGACGTTCTGACCGTCGAGATCAACTCCTCGGCACAGGTCGACTGGGCCAACTCCGAGTTCTACTTCAACCGCAAGGCGGTCGAAGAACTCCCGTACGAGGGGTGAGACGGATGGTCAACCAGAAACAGGTGCTCGAAGCCCTCCGGAACGCCTCGGCCACCAGTCAGCGCCTCAAGCGCGGTGACTTCGACCTGACCAACGGCACCAGCGGCGTCCGCACGAAGATTGCCTCCTACGAGGCCGAGTCGCCCATCGTGCTCCGCGAGGACGCGATGCGGCTCATGTTCGTCACCATCGACCAGTTCAGCCATACTGGCAGCGGTGTCGAGACCTTCTCGCTCGGGAACGACGTCATCTCGACGGCGAACACCACCGACTTCGTACTGTTCGAGGACGGCACGCGAGTCCAAGAGGACTCGCTCGACTACGCCGCGAACGAGTTCGACTACGACAGCAACGCGGCGGTCACGCTTCACGCAGCCTACGTCCCTGCCGACGCCGCGAAGATCGAGATCGAGAAGTCCAGCCCTAAGTCGCAGGGGCAGGTCAAACAGACCCTGTTCACGGACGTGTCGAAGGCGCTGCACGAGACCAACCAGAACAAGCAGCCGCCCTCGATGGACTTCCGGAACGTCCAGGCGAACCCATTCCGGCCGGTGGTCCCGCGCAAGTGGACGCTCGACGTGTACGCCGACGGCCCGGTCGCCTTCGAGTGGGACGACTCGGATACCGGCAACTCGCAGGGCAACACCGCCTCCAACGCGGTCATGTCCATTCCGGTGAACCGGGCCAAGAGCGACATTCCGAACCTCTCGGCGGCCGTCAAGGCCGACATCATCGAGTAGATGCACTATGCAGGACGTTCCCCTAATCGAGCAGGCGGGGAGCGCCAGCAGCGGTAGCGACGGTACTGCTCAGGTCACTCGGACCAGCTCGGCACCCGCCGACGGTCCCCACATCTCCTTCACCCGTTCCGACGGGTCGCAGGTAGTCTTGGACAGCGATGACCTGATGGTGTACCTCGTCACCCTGCAGACGCTCCTCCTCCTCTACGTGACGTATCTGGAGGTGCGTGGTCGATGAGCGGCCGCGTTCCCTTCGTGTTCCCCCTATCGGTTCCACAGGGCGAGATAGACAGACTCGCACAATCGGTCGACGACGACGGCACCATCGAGCGCCTCGTCGTGTTCTTCCCCGAAGGGACGAGGACCGACCTTCGTGTGACGCCGACCGTCGACGGGAACTCGCTCCTCGAGGCAGACGCAACCGAGTCCAGCGGCTCCATCGGTGACTACATCATCGGCAGCGGTGCGACCTACGACTTCGACCTGTCGATGCCCGTCTACGAGGGTCAGGACCTCGGTGTGACGGCCGACAACACCAGTCCGAGCAGCGACCTCGACGGGTTCGTGTCGTTCACCGTCGACTACGCCGGAGGTGCCCGCTGATGGCGCAACAGTACAGCAGCACCACGCTGGCCGCCCTCGCGGCGGCGCTCGCCTCCGACGGTGGCGACGAACTCCGGGTTACAGCTCCCGCGGCGCTCCCGGTCGACGTGACCGACCAGGCCGGGCGCGACCTCGGAAAGCTCCGGTTGATGGACAGCGGCGGCACCCTGTTCGACCCGGCGACGGAGGCAACGCTGCAGGCGCTTGCAGCCGCACTCTCCTCCGACGGCGGCGACAGCCTGCTCGTCGACTCGAACGGCCCACTCGACGCGAGTGCGGCCACCATCGACGTACAGGAGAACACCCCGCTCGATGTGAGCGGCGCGACCGTCGACGTCGACCTGTCGGCGGTCTCGGCCGGTGCCCTGGACGCGAGCGCAGCGACCATCGACGTGCAGGAAGCGACCCCGCTCGACGTGAGCGGTGCGACCGTCGACGTCGATCTCTCGGCGGCATCGGCTGGTGCCCTGGACGTGAGCGCGGCCACCGTCGAAACCGCCGAGACGGCCCTGCCGGGCCTCACGACCGGGCAGGACTCGACCAGCGGCGCAGACACTCCCGTCGCCCTCAACGGCGGCACGTCCCTGTCTGTGCCCGCTGGTGCGACTCTCCGCGTGAAGGCCCTCACCGGCAACGGCGGCCCGGTCTACGTCGGGCCGACCGGCGTCACGACTGGCGACGGATACGAGCTGGCGAGCGGTGAGTCCACCTCCCTCGGCGTCGACGACGTGTCCACCGTCCATATCGTGGACGACACGGGCGGATACGGCGTTTCGTGGGTGGTCGAACAGTGAGGACCAAGAAGATGAGCAACACTCTCGGAGGCTGCACTGCCTCCCACGACAGTAGCGAAACCGGCGGAGGTGGTCGAGCGTGGTGATTTCACTCGCGGCCAACCTCGACCCGTCCTACTCGGACGGCGAGCCGGGCAATATCAACGACCCGCCGACGGTCGAGAACAACTCCCAGCCGGACGGGACGCCCAAGGACCTGAACGCTGGGCGTCGACGCCCCACCAGGAGCGCCGGGGTTGACCCGTCTCCGACCGTCGAGAACGAGGAGAAGAAGGAACCGCACCCGGTCCAGAGCAGCGAAGACCGCGAGGTTCACCATGCGGTCGGATCGGCGAACATCGAGACCAGCCTGGACAAAGACACGGCCCGCGCTGAGACCACTCTCAGCGGCCAGGGGTCGAACAGTTCGACCAAGAGCGAGAGCCAGGAGGATGACGTCACGGTTGCCAGTAACGGCCCGACGGACTCACACGCCGACGTCGAGCGCACCCAGCAGTACGTCGAGAACGAGACCGACGGTGCGGCCTACGGCGACCCGGAGACGGTCGAAGACATTGGGAGCGGTGACGCTGTGACCGACACCACACCCGAGAACCAGCCCGAACAGGGCGGAGACTGGCTGGGCGAGTCGTTCATGCTGTACGCGACGGTCGCTCTCGTTGGTCTCGCAATGGTCCGAGGTGGCGACTGATGGGCGGTATGTTCGACGGCATCGCGGGAGCCGCTGGCGACTTCTACGATGAGACCGCCGGTGCGCTCGACAAGGCCGCCGGGTCGACGGATGAAGCGGTGGCTCGCACCTTCGATGATGAACCGGGCGGTGGCCTCTACGATGGCGCTGCCGGATGGCTCGACCACGCCGCCGGTCCGACTGATGAAGCGGTCGGCGGAAGCGTCGACTACCTCGGCGAAGGCGTCAGCGGCCTCTGGTCGCTGGTCGACAGCGAGCCGGGCAACACCGCCGGGCCGGGAGAGGAGTCCTGGGAGTTCGCCGAGAACGCCGCAGAAGACGGCTATGCCGGAGCGAGTGCTCGGGCGTTGAACAACGCGAGCGACGCCGCTGCGGAGGAACTCGACGGGCCGATGGCGTGGATGGCCGCTAACCCCGGCTACGTCATCGGCGCGGTCGTGCTCCTCTACGCACTCACGGCAGCAGGTCCGGCGCTCGAACTGGCCGATAAGGCGTCTGGGGGCAACTGATGGCCGTCGAATTGCAGCCGGTCGCGCAGTCGGCGGCGGCCATCGTGACGGCCACCAGCGCCGTCTACTGCGGGAAGGTCGCCCGGAGCGTCGCCCACCGCATCGACGCGAACGAGGACCGCTCGCAGACCAACCGGGGCGTTCTCAACGGCGAGAGCGACCTCGTCACCGAAGGCGTACTCGACCGACTCGACCGCCTGGAGTCCGAGGTGACCGACTGATGCAGTTCGAACCGACGTACCTGCTGGCGTTCGTGGCGGGCCTGATGGTCCCGTTCGAGTACGCCATGGGGCGGCTTCGAGGGTTCGGGCGGCACCTGCTGAGTAAGCTCCCGTACCACCCGCCGGAGACGCCTGACAGCGAGGAGGTGAACGACTGATGCCTATCGGAGGCGGTGGCGGTGGAGAGGAGAACGAGCTGAACTACGACTACGTGGAGACCACGGACGGGAACGGAGAGACGCGCCACACAGGGACCAGCAAGCCGAACTATCGGGAGGTGTCTGTGAAAGGAACGGACATCGGCAACACGTTCGTCCTGGAAGGGAGCCGGTTCATCGACGGGGGTGAGGAATCCACGCCCGTCTATCCGGCTGGGACGCTGTACCGGATGGATGGCCTGGACAGTGTGCCCGAGGCCAACCTGCCAGCGGACCCGGACGCCGGGGACGTTGTGTATGTCAGCATCGAGCGCCCTGCGAACTTCCCGATCCTCTACGGGAACGGGAACGACATCTACCACAACTCCGGCGCGATGGCCTTCTGGCCCGTGGTGCAGTTCTCTGACGCCGGTGTCGGCCGGGTCGAGTTCATCGAGGGGCTGGGGTGGCTCTTCACCGTGTGGTCCGGTCCCCCAAGCGCGATTGGCGGTCTCGGCTGACCGCGAAAACTATCTTTGGTTATCGCAGGTATTAGTCAATCAGTGAAAACTCATCTGATAATTTAATGTCAGTCGCTGTAGTTGGGGTTTCAAAAACCCGTTTGCCATTTTGATACAGTTCAAAGTCCCGTCTGTGAAGGTATGCAAGACCAGGAGGAGCATTCCGAGGTCGGTGGTCTTTACTCGGACAAACCACCGCTGTATCAGGATATCCAACTGGTTCCGCGTAAGCAACATATGTATTTGTTCTCCCTTCCGGTTCGTGTTTTCTGCATCTCACTAGAACCCCCATGTTTGGTAAATAATAATAAAGAACAAAAATCCACAGGTTGATAATTAAAATGTTGCTCTAAGAAGTCTTTACCGTACAGATTCCATCTACTCTTGCATTTATCTGACAACCACCCACTGCCGGTAGATCGGGTCGCCTGCACGCTTGAGATAGCCTCTTTCTCGGAGCGGCTTGATGATACGATGACCAACGTGTTCTGACGAGAGGCCGGTCTTCTGGGCGACCGCGGACTTCGCCTGGTCGAGCGGGATTCCACCGCGACCGCTGACTTCGACGAGCGCCTTGTAGCCGCGGGCGAGCAGGTCGTCGTCGGTCGGTGGGACACGTCCCCGGTTGGGCGTGTCGTCGGCAGCCACGCGGCGCATGTGGGCCCGCATCTCCTCGCTACGGTTCGTGTCTCGGGCGTCGAGCGCCTCGTCGTACTCGTCGAGTAGGTCGACCGGCACGCGGATGCTGATTCGCTTGACCGCCGTCTCGTCGCTCTCCATGCGCGGCATCAGGCCCCACCTCCGTATGTACAGATTCGACCGCCGTCATACGCGACAGAATCGCCAGACGTAGTCGGAGAGGGGTGGGGTGACCGGAGTACGTATGACACCCCCTGGGGGGTTGCCGCGAGACTCGTGCGCGCCCTCGTGTGTGCGCGTGAGGCCGTCACCATCGCCGCACACCTCCGTCCGCGCGGGCCCGTTCTGCGCGGTCGTCGGGCTCCAGGCGCACCGTCTCCTCGGTGACGGGCTCGATGGTCACCGGTTCCTCCTCGATGGTCTCGGCGTCGATGAACTCGGCCTTCCGGATCGTGCAGAGGTGGGCACAGGGGCCGGTCTGATACTCGAAGCCGCGGCAGTCACACCGCCCGACGTACTCGTCGCCGTCGCAGGCGATGGCCACCATGTGGTGGCTCCCACCGGGCAGACAGACGCGATAGCCGAAGTGGCTGAACCGCTCGATGAGTGCCGCTTCCGGGTCGGCGCGTTCCCAGCTGGTCGTCGCGCCGTCGCGTTCACCCTCGAAATCGAGCGTCACTGGCACAGTTCCTCACCTCCGTCGGTACGGGCCCGGTCGCGCTCGGCTTCGCACTTCGGGCACAGCCGGACCGGGAAATCGTGGGTATGGACCGTCTCCTTCCTGATTCCGTGGGTTGCGCACCGCTCGCTCATGCGGTGCTCACCTCGATTCGTGAAACCGCCAGAGGGCGGCGACCCGCGACAAGGAGCTTGTTGGGCTCCAGATTTTTCGCCGATTTTGAAAATCGCGCATCTGCCGATATCTGGCGGTAGATGCCACTCAGGCAGGAATTTAAGAAAACCCAGTATCGGGTTAATTTCGTATGGGCCCTGCCGGATTCGAACCAGCGATCACCCGGTTATGAGCCGGGGGCTTTGAACCAGACTAAGCTAAGGGCCCGACAGGTACCGATTCACCCCGGTTCCGTATCAACATTACGAAGCGACTGCTGAAGAAACGCCGAACTCGTCCTACGACAGGACGCACTGCTCGGGGATCGAAGTGTCGTAAAAGCGCCGTCACCAGGGCTCGAACCTGGGACCACCACGTTAACAGCGTGGTGCTCTACCAACTGAGCTATGACGGCTTGCTGCACTTTCAGATAGTCCGGCCGAATATAAAGAGACTTTCGCTTTAGGGCGGCGGTGTACCACGGTATCTTCTGACGTGCGAATCGGCGAGCCAGACCATCGATACGCGTTTACCGGGCGACCCTGTACCCGCGAGCATGAGCGAGGACGCGTTCGAGGAGGCGGTCGCGGCGGTTCGCGAGCGGGTGGACCCATCGCCAACGGAGCGAACGAAGCTCCGCGAGACCGCCGAGGAAATCATCGAGCGGGCGGAAGAAGCAGTCGCGAAGTACAGTCCGGAGGCGGACGTGATGCAGGTCGGGTCGACCGCACGCGGGACGTGGATTTCGGGCGACCGCGACATCGACGTGTTCGTGCGGTTCCCCACGGACCTCGACCGGGAACGGCTGGAAGAGTACGGGCTGGCGGTCGGGCGGGCGGTCCTCCCAGATGGACACGAGGAGTACGCCGAGCACCCGTACATCAAGGGCGAGTACGAGGGGTTCGACATCGACCTCGTCCCGTGTTTTCGTGTGCCGGAAGCACCCGCCATCCGGTCGGCGGTCGACCGGACACCGTTCCACAACGAGTACCTGCGCGAGCACCTGGACGAGGGACTGGCCGCGGACGTGCGCGTGGCCAAGCAGTTCCTCAAGGGTATCGGCGTCTACGGGAGCAACCTCCGCACACAGGGGTTCTCCGGCTACCTGACCGAACTCCTCATCTACGAGTGTGGCGGGTTCCGTCCGTTCCTCGAAGCCGCGGCCGACTGGGAGCCGCCGGTCGTCTTCGACCCCGAGGACCACGCCGCCCAGACGTTCGACGACCCGCTGGTCGTCATCGACCCGACCGACCCGGAGCGTAACGTCGCCGCGGTGCTCTCCGCGGAGAACTTCGCACGACTCCAGCACCACGCCCGGGCGTTCCTTGCGACCCCGACGGTCGACCGGTTCTTCCCCGACGAACCGGCACCGCTGGACGCGGCGGCGGTCCGCGAGCAGGTCGAAACGCGAGGGACGACACCGGTCGCGGTCCGGTTCGACGCACCGGACCTGGTCGACGACCAGCTCTGGCCGCAGCTCCGGCGCTCGCTCACGGGTGTTGCGAGCGAACTCGACCGGCGGGGGTTCGACCCGCTCCGGTGGGAGGCGTTCGCCGACGAGACAGCGGTGTTGCTCGTCGAGTGTGGCGTCGCGGAGCGACCGGCCATCGAACGCCATCAGGGACCGCCGGTCTACGTGCGCCAGCACGCGACCGGGTTCTACGAGAAGTACGCCGACTCGGACGCCTACGGGCCGTTCATCGAGGACGAGCGGTACGTCGTCGAACGCGAACGCGAGGTCCGAACGCCGGCAGACCTCGTCGACTCCGAGCGGCTGTTCGACGTGGCGCTCGGCGCGCACGTGGAGTCAGCACTCAGGCAGGACTACGAGGTGTTCGTCGGGACAGAAATCGAGGCACTCGCCGACGAGTTCGGCGTCGAACTCGCGACCTACTTCTCGCCCAGTCCGTGAATCTCGCGGACCTCGTCGATGCACGCGAGTACCTTCTCTGAGACCTCCTCGTCGGGGTCGATTGGGTTGCGCCCGTCGAACGTCTCGTGGACCATCGCGACGCCGTCGGCCAGAACGTCGAGGCCGTAGCCGCCTTCGAGCACGAAAGCGATGGGCATGTCGACTCGGTCGCACAGCGCGCGGAGCCGGTCGGTGAAGATGGCGTACCCTTCCGTCGAGACGCGCATCCGCGAGATAGGGTCGTGGCGGTGGGCGTCGAAGCCGGCGCTCACCAGCAACAGGTCCGGGTCGAATCGCTCGATTGCTGGTTCGATGCACCGTTCGAACACCGCGGCGTAGTCGGCGGTCCCCGCACCGGCAGGCAGCGAGACGTTCATCGTCGCCCCTTCGCCGTCGCCTTCGCCGGTCTCGTCGTGCTCACCGGTGCCGGGGTAGAGGCCGTCTTCGTGAATCGAAGAGAAGAACACGTCCCCGTCGTCGTAGAAGATGTCCTGCGTGCCGTTGCCGTGGTGGACGTCCCAGTCGACGATGGCGACGCGGTCGCAGTCGCGCTCGTCGATGGCGTAGTTCGCTGCGACGGCGACGTTGTTGACGAAGCAAAAGCCCATGGCGTCGTCGTAGACGGCGTGGTGGCCCGGCGGCCGGCCGATGGCGAACGGCGTGTTACGGCCCTGGTCGCCGTCGAGCGCGCTCTCGGCGGCCCACTGCGCGAGGCCGGCGCTCTGGAGGATGGCGTCCCAGGACTCCTCGACGGCGGTGGTGTCGGGGTCCCAGTCGCCGCCGCCGTTCGCACAGAACTCCTCTAACTCCTCGATGTAGTCCGTCTCGTGGACCGCGGTGATGGCCTCGACATTGGCGGGGGCCGTGTCCACGTACTCGACGCCGTGTTTTCGTTTGAGCCCCTCACGGATGGCGCGGAGGCGGTCCGGCGTCTCCGGGTGGCGTGGGCCGGTGTCGTGGTCGAGACAGCGAGGGCTGTAGCCGAATCTCATCTCATTCGAACAGGGAGAAGTAGGTCTCGATGTCCTCCCCCTTGATGGTGCGTCGGTCGGCGTGCCGTGCGAGTTTGGCCGCTGCGGCCGCGACGTTGTCCGCGTAGTCTTCCAGGATGTCGGCGAGTGCGACGCGCGCGTCCATCGAGACCCGGTAGGAGTCGTCGATGTGCAGGCGCGCGATGCGGTCGACCGGGGCGACCGGCAGTTCGAGTTCGTCCTTGTCGATGTTGGCTTCGACCCCGAAGTCCGTCGCCATCAGCGTCTTTCGACCGTCCGCGGTGGCGACCTCGGCCGCGTCCTCGGCGAGGGCAGCGCCGTGTTCTTGTATCCGGCGGGCGAGCTCCTCGGCCGCGTCTGCACTGACCCGGAGGTCGCCTGCGTTCCGTCGGATGATGGAGTCCACCGGGGCGAACGGTAACTCAACGCTCATACCCGAAAACGAGTCATCCTGGCCCTTTGTAGTTTTCCGTAGACGCGTTCATCGCCGGCGTTGGCGCGAAAGGCCCGCTCAGAACACGTCGTCTGCGTGAAGGATTCCGTCGGAGACGGAGCCGCGGGCGGTCACTTCCTGCCCGAGGTGGACGTCCGCGTCCGTCTCGACGCTCATGGTCTCCTCTCCGTCGTCGAGGATGACCGGGTTGCCCGCCTGCACGACGGTCCCGGTGAACTCGACGACCTCCTCCTGCAGGGACGCGGTCGCGCCACCGCCGGAGGCGCTGGTCGTCTCGGTGCTCGAACTGCGCTCACTCCCGGCACCGTCGCTCGCCCCGTCGTCGCCGAAGGCGTCGAGACCGGTCGCCTGTTCGGACCCGTCGTCGTCTGCGCTCGCGCCGCCCGCGTTGCCACCGTCGTCGTCGAGGACGGTGACGCTCGCGCGCCAGCCGGCGGAGGCTTCGAGGTCGTCCTGCCAGCCGTCCTGTATCTCGACGTCGGCGAAGGCGACGCGGTCACCCGGTCCCATGTCGTAGTCGGCCTTGTCGCCCCAGAGGGCGACCCGGATGTCGCCGGAGTCGTCCTGCACGCGGACGTTCCGGACCTGCCCCTCCGAGCCGTCGTCGCGGTCGAAGGTACGCTTCGGGTCAGCCGACCGGATGACGCCCGCGATGTCGACGGTCTGGCCGATCTCCAGCTCCGCGATGGGCGTGCTCTCTGGCTCGTAGGTGATGTCCTCGTCGAGTTCCTCGATGGCGCCGCGTTCGCCGACGTGGAGTTCGAGCTGGCCGTCGCGCTCGCGGACGTACCCGTCGACCACTTCGACCGTGATGCCGGCGTCGAGTTCCTCGACGGTGTCGGCCTGCCCATCCCACATGGTGACGCGGATGCGTCCGGTCGGGTCGCCGAGTACCATGTTGGCGACCTTGCCTTCCGAGCCGTCGTCGCGGTCGAAGGTCCGGATGGACTCGGTGTCCAGAATCCGCCCCTTCAGGTTCACGTCGGAGAGGCCCAGCGAGAGGTCCTCGATGCGGTAGGCGTCGAGAATCTCCACGTCGACCTCGGCGTCCTCGTCGACCTCGACTTCGTCGACGTTGACCTCGATTCCGTTGTAGCCCTCCTTCGGACGGCCCTTCACGCGCAGGACCTGCCCGACCTCCAGTTCGTTCTCGGCAGCGTCGGCCTTCTCGTCCCAGAACGAGAGTCGGACCGACCCACTCTCGTCGGCGACCTCGACGTTCGCGACCTTCCCGTCCGGGTCGTCCCCGTCGCGCTCGAAGGTCCGAATCTCACCGATGGCGGTCACCTTGGCGATGAACTTCACCTCCTGCATCCCGGGAGTGATGTCGGAGACGCCGTTGACCTCCTTGTCCTCAAGTTCGTGGGCGATGAGCATCGCCGCCGTCTCGTCGTCGGCGAGCCCCCCCATCTGTTCGACCTTGGCCTCGACCGCCTCTCGGAACTCCTCCAGTGTGACCTCCTCGGCGTCGAGGTCTTCGTAGACGTCCTCTATCGCGCCCATAATCGTATCAATTCGCAGGGAAGGGGCGCGCTTAAGCGTTGTCCTTGGCGAGAGACCCCGTTCTCGTCTGTCGGTTTCGCTGCTCGGTCGTGGATGTGCATCACCGCGGTTTGCCGCTCACTGGTACAAGAAGTCTCGGGCGTGCGTTCGGGTTGGCGGCGACCTCGACCCGGCGTGGTCGCGCCGCGGTCAGCGCGACTTCGTCGTGACCGTCGTCGTCTTCCCCTGGCTGTCGTGGACGACCTCGACTGTCTCGGGCAGCCCGTTGGTGAACCCGAGTGTCGCGGCGTACTCGACGACGGCGATACACTGCGTGCACGCGTCGGAGCCGTCGTCCTGGACGCCGACGGTCACGGTGAGCGTCTTCGACTCCGCCGCGAACGTCGCGTCCTGCAACACCGCCTCGTGACACGGCGTGGATGCGACGACCGACCCGCTCACGTCGACCCCGCTGTCGGCGAACGTGACGGTGGCGTCCATCCCGGAGCCACAGCCGGTGTCGGTCGTCTCGATGGACTGCGAGTCGAGTTTCGGCGCTGGCTCGGCCGTCGGCGTGTCCGTCGGTTTCGCCGTCGGCGTGTCTGTCTCTGTCTCTGTGCCGTCGTCGACGCCGCCCAGGCTATCGTCACCCACACACCCGGCGAGTGCACCTGTGGCGGCGAGGGCTGCCGTCCGCTTCAACAACGCACGTCGCTTCATACCCGGAGAGAGGGTTGCTTATTTCAAAGACCTTTCGCACGGTGAAAATCTGTTTTCAGCTTGATTCCGTCTCGCGAATCGTGTGCCGTGTCCGCAGGCGTCGGAGGACGAACACATCGTAACCCTCTTATTCTTCTCCCGGGTACGTTGAGATGAGTCCTGGTAGGGTAGTGGACTATCCTCTTGGCTTGCGGAGCCAGGGACCGGAGTTCAAATCTCCGTCAGGACGTTTTCAGGAGACAACACCGACGAGCGAAGCGAGTCGTGTGTCTCCAGTCGTTCAGCGGCGAAAATCGAAGCAGGACTGTTCTCCAGCGTGAAGAGACCCAGCGAGCCAGAGGGTTTCCTCTGTCCCCCACGACGACGGCTCCGAGGTCACTCTTCCGTCTCGTCGTCCTCGACCTCGGGCTCTGTCTGCTCTGGCGGCTCCCACACCGGCCGGCTTCGCTGGGTCCCCCAGTGGTGACGCGGGCGCGGGACCGAGAGCCGGTCCGAGGGGCGCTCGCGCTGGATGTCGAGCCACTCGTGGTGGCATTCGCTGCAGTAGTTGCCGTGGTACTTGCCGGTCATATGGAATCGCGTTCCGCACGCGACACACGTTCGCCTGTGCTCCATCGTTTGTGTCCTCCGGGAAGAGAGTTTACACGCTGGTATCGTACTGTGCCGTGTGTTCTCTTGTGTCTATCAGTATGGTAGCAAGAGAGGTAAGGGTGACGGAAACCTGGTATTGCCGATGTTAGGACCTTTCGTTCCGGGAACGAGGTGTCGCTCGACTCAATCGAGGGTCGGAGTAGTCAGTCTTTTTTGAACTCACGACCGAGAGACTGGCATGCGCGAGCACCTCCGTGCCGGGTTGGCCATCTACAACGCGGGCGACCTGCACGACGCCCACGATGCCTGGGAGGACCACTGGCTGGACCTGCCCGACGGGAGCGAGGACGAGCGGTTGCTCCACGGCCTCATCCAGTTCACGGCCGCGTTCCACCACGCGTACCACGGGAACTGGGAGGGGTGTGTCGGCCTCGCGACCTCGGCGGGGGAGTATCTCGCCGACCTCCCCGACGACTACCGGAGCATCGACGTCTCTCGAGTACGGCGCATCCTCGCCGTGGTCGCGGCAGACCCCGAGGTGGTCGAGCGGCGGGCGCTCCCGAGGCTGACCCACGAGGGGTCGGTCGTCGGCTTCGACGACCTCGACCTTCCGGCCGTCGCGGTGGCGGCGCGGGTCTACAGCGAGGACGGACCCTACGACGAGGACGCGCTGGCGAGTGCAATCCGGTTCGCCGAGGAAGACCGCGCCGACGGTGTCGAGGGCGGGCGCTTCGAGAGCCTCCTCCGGGACTTCGTGGCCGACCCCGAGAACCGCGGGCTGGTGTACCAGCGACTTGAGGGACACGTCTCGAAACGCGAGCACAGAGAATCGGACGTCGACGGGCTGTTCGGGTAGTTACTCGTCGTCCGCGAACTCGGCGGAGTTGTCCTGCGGGTCGTACCCCAGCACCTCGCGAGCGCGGTCGATGGAGTAGTACTTCCGGTCGTTGTCGGAGATGCCGTAGACGATTTCGTACCCGTAGTCGGCCTGCAGACAGCAGTCGAAGAGGTGTGCGCAGTCCCGGTAGGACAGCCACATCGCCTGCCCGCGTTCGTAGTCTTTCGGCGGGTGGCCCTTGGTGAGGTTACCGATGCGGACGCAGGCGACCGAGAGGTCGTGCATGTCGTGGAAGTACCGCCCCAGCGTCTCGCCGGTCGCCTTCGAGACGCCGTAGACGTTCTTCGGGCGGGGGAGTTCCGTCCCGTCGAGGCGGAACTCGTCGTGGGCACGGTACATGTCCGGGGTCCGTTCCTCGGTCTCGTACGCGCCGACAGCGTGGTTCGACGAGGCGAAGACGAACTTCTCGACGCCCGATTCGACGGCCGCCTTCATCACGGTGTGGGTCCCGTCGATGTTGTTCTCGAGGACTGACTTCCAGGGCGCATCGGGGCGTGGGTCGCCCGCGAGGTGGATGACCGCGCCGACGTCTTCCATCGCGTCCCGAATCTCCTCCTCGTCGTTCACGTCCGCGACGACGAACTCACCGGGATACGCCGACTCGTCGGTCGGTGGGTCACGGTCGAGCAGTCGCCAGTCGTACTCCGCCGCAAGGTCGGCCAGTATCGCGCTGCCGACACGGCCGCCTGCACCGGTGAGCAGAACGGTGTCGTCCATTCGGTTGGTGAAACGGTAGGGGGTGGTAAGTAGGATGCGATTCCGCGTGCGCGCTGCTCACGCTGGTGTCGGCCGTGTGAGAGGTACCACGAGCCCTGACGACCAAAGCCCGTCGTACATCCAGTTCGCATGGTAAGAAGTAGCACATGGAGTCACTCGCGCCATGTCGTGTCTACGTCGGAACGGACGACGGAGTGTTCACCTTCGATATCGACGGCGAACGCGTCGAGCGCGTCGGCCGGTCGTTGGCAGGTGAGACCGTCCGTGAGGTGTCGATTCATCCGGACGACCCGACCGTCGCCGCAGTCGGCTGTGGCCTCCGTGGCTGGGGCCTCCATCGGGTGAGCGACGCCGGTGACCGTGCCCGAACCGTCGGGTTCGCCGACGAGTGGGTGTGGGGCGTCACCCGGGACCCGGCCGACCCGGACGCGGTCTACGTCGGCACCGAACCGCCCGCGCTGTTCCACGGACGACCGGGCGAGGGCGTCCGAGACTTCGAAACCATCAGTGATTTCGCCGACCTCCCCTCGCGGGAGTCGTGGACGTTCGGGCACGACCCGTTCGAGGCCGGGCACGTCCACGGCATCACCGTCTCCGGGGCGACCCTGTTCGCGGCCGTCGAACACGGCGCGGTCGTGTTCTCTCACGACGGTGGCGAGACCTGGCACGACGCCCTCCCCGGCACGGACGCCCACGACACCGCGCTGGTCGACGGCCGGGTGGTCGTCACCACCGGGACGGCCGGTGACTCGACCGGGGGGCTACTCTGGAGCGAGGATACGGTGGAGTGGCACCGAATCAGCCGGTTCGACGGGATGTACGTGAAAGAACTCGCCAGGGGTGCAGACGGCCGCCTGTACGTCGACGCGACGCCGACGCCGACCGAAGACACCACGGGCCTCTGGACCAGCGACGACGGCGGGCTGACCTGGACGAGCGTCGGCGCGGTTCCGCCGGCGTCCGTCGTCGGCTGTAACATCCTCTCGACCCATCCTCACGACCCCGCCACCGTCTTCCACGCGGCACACTACAGCCGAGAGGCCCAGCTCGTCGTGAGTTCGGACCGGGGTGCGACCTGGACCGAACTCGGCCCCCAGCTTCCGACCATCCGGACGGTCGACGCCGCGCCGCTCACCTGACCAGCAGACCGCCGTCGGCAACCGTTCTTCCCGGCCGCAACCCGAACCGACTTCCACCCCGGTACCGAGAAGTCGACCATGGACCCGACCGACAGTGAGACTGCCTGCTTCGAAGCCGGCATCAAGTTCGGGACGCTGTACCACCAGTTCGCGGGCACGCCCGTCAGCCCGGCGAGCGCCGAGAGCCTCGGGCGAGCCATGGAGGAAGCCATCGAAAACCAGCCCCACTGCGCCGACGTTCGGGTGACGATGCGGACCGACCGCATCGAGGCCGAACTCGCCGCCCAGAGCGCCGAGTACACCGAGTTCACCGGCCGGTTCGCGGACGTGGAGATGACCATCGAGTACGAGGGGACGACGGTCGAGACCAGCATGTCGATGGAGGGCGACTACCCGATGATGCGGGTGGACTCGGTCACCGACGACTGACCGGGAACGTATCGGACCGGTGGGGAGAACCATCGTTTCGGTTTCCAAGTGCTATTTCGTCACGACAGCCCCCGTCCCCACAGATTTCACTTTCACTTTGAGGCAGGTATTTAACCCGCCGGACGCCGAACCCTCTGGCATGAGTCAATCGACCCTGAACGACGACGACCTGTTCGGTGAGGCTGCGTCGGAGATGCGCGAGGACGTCGAGTCCTCCCTGGAGAAGGCCTGGGCGGAACTGCCCGAGGCGGACGACGTCTGGGAGACCAGCGCCGACAACGTCCTCGGCGTGCTGAACGGCCTGCGTTCCGCACTGGACACCGGCGACGCCGAGGAACACCTCCGAGACGCCAAGAAGTGGTTCATGATGGGCCAGCGCGCCGACGCCTTCGAGGACGCCGACGACCTCGAGGAGGAGATCGAACAGCTGGGAACCGTCATCGAGGACATCGGCGACGCCGGCGAACAGGTCGGCGCGCTCACCTCGACCATCCCCGGTCTCCGGAGCACGCTGGAGGACGCCCACGCCGCCGACGACGCGGCGGACGAGGACGACGCCGACGAGGCCGAAGCGGAAGCCGAAGAAGCGACGGCCGACGACTAGGTGTCCGGGCCAGTTCCCGGGCGGCTATCGGTCCGCAATCGCGTCCAGCAGTACGAGTAGCTTCGCCACCGCGTCGTCGAGCACCGCCTCACCGTGCTCGGCGCTGGCGTCGCTCGGGTCCTTGACGTTTCCACTTTCCGCGAACTCGGCGAAGTCGTAGGCGATATTCACCCCGGATACCCACTCACCGAATCGCTCGCCAGCACCGGCTGCAGCCTCCTCGAAACGGTCCTCGTGGACGAGCGAGGCATCGATGGCCTGCACGACGCTCGTCTCGATCGGGCCACCGTGACCCAGGTTCTCCAGCAGGTCGCTGTCGACCGTATCGAACCACGTGTAGGGCACCGCGTACGCCGTCTCGTCGCGGGTGACCCGCGCACAGACCTCTCTTACGGCCGCGGCGTTCCCGCCGTGGCCGTTCACGACCGCAACGCGTTCGAAACCGTGGTACGCCAGGCTCTCGATGGTCTCGCGGACGTACGCCCGGAAGGTGTCCTCGGAGACCCACAGGGTCCCGTCGAAGTGCCGGTGTTCCTCGGCGACGCCGACGCTGACGACGGGTGCGACGACGATCTCTTCGTCCGCGCGTTTCTCGGCGCGCGACGCGATTTCTGCGGCGCTCAGCGCGTCGGTGCCGAGCGGTGCGTGTGGGCCGTGCTGTTCGGTGCTGCCGACCGGGAGGATGGCCACGTCGCTCTCTGTGTCGCGGACGTCCGTCCAGGTCGCTTCCGAGAGGTGCATATCTCGGGCCACGACCGGCCGGCTATTCAGGGCACCGTTCGTGAAGGCTGGCGCTCACCGGGGTGGAGCAGTGAGAACAGAGAACGAAGAGTGCAGAGACCGCGCCGCTGCACTGCGCTTATCCAGACCAGCCGCCGGCGATGTCGTCGGCGATGTTGCCGCGCCACAGCTCGAACCCGTCCTTACAGCCGTCACTGTCTGCGAGGTGGTCGACGAACCCTGCACCGGGGTCGGCGAGTTCGGTCCCGCAGAACGGGCAGACGTTCGGGTTGCTCCACGTGGGTGTCGAGGTGTCGGGGGCACTGGACATGTTCACTTCCAACTTCTGAATAGAGACATATGAAGCTATGTGTCGAGATATTAGGACAGTGGCCAAGTGATTATATGCCATTGCATATTCTCACACGATTAAGACAGAACACCAGACGGCGGCGCCAAACAGGCGATCTCGAGGTTCGTTTAGATACACCATACCACAGAGAGGGACGGTGAGAGGCCGATTCCCGGACCACGGGACGTGGACTGCGACTTTTTATACTATCTCGACGAACTATCGGACAGATCGTTCAACTCGAACGACAGGTGAGAGACATGCCGGGAGAATTCATCACAGAACTCGATACGACGCGAGGAGCCGAAGCCGAACTCGGTGCGAACGGAGTGCTGACGTCCGTGGCGGAGCCGACGGAGGATGGCGTCGAGGTGACGTTCTTTCCGGTGGACGTGGACGAAGACGACGTGCTCACCACGTGGTTGACCGTCGACGCCGACAGTGTGGTCGACCTGGCGGCCTGGCAGTGAGGAGAACGGGCAGCGAGTCGTCTCAGTCGTCGCTGACCTCGGTCCGGGCCTGCCGTTGCTGGGCGCGCTCGATGAACTCTTCGGGGAGTTCGTCTATCTCGCCCGCCTGCACGCCCCAGAGGTGGGCGTAGAGGTCGTCGTTGCCGAGCAGTTCCTCGTGGGTGCCACGCTCTTTGATACGCCCGTCTTCGAGAACGAGGATGGTGTCCGCGTCCTTGATGGTCGACAGCCGGTGGGCGATGGCGAACGTCGTCCGGTCGGCCGCCAGCTCGTCGATGGAGCGCTGGATGAGCATCTCTGTCTCCGTGTCCACGTCGGAGGTCGCCTCGTCCAGCACGAGAATCTCGGGGTCCTTGAGGATGGCCCGGGCGATGGAGAGCCGCTGGCGCTGGCCGCCCGAGAGTTTGACCCCGCGCTCGCCGACCTCGGTGTCGTAGCCGTCGGGGAGGTTCTGGATGAAATCGTGCGCCTCGGCCATCTTCGCAGCCTCGACGACCTCCTCACGAGAGGCGTCGAACGTCCCGTAGGTGATGTTCTCCTCGACGGACCCATAGAACAGGAAGGTGTCCTGCGAGACGTAGCCGATGTGTCGCCGGAGGCTCGGGATTGTCACGTCACGGAGGTCCTGCCCGTCGATACTGATGGACCCCTCGTCCACGTCGTACATCCGGAGCAAGAGCTTGAGGACAGTGGACTTCCCTGCGCCGGTCGGGCCGACGAGCGCGAGGGTCTCGCCGCCGGAGACGTCGAAGGAGACGTCCTCGACGATGGTCTCCTCCTC
Organism: Haloarchaeobius ordinarius; assembly: GCF_051801355.1. GTDB lineage: Archaea > Halobacteriota > Halobacteria > Halobacteriales > Natrialbaceae > Haloarchaeobius. The sequence continues at coordinate 1,394,398 of NZ_CP196560.1, read as the reverse complement.
GTCGTAGCCGAAGGTCACGTCGTCGTACACCACGTCGCCGTCGTCGACGACCAGGTCGTCGGCGTCGGGGTCCTCCTCGATACGGGAGGGCTCGTCCATCAGGCCGAAGATTCGCTCGGCGGAGGCGCGGGCCCGCTGGTACATGTTGATTATCATCCCGAACTGGGCCATCGGCCAGATGAACTGCTGGGAGAGCAGGATGAACCCGGTGAACTCGCCGACGGTGAGGGTTCCGGTGAACGGCCCCGGCGCGGGGTTGCCGTTCGCGCTGGCGAACACCCACAGCCCACCGATGAGGAAGGTGATCATGTAGCCGACGCCCGCGAGCACGCGCAGGCCCGGGAAGAACTTGATTCGCGTGTCGATGGCGTCCCAGTTCGCGTCGAAGTAGTCGTGGGAGACGTCGTCGACGCGGTCGGACTCGTAGTCTTCGGTGTTCGAGGTCTTGATGACCTGCACGCCACCGAGGTTGTTCTCCAGCCGGGAGTTCAGCTTCCCGACCGACGAGCGCACGTCGGCGTACTTCGGCTGGATGGTCTTGACGAACTGGTACGTGAACAGCGCGATGAGCGGCACCACGCCGACGGTGACGATGGCGAGTTGCCAGTTCCAGAAGAAGAGGATGCCCGCGATACCGAGGACCATCACCGAGAGCCGGAAGGTGGAGTTCATCCCCTCGTTCAGGAACCGCTCCAGTCGGTTCACGTCGTTCGAGAGGATGGACATCATCTCGCCGGTCTGCTTGTCGGCGAAGAAGTCCATGTTCAGGCGCTGCATCTTGTCGTAGGTGTCGGTGCGGATGTCGTGCTGGATGTGCTGGGCGAAGGAGTTCCACCCCCAGTTGCGCGTCCAGTGGAACGCGGCTCCGCCGAAGAAGCCGAAGGCGATGAGCCCCGCAGAGAGCCAGAGTTGTCCCGTCTCGGTCTGTGGGAGCCAGGCGTCGGGGACGAACAGGAGCGTAAAGGCCTGTTCGTCGCGGAAGATGGAGTCGATAGCCAGTGTCAGCATGACCGTCGGGATGAGGTCCAGCAGCCGGGCGACGATGCTGGATACCAGCCCGAGGGTGAACGCGAACTTGTTCTCGGACCCGTACTCGAGGAACAGCCGTGTCATGGCGTTGTCCGCCTGCTCCCGTTGTTCCTCGAACGGGTCGTCGTCCTCACTGTGGAGTTCCATTGTTCTCCCGCTAGGGATTCGAACTGAAAAGGTTTGTTACGAATCGAAACAGTTGCCGCCACTCTGTTTCACGACAGGTCACGAATCGGGAGCATTCGCGTGGTTACGACACTCGAATCGAGGGGACAGCGAGTGACACGTTACCCGCCGACAGGGTCGCCGGGGTGTCACTCGGAGGGGGCCGCCTCGCACTCCGGCGAACAGAACACCTGCTCGTCCATCTCGACGAAGCGTGGGGCGACCACGTAATCGCTCGCATCGACCGTCTCGCCGCCATCCGGCGCGATGTTCAGCTCCAGCACCGAGTCCGCGAGCACCGACAGGCCGTCCTCTGCGAGGTCCGATGCCATCGCCTCACCGACGAACCCGGTCGTTTCACAGGCGTAGAAGAACCCAGACGCGTCGAACACGAGCCGTCCGCAACCCGCGCAGTACACGTCCTCGTCTGACACCGTATCCATGGGACACTAGAACCCACACGAGGGTATAGGTATGAAGTAGTTACCAGCGAGACCCTCCAGATGGGCGGGGTGAACGGGTCGTTAGCGAGGTCGTCAGAGCTGTCGTCCTTCGACCTCGGAATCGATACCCGCCTCGGCCAAATCCTCGCGGATACGCGCCCGTAACGGGTCTGGCACCGTGGTCCGCCCGACTGGAACCGCGGTCTGGCCGTCGCCTTTCACTTTCCAGTACACCACACAGTCGCTGGGCTGGTAGTACTCGATGCTGTAACGGTCGCCGGCCCCCTCGTAGTGGACCCGGGCGGCGTAGCCGTCGACCTGCCAGCCGTCGAGTCGCTCCAGCTCGGTGAGTCCCTCAGCCATACGAGACGTCCGTCGCGGTGCCGCGTAGGCGTTGTGGTCTCCGCTCGGTCGGCGGCGAGAGTCCGCTCAGTCGTCGTAGGTGACCTCGACGTGGTCACCGACCTCGATACCGGTCTCGTTGGTGTACCCGCGAGGGACCTCCAGCACGTACTGCCCTCGGCCGGGCGCCGTGATGTCGTTTCCGTCCTCACCGGGCCCCGGTGCGCGCATGTGGTGGATGCTGGTGATGCGGCCGTCGGCACCCACGTAGACGATGTCGATGGGGAAGTCCATCCGGCGCATCACGAACGTCATCCCTCGCTCTTCCTCGTAGACGAACCACATCCCGTGTCCGTCTTCGAGTGTCTCGTGGTCGCTCAGTCCGGTGTATCGTTCCTGTCGGGTGTCCGCGACCTCGACGGCGATAGTCGCCAGGCGTGTGCCGTTCTCGTCGGTCACGACGACCGTACCGGTATCGTGCTGGTCCTCACCCGGGAGCTCGAGGACGCCACCGTAATAGAAGAGGGCCCCGACGAGGCCGAGAACGACGACGACCAACCCGAGATTGTACGCGGTCTCTCTGTCCACAGTCCAACTAGTAGGTTCTGCAGGAAAAGGTAAACGTTATTCCGGCCCGCTGGATACTCTTGGCTGCGGGCTGGTGGTCTAGTTGGTTATGACATCTCCTTTACACGGAGAAAATCGGCGGTTCGAATCCGCCCCAGCCCACTGATTTTGCGGCGAACGACAGTGCGCCGTAAATTTGTCATCTGGTAGGATTCGAATCAGGGAGCGAAGCGACCGCGGTTCGAATCCGCCCCAGCCCATCGATTCTGTGACGAACCGACGTGCGGAACGAACCCATTCCTGGCGGACGCCGCTCCATACGATTGCCAGTCGAGACCCAGTCATCGCGCCGATACCCCGTCACGACATAGCATACCGTGACAGTCTTAACCTCCGGCATGATATACACGGCGACGATGGCAGACTACTACGTGGTGGTTGACGGACACGAGTTCGAGGGACCGTTCGAGGACCGGAAATCGGCCAAGAAACGCGCCGACCAGTTGAACACGAACGAGGTCGGCGGCCGGTATCGAGTCAGTTCGAAGTAACGAACCCTCATCCTCACTGCGGGCGTACGTTCCGGTATGAGCCTTCAGACCATCCAGCGAGACGTACGAATCTGGGACGACCCCGGGCGCTGCCCGTTCTGTGGACGACCAGTCTCGGACGGCGGCGCGGGGTTCATCGACCACGTCGAACACGTCCCCGCGTGCGCAGAGGAGTTCGAACGCTGGCGGTCGCAGATCGGGGACGACGTCCCTGGCGAGTGGGTCGGCTGACGCAGCAGTCGGCCACCACTCCGGGCAAATTTTGTAGCGGACGCTCCTCGGTCGACGTATGGACGACCGGATTCACGAGCACGCCGAGGTCCTCGTCGACTGGAGCGCGCAGGTAGAAGCGGGAGACAACGTCCTCGTCAGCGTCAGCGAGGGGACACACGAACTCGCCGTCGCGGTCGCCGAGAAACTCGGTGAACGCGGCGCGAACATGGCGACCATGTACGGTTCCGGTGAGGTGAGCCGCGCCTACATGAAGGCACACGATGGAGACTTCGAAGAGGACCCGGCCCACGAGCTCGCACTGGTCGAGAACGCCGACGTGGCCCTGTCGCTGGGCGGCGGCCGGAACACCAGCGCCGCGGCCGACGTGCCGGGCGAGAAGCGCCAGGCGAAGTCGAAGGCCTCACAGAAGATTCGCGAGGCGTGGATGGACACCGACTGGGTCTCGACCGTCCATCCGACCCGGTCGCTGGCCCAGCAGGCCGGGATGGCGTACGAGGAGTACCAGGACTTCGTCTACGACGCGGTCCTGCGCGACTGGGAGGAACTCGCCGGCGAGATGGCGAAGATGAAAGAGATACTCGACGAGGGCAGCGAGGTCCGCGTCGTCAAGGAGGACACCGACATCACGATGTCCATCGAGGACCGCATCGCGGTGAACTCCGCGGCCTCGGTGCGCTACGACTCGCACAACCTCCCCAGCGGCGAGGTGTTCACCGCGCCCTACGACACCGAGGGCGAGGTGTTCTTCGACGTGCCGATGACCTTCCGCGGGAAGAAGGTCCGGAACGTCCACCTCACGTTCGAGGACGGCGAGGTCGTCGACTACAGCGCCGACCAGAACGAGGAGGTGCTGACCGAGATACTGGAGACCGACGAGGGCGCAAAGCGGCTCGGCGAGCTCGGCATCGGCATGAACCGCGGTATCGACCGCTTCACGGACAGCATCCTCTTCGACGAGAAGATGGGCGATACCATCCACATGGCCGTCGGTCGCGCCTACGACTCCAACCTTCCCGAGGGCGAGGAGGGCAACCAGTCCGCGGTCCACGTGGACATGATAACCGACATGAGCGAGGACTCGTTCATGGAAGTCGACGGTGAGGTCGTCCAGCGCAACGGGACGTTCCGGTGGGAAGACGGGTTCTAATCCTCGCTAGCTGTCCGGCAGCCGCGTCTGCTCGGTTCTCCCGCCCGACCAGAGCAGTGTCGCGGCCTGTGGCGCTCGCCCAGGTCGCGAGGACTGCCTCGGTGGGACCGAGAACCAGCAACCCGCAGAGTAGCGCGGCGAAGACGGTGACGTTGACCCGCGAGATGGGGCTCCCCTGACGGGAAACCGTCAGCCCCCGTCAGATACGACGACCCTTCGCGCAGCCGTCTGTATCGATCTCCGGGCCCCGCAGAATCCCTCGCTCGACGACGTGTTCTCTGGCTGTCTAACCGGTAGTTCGTCACCCCAGCGAACTGGTGTCGGCGTGATTTCGTCACCTGTGAGGAGATTCGCCAAATCCGCTCGGGTGCTCTGTACGGACGATATGTCACAGACACCAATCATACTGCAGGTCGGCGATACGACCATGGTAGAGGCGCTACTGACGGATATCGTGAACTTCCTTCCGAACGCCATCGGTGCCCTCATCATCCTCGTCATCGGGTGGGTCGTCGCACGGGTCGTCGGCTCCCTCTTCACCACACTCATCGACAAAGTCGAACTCGACAAGCAAGTGTTGAATACCCCGCTCGGCCGGATGCTCGGAGGGACCGAGAGGGCCGTCTCGAACGCGTTCGGGGGCCTCGCCCGGCTGTTCATCTACGCGATAACGCTGCTCGCTGCGACCGAAGTCCTCGCCATCCGGACACTCTCTGAGTGGGTCGCGACGGCAACGACCTACCTGCCAGCGTTCATCGCCGGGCTGGCCGTCGTCATCCTCGGGTTCATCGTCGCCGACTTCATCGGTGACGCCATCGCCCGTACCCAGGCAGCCACCGAGGAAGGCCGTCTCACCCGGCTGTTCGCGACCGGGACGCGGCTGTTCCTCTACTTCACCGCGCTCGTCATCGGTCTGGACACGATGGGGCTCGACGTCGCCATCCTCTACGTCGTCGCCCAGGCAGCCGCCTACGGCCTCGGCGCTGCACTCGCCATCGGCCTCGGCATCGCCATCGGCTGGGGGAGCAAGGACTACGTCGCAGAGAACATCGGGGGCTGGATGGGCCGTGCCAGCGGCACCACCACTGACACCGGTACCGGCCCCGGCACGCCCACTCCCGGTCCCGGTGGCATGCAACCCGACGGTGGAGACGACGCGGTCGACCCACTCGACGACTGACCACACACCACCTGACTGCCCCGGCCAGTGTCACCACTCTTCGGTCTCGAAAGCGGCAGAGAGGAGTAAGCCCCCTTCTGTTCGGCCCGGCATTCGGCTAAGCGTCCATCACCATTCGTCCGGGCTACCTTTGGCGTGGACTTGCACCGGTGAAGATTCGCCGTTCCATCCGTTCTCTCCCGTCGACGTTCTGTGGGTCAACTCCCTCGCCTCTCGGGTCGGTTCGCACACGTCATCACTCGGGGAGAGGGGTCTCGTTTCTGTTCCAGAGCCAGCGGTCTCCCGCTCCGGACTTGCGTCCGGTCACCTGCCCAGACGGTGGGGGGACTTTCCTCGCGAGCGCGCCGGGGAACCCGACGCGGATACACACCCGAAGGCGTGCCGCGGCAGCCAGGCTCTCTCTACCACCCAACCCTACCCTCGTCCCGCATTTAAGCACCTCGGTCGCGTCGGTGCGTGTCCACGTTCAGACATCTCGAACGAACGCGTCGAGGAGCCGATTCGGCCACGAGACGAAACGAAAGCGTTCAAGAGCGACAATCGCCATACCTGTACTATGTCGCAGGCACAGAGCGTCCGTCTGACATACGATGATGGGGCCCGAGCCGTCGAACTGGCGCGGGAATCGGTAGAAGGCTTCGTTCTCAACGGTCGCCGTGAGCAGCCCGGCAGCATGCGAGACGCGTTCTACAACCGGACCGGCGCGTTCGTCCGGCTGGAGTCGACGCGGGGTCGTGGGAGCCTCCGGGGCTGTGCGGGTGGGTACGAATCGAGCGACCAGCTCGGGCACGTCATCGTCGACGCCGCCATCGAGGCTGCGAGTGAGGACTCCTGTGGCTCGGAGGTCACCCCCTCGGAGCTGTCGAATCTCACCGTCTCGGTCTGCTCTGTGTGCAACGTCGTCCTGACCGACGACCCGGTCGAGGACATGGAACTCGGGAAACACGGCGCCGCCATCGACACCGGCACGAACGCGGGCTGGCTCTATCCGACCGTCCCGGTCGAACACGGCTGGTCCCCCGAGGAGTACCTCGGTCGAGTCTGCCGCAAGGCCGGACTCCCCCCGACTGCATGGCAGCAGGAGGACGTCGTCGTCACGCTATTCGAGGGACAGATCTTCCGCGAGCGAACCCCCGAAGGCAGCATCGAAGAACTGACGAACTGATACCGAACAGCGAGCGAACTGTTTACTGCTCACTCGAAGCCGACCAGGTCGGCGTCTGTCGCCGCGTACCGCCGAGCCTCGTCGAGGTCGAACTCTCTGACGAGTTCACCGTCACGAATCAACGGTTCGAGTAACGGCGTCCCGTCCGTCGGACCCTCCCGCCCCGCGAGTCCGACCGCGTGCCCGCCGTCGTCGGTGCGGTACACCTGTTTCTTCCCGGAGAGCTTTCCTCGCTTGGCCGCCGGCTCACCGTCGACCTCGACGATGTCGAGCGCGAAGTCGACCGGGTTCGCGTTCGTGACGTAGCTCCCGACGCCGAAGCCGTCGGCCACGTCACGCAGTCCCCGGAGGGTTTCGGGCGTCAACCCACCGCTGACGAACACGTCCACGTCCTCGTGACCCCGGGCGGCCAGTTCCCACTGGACCTCCCGGAGGATGTGCCGGAAGTCGCCGCGACGGGAACCGGTCGTATCGAGCCGAACCCCGTCGAGGTCGTCGCCCAGTTCGTCGACGGCGCGGAGCACCTCGTCGACCTCGTCGGTGTAGGTGTCACAGAGCGCGATTCTGGGCACGGACTCGGGGACAGCCTCGTGGAACGCGCGCCAGGCGTCCTCCTGGTTGCCCTTCCCCATGCAGATCATGAGCGCGTGCGGCATCGTCCCGCTCGCCTCGCGGCCGATGACGTCGCCCGCTGCCACGTGAGAGAAGCCATCGAGCCCGCCGACGAGTGCGCTCCGCTCGACGGTCGCCGCGATGGCAGGGTGCACGTGTCGTGCACCGAACGACAGCACCTGCGAGTCGGGGGCGGCCCGCCGTGCCTCCAGCGCGGCCGTCGCGAACGCGCTCGCCTGCGAGAGGAAGCCGAGCAAAGCGGTCTCGAGGCGGGCGAACTCGAGGTACTCACCCTCGATTCGCATCACCGGCCCGCCGTCGAACAGACAGCCTTCCGGGATGGCGTCGGCATCGAGCGCGCGACCCTCCAGCAGTCGAGCCGCGTTCTCCAGCCCGGCGAACAGTTCGAACTCGCCGTCGGGGAACTGGTCTGCGGTCACCTCTACGACCACCGTCGGGTTACAGCCAGCGTGTTCGAGTGCCTGCTCGGTCCGCTGGAAGTACGCGTCGGTCGCACGGCCGTCACGAATCGCGTCGGCCGGAATCGTGTCGAAGGGGTCGTCCATACCCCCCGTTACTGGGGGGATGGCGAAAAAGCACCGCTACGTCCCGGTCTCTCCGTCCGCCCGAACCGGGGCAGAAACCGACGCGTTCGTCGCGGCGTCGACCGGGTGCACCCCGTCGAGTGCGTCGGCAGTGGGTGCGTTCACCACGACCACGGTGTCGCCTCGCTGGACGACCCGGAAGGCGTCTTCGAAGGCACCGGACGCGATAGTGAACACGCCGTCACCACGGGCCGTCGCGTCGTTGGCAGCGAGCACGTCCTCGTAGGCCTGCCGGAACTCGGCCGCGTCGGCTCGGGAGTCCCACGTCGACTTCCAGACGTACGCCTGGTCGTCGCCGTTCTCGTAGAACACGAGGGTGTCACCGGCCCAGCCATTCGAGAGCGGGTGGTCGTAGGTGTACCGCGAGACGGACGAGTTCCCGCTGGTCAGGTGGTCGCGAGGGACGACCTCCGCGTACCACAGCATCGTGTACACGTTGGCCTCGCCGACGGTCTCGGTACGTGGCTCCCCATCGTCGGTCACGAGGCGGCTCCACCCCCCGGTAGACCGGTCCGGAACCGACACCGAAACCGGCGTCTCGGCGGGGTACTTCGACGGGGTGATTACCTGTTCGGTGCTGGTCGGGTGGTCGTCGAACGCGCCGTCCACGGCGGTCCAGCCTCCGCGCTCACGCAGTGCCGAGACGAACACTGGCCCCTCACCGTAGGGCAGGAACGACGCGACCGAGAGCCCGACGTTGTAGTCCGCAGAACGGCTGCCACCGCCCGCCTCCCCGGCCACCGTGATGCACGTCCACTCGCCGTCCGAACACGCCTGTTCGTACCGGGCCTCGACGTAGTTGGCGTCTCCTTCGATGACAGCCTGTCCGGCGAGCTGGCTGTCGCGGGTGGTCGCGCTGTACCCCAGTCCGAGGTGCTGGTCTTGCAGTGCGTGTTCGAGTTCGTGTGCGAGCGTCGCGCGCGAAACCCGCAGGTCGTCGGGGTCGTCGCTCACCAGGACGATGTTGTCGTTACTGTAGTAGCCGAGGACGGTCGACCCGTACAACCGGTCGAACGCCGTCCGGACGCCGGTATCCTCGCCGACGAGGAACAGCGCCTCCCAGAACTGCTCGCGCCAGGGCGGTGCCTCACCGCCACCGCCCCCACCACGTCCCTCGCGGTACTGTTCGCGTGAGATGACCCGGACCGATACCTCGCGCTCGAACTCGTAGCCGCGGAGGCGTTCGAGTCGAGCCATCATCCGGGCTGTGACCACCTCGACTTCGGCCGTGGTCAGGCCGTCGCTGCCGTCCGCGGCGACCGAGTCGTTCCACCAGTAGCCGTCCTCCCAGCCGAGGCGGTCGCTGGCCGGGTCCGGTCGATTCGACTCGGGTTCGGCGAGGTCGTCGTCACCGAAATCGAACGCCGAGCAGCCGGCGAGCACCAGCACGAGTACAACCCCGCAGACGAGCAGCCCACGTCGCATTGCCCGGACCTTACGAACAGGGAAGTATAGCACTTCCCCCAACTGTGGGCGGGACAATCGCTTTGAGCCGGCCAGCCGAACTACTACGCATGGAGTTCGACCCTGACAGCACTGCGGTCGTCGTGGTAGATATGCAGAACGGCTTTTGCAAACCGGACGGCTCGCTCTACGCACCGGGCAGCGAGGCCGTCATCGAACCGGTCGCGTCGCTGGTCGACCGGGCACACGAGGCCGGGGTCCGCGTCGTCTTCACCCGGGACGTCCACCCACCGGACCAGTTCGACGAGAATCACTACTACGACGAGTTCGAGCGGTGGGGCGAACACGTCCTCGAAGGCTCGTGGGAGGCCGAACTGGTCGACGAACTCACCGTCGGTGAGCGCGACCACGTCGTCGAGAAACACACGTACGACGCCTTCCACGAGACCGAACTGGACGGCTGGCTCTCCGCGCGTGGCATCGAGGACCTGCTCGTCTGTGGTACCCTCGCGAACGTCTGCGTCCTCCACACCGCCGGGAGCGCCGGGCTCCGGGACTACAAACCCGTGCTCGTAGAGGATTGCATCGGGGCCATCGAGGACGACCACATCGAGTACGCACTGGACCACGCCGACTGGCTGTTCGGCGAGGTCGTCCAGAGTTCGGAGGTAGCGTTCGCTACACAGGAGGGCTGACAGGCGGCACTCGACCGCTCGTCCGGCGGTGTGCCACACACCCGCCGAGTTCGCCGGACGGCGACTCTCACGTCACGGTGGGTCTGGGCGCGTTCTCTGGTTTAAACTCGGGCGTGAGTGCTGGACTCGACAGTCCACCGTGGCGCGCGCTGGCTCGCGGTCGAGCACGCGGCGACTGCGTCACCGCGCAATGCGAGACCGCGTAGACGAACGCGCGCGAGGGATGACCGGAGTGAAGCGAAACGCAGTGGCGCGGAACGGAGGGAATCGGCTGGGGAGGGTGTGGGTGCGGCGCTGTGCGGGCACGGTCTCTCACTGCCATCGGCGCGAGTCGACGACAGTTCGACAATCATGGCATGCGCACAGCCACAGCCACGGCCACGGCCATCACAGCCACGGCCGCCACAACCCTCAGACGCCTATCCCAGTACTATCGGTTCACTCGTCGCCCGAAGCTCCACAGAAAGCGACTCCCCGACCGCGAACGAGTGCCCCGGACAGACGACCTTCGCACCGAAGCCGTCGTCCTGCGCGAGAAAGAGCGACAATCCAGTTACCTGCTCGCCGTTCGCCCGAACCTCGACGTCGTGCCAGTGCACGGTCCGTCCGGCGGCCTCCCCGACTGGCGTCCCGAGCAGCGACACCTCGCCATCGCTCCCGCCCAGCAACCCACCGCCGTCGTAGTGTCGCAATCCACCGTCGAGCACACCCCCCGAATCCGCCCCGATACCCGCGAACCCATCACCCGGGTTCGGATGCGCCGGGGCGTCGAGCAGCGCGTACGTCTCGCCCGTCTCGACGACCGTCCCGGTGCCGTCCCACGCCAGCGGTTCGACCGCCACGTCGACCGCGAGCGGAAGCGACCCCGACGCCCGCAGGAGGTTCTGTTCGGGCGTCCGGAACCCGACGTGGAGGTGGTTGCCGACCCAGGGCGCGAAGAAACCAGCCCGAACCATCGTCCCGAGCGCGTCCCCGACCGAAACCCGGTCGCCCGGTTCGACGCCGGGGTCGACGTGCATGATTCGGGCGAAGACGCCACCGTCGTCTGCGTATTCGAACCCCGGCGTCGCCTCGGCGTCGACCCGCACCACGATGAGGTGGTCCTGTTCCGGTGAGTACGGCTTCGGTGGGGCACGAACCGAGTGCGTCTCGACGACCTCGCCAGCGACCGGGCTCGGCGCGCCCTCTGCAGGGTAGAGGTCGACCGCACACCCGTCGTCGTGGGCGGGGTACGGCGAGTTGTACAGCGAGAAGCGCGGGTAGCGCGCCAGCAGGTCGCCAGTGAGCGTGACCGCCATCGGCTGAGTTTCGGACCGGACGGGTTTAGGCACGTCGCCCCGAATCGCCGGGCATGCGCGTGGTCAGAGGCCGAGCAGGCTCGGTGTCGACGGACAGGGACGCGACCCGCCGACTGCTGGACGAAGTGGCTGAAAGCCGTGAGGCCGTCGTCCGCGTCTGGGCACCACACCGGCAGGTCGCCTTCGGGCGGCGAGACGCCCGCGAGGAGGGGTTCCCGGCGGCGTCGGCCGCGGCCCACGACCACGGCTTCGAGCCCGTCGAGCGCAGCGTGGGCGGCCGGGCCGTGGCCTACGACGGCGAGACGACGCTGGCGTTCGCCCGCATCACACCCCACGAGGACATGCGCCGCGGGATGGACGAACGATACGAGTCCCTGACCAGCGACGTGCAACACGCCCTCCGCGAACTGGGCGTCGACGCCGGACGGGGCGAGCCCCCGGACTCCTTCTGCCCCGGACAGCACTCGCTGCAGTGCGACGGCAAGCTCGTCGGTATCGCCCAGCGCGTGACGAAAGGGGCCGCCATCACGTCCGGCATCTGCCTGGTCGCGAACCACGACGAACTGGCGGCGGTACTCGATGACGTGTACGAGGCACTCGGCGTTCCCTTCGACCCCACTTCGGTCGGGAGCGTCGCGAACGCCGGCGGACCAGCAGCCCCCGATGTGGTCCGGGAGGCGCTGGAGACGGCGCTCGTCGGTGACGCCGACGCGACCGTGGAACGTCTCCGGTCGTGACCACGGCACGTCTCCGAGAGACTTAGGGCGGGGGCCGGTGGAGTGGACGTATGCGCATCGGCAACGCCACGCTGCCGGACGGGACGACCGCAGACGTCGAGGTCGAGGATGGAACGATAACCGCCGTGGGTGACCTCGGCGGCGAGTACGACGTGGACGCGACCGGGAAACTGCTCTTCCCCGGCGCGATCGACGCCCACGTCCACTTCCGCCAGCCCGGCTACGGTCACAAGGAGACCTGGGAGACCGGCTCGCAGAGTGCGGCCGCCGGCGGCGTCACGACCGTCGTCGACCAGCCGAACACCAGCCCACCGACCACCTCTGGAGACGCGTTCGACCAGAAGGCCGAGTTCGCCGAACAGTCGGTCGTCGACTGGGGTATCAACGGCGGCGTCACCGAAGACTGGGACCCCGAGTCGCTCTTCTCTCGCCCGCTGTTCGCCCTCGGTGAGGTGTTCCTCGCCGACTCGACGGGCGACATGGGCATCGAGGCCGACCTGTTCGCCGAGGCCGTCGAACTCGCGGGCGAACACGACGTGACCGTCACGGTTCACGCCGAGGACGCCGACCTGTTCGACGAGTCCGCGAAATCGCGCGACGACGCGGACGCGTGGTCCGCCTACCGCGCCGCAGAAGCCGAAGCTGCCGCCGTCGAACGTGCCTGCGAGGTCGGCGCGGAGTTCGAGGCGGACATCCACATCGCCCACACCTCCACGCCGGAGGGCGTGGACGCGGCTGCCGAGGCGGGCGCGACCTGCGAGGTCACCCCGCACCACCTCTTCCTCTCGCGTGAGGACCTGCCCGAACTGGGCACCTTCGGCCGCATGAACCCGCCGCTGCGGAGCGAAGAGCGCCGTGAGCGCCTGTTCGAGCAGGTCGCAGACGGCACGGTCGACATCGTCGCGACCGACCACGCCCCCCACACCCGCGAGGAGAAAGACGCCAGCATCTGGGACGCCCCGTCAGGGGTGCCCGGCGTCGAGACGATGGTCCCGCTCCTGCTCGAAGAAGCCCGGCAGGGCACTCTCAGCTACGAGCGCGTCCGGGACCTCGTCGCCGCCACCCCCGCCGAGATATTCGACCTGCCCGAGAAGGGCCGTATCGCGGAAGGGATGGACGCCGACCTCGCACTGTACGACCCCGACGAGGCCCGCGAGATTCGCGGCGAGGACCTGCACTCGAAGTGCGGCTGGACCCCGTTCGAGGGCAAGAAGGGCGTGTTCCCCGAGTGGACGATGGTCCGCGGCGAGGTCGTCTGGGACGAAGCAGAGGGCTTCGGCTCGGCGGCAGGCGAGAACGTCCGCGAGTAAGCGACCCGGCTACAGCGACGGTACCACCGCCCCGACCACGACGAAGACGCCACCGCCGACGCGGTAGCCCGTCCGGCCGCGGTCGGTCAACCGACCGTCCGACCCGACCAGCGAGTTCTCGATGCTGAAAACAGCGTCCGGGTAGCGCAGGTGCAGGTACGCGAGCAGCCAGCACAGCGCCGCGAGTGCGATGCCGAGGAGCGCCATGTTGTGAGACTCGGAGACTGGTGCTTGAGTACCTTGTGTGGACCCCAGCGATGTCGAGAACACGATGAGGCGACCAGCACGGCCGAAAAAATCACTCCGCCTACATCGCGAACGCGACGGTCGCCAGCACGGAACTCCCGACCATCACACCGCACCCGAAACCGCCGACGCGCGCCATCGCGCGCCGCGACTTCCGTTCGGTCCAGTCGGAGTTCCGGCCGAGTCGTTCGTTGCGCAACTCGACGGCGTCACCGACCATGATGGAGCCCGACCAGCCGAGCAACCCGATGCCGAGGGCGACCGCGCCGACGGCGAAGACGAGTTCGCTGGCCGTGACGAAACCGGGGCCGGCCACGCCGACGAGCAGCGTGCCGATGGCCCCGACCAGCGCGCCCACGCCGGCCGCAGAAGCGACCAGCCGGACACGCGGTGGCAGGTCCATCAGTCGACCGCGTCGCGCATCCGCGGGTCGAGGGCGTCTCGCATCCCGTCACCGAGCAGGTTGAACCCGAGGACGGTGATGGCGAGGAACAGCCCGGGGAAAAAGGCCCACCACCACTGGCCGGTGAGCATCCCCTTCTTTACGCCCTGGTCGAGCATCATCCCCCACGTCGGCGTGCCGACCGCGGCCCCGAAGCCGAGGAACGACAGCGCCGCGAGGTCGATGATGGCCAGCCCGAAGTTCAGCGTGCTCTGGACCGTGATTGGTGCCAGACAGTTCGGCACCACGTGGCGGACGAGCACCCGCGGGTGGGTCGCCCCGAGAGACTGCGTCGCCTCGATGTACTCGTCTTCGAGCACCTTCAGGGCCGCCCCGCGGACGACGCGGGCGAACCGCGGCGTGTACACCAGCGTCAGCGCCGCGACACCGCGCCAGAGGCCGAGGGTGAACGTCTCGCCCAGGCCGGGCAGTGCCGCGAGCCAGGCTGGCAGGGTCACCTCGTTGGGCATGATGGCGACGAGCGCCAGCGCCAGCAGCAGCGACGGGAACGCGAGCAGCACGTCCATCGTCCGCATGATGACGTTGTCGGTCACGTCGCCGAAGTACGCCGCCATGACGCCCAGGCCGACGCCGACGACCGTCGACACCAGCACCGTCACGCCGCCGTACAGCAGCGCGTACCACGCCCCGTACAGCACCCGGATGAAGATGTTACGCGCCTGTCGGTCGGTCCCGAACGGGAACTCGAGACTCGGCGAGGCGTAGCGTGCCTCCGGGCGTTGACTCAGGAACGACCCGACGTGGGCCGCGTCGTGGAGCGTGAACCGGGCGACGATTGCGACGACAGCCATCACCGCGATGATGGTGAGTCCGGCGACTGCGAGCCTGTTCGACAGCAACTCCGAGAGGAACGGCGAGGCTCGCAGCCTGTCGAACAGGCTCCGCGTCTCGACCGACTCCGTGTTTTCGACCTGCGTGCTCATTGTTCGATCCTCGGGTCAAGGTAGCTGTAGGTGATGTCGACGCCGAGGTTCACCAGCGTGAACAGGAACGCGAACAACAGGACCGTCCCCTGGACGACGGGGTAGTCGCTGACGTTGATCGCCTCGACGAGGAGCGTGCCGATGCCGTTGATGGAGAACACCGTCTCGGTCAGGATGGCCCCACCGAGCAGCGTCCCGAACTGGATGCCGACGATGGTCACCACCGGGATGAGAGCGTTCTGTAGCCCGTGTTTCAGGACCGTTATCTTCTCGCCCTGGCCCTTCGCCCGGGCAGTCCGGATGTAGTCCTGCCTGATGACCTCCAGCATCGACGACCGGGTCATCCGGGAGATGAGCGCCATCGAGTAGATACCGATGACGAGACACGGCAACAGCATGTGATGGGCCGCGTCGAAGAACATCCCCATGTCCGCCGGGTCGAAGTTGAAGTACAGGTCGGCGGGCTGGAACGTCACCGCGTCCGCGATGGACTGGATGAACGTGTCGACGGTGATGAGTCCGGTGATGGTGTCCGGCGAGTACTGGTACCCGATGCGGCCGCTGGCCGGCACCAGGTTGAACCACTGCGCCAGCACCACGATGAGCACTGGACCGCTCCAGAAGATGGGCACGCTGATACCGGCGAGCGCGCCCACCCGGGTGAGGTGGTCCGTGATGGTGTCCTGCTTGAGGGCGCTGACGATGCCCAGCGGGACGCCGAACAGGATGCCGAGCACCTGCCCGTAGAGTGCGAGTTCCAGCGTCACCGGGAAGCGGCTCTGCAGGATGTCGGAGACCGGCGTCCCACGCTTGACCTGGTAGGACTCACCGAAGTTCACCCGCACGACGTCCCAGAGGAAGTCGAAATACTGGACGTAGATGGGTCGGTTCAGTCCGAGCTCGCGGCGAATCTCCTCGACGAACGCCTGGTCGGCGCGTCGACCAGCCATGAGGATAGCCGGGTCACCCGGAGCCAGGTGCAACATCCCGAAGACGAACGTCGCCACTCCGAAGAGGACTGGGACGAGCAACAACAACCGCTTGGTGACGAATCGAAGCGAAACCATGGTGGTGTTTCGGCTACTCGCCGAGCGAGACCTTGTTCAGGTACGGACCGCTGATGGGTGCGATGGTGAACCCGTTGACGCGCTTGTGGACGCCGCGGAGTTCTTTCGCGTGGTCCAGGAAGACCCACGGTGCCTCGTCGTGAGCGATCTTCGACGCCTGCTCGTACTTCTTGCGACGAGTCGCCTCGTCGTAGGTCGACTGGGCCTCCTCGACGAGTCGCTTGTAGTCGGGGTTAGCCCACGCTGCGACGTTAAGCGTGTTGAAGTTCTCCTCGTCGAAGCTGACCCAGTCCTGACCGCTGGGAATCTCCTCGACGCCCGGGTGGAGCAGGGCGTAGAAGAAGTTGTCCGGGTCGGCATTGTCCGTCATCCAGCCGAGGAAACACGCGTCGTGTTTGCCCTGGTTGGTGTACTCGATGAAGGCGTTGAACTCCATCTGCTTGACGGTGACGCTGATGCCGACCTCTTCGAGGTTGGACTTCACCAGCTGGGCCGCGTCGAGCGGCGACGGGTTGTAGGTACGCGGGTTCTGGAACGTCGACAGCTCCATGTCGAAGCCGTCGCCGTAGCCAGCCTCCTCGAGCAGGCTCTGTGCCTTCTCGGTGTCCTTCGGGTACGCGCTCACCGAGTCGTTGTAGCCGGCCATGTTCTCGGGGACCGGCTGGCTCGACTGCACCGCGAGCCCGCTGAAGATGGAGTTGACGAGCGCGTTCGTGTCGACGGCGTAGTTCATCGCCTGGCGGACCTTCTTGTTACGGAAGGGCTCCATCCGGGCCATGTTCATCGCCATGTAGCCGACGTTGATGCCGGGGGTCGTCACGAGGTTCGCGGCGTTGCTGCTCTCGACCTGCTGGGAGGCCTGCGGGCCGAGGCCGTCGATGATGTCGACCTCGCCCGTCGAGAGCGACTGCGCACGCGAGGAGTTCTGCTTGATCTCCGCGAAGACGACCTCTGCGACCTTGGAGTTCTCGCCCCAGTACTCGGGGAAGTGTTCGAGGCGGATGCGAGCGTTCGCCTGGTCCCAGTTCGAGAGCTTGAACGGACCGGTACCGGCCGGCTCGCTCTTGATGTCTGCCCCACCCTCGATAGCCGCCTTCGAGATGATGGAGAACGCGAACACGGCGAGGTTCCGAAGCATCGGGGCGTGCTTCGCGTTGAGTTCGAGCGTGAGTCCGTAGTCTCCGTCTTTCGAGACGTCGGTGACCGTGCTCAGCAGGTACGGGCCGTAGTACGAGCGGTCTTTCGTCCCGACGAAATACTCGTACTCCTCGTCCATGAACCGCTTGTACGTGGCGATGAAGTCGTCCGCGGTGAACTCCTCGCCGTTGTGGAACTTCACGCCCTCGCGGAGCGTGAGCGAGACGGACTGGCCTTCGAGGGTGAACTCCTCGGCGAGTCCGGCCCGGAGCGTCGTCTTGCCGGGTTCGAACTCGATGACCTGGTTGTAGAGCTGCTGGATGACCTTCGCGTCCTCACCGCTCGAGGTCGCCTGCGGGTCGAGCGTGCCGGATTTGTTCCCACGGGCGTAGGTGAGCAGACCGGAGGCATCCTTTCCGTCGCCGCCGTCGGTCTCTGTCGCGTCGGTGTCGTCACCGCCACCGCCGCCGCCACCGTTCGTGTCCTCGGGGGCGTCGGTGGAACCCTGGTCGTCGTCGCTGCCGATACAGCCGGCGAGCGCCGTCGTCGCGACGGTCGCACTCCCTGCTGCCTTGAGGAAACTGCGCCTGTCTACCGTATCACGTGCCATAACCCCGTATCCCACAGGGTTGCGCATAAATATAACGATAGTTGGGGCGTAGAAGTCGCACCCTGTGAGCTATTGTGAGTACTATTGGCACAGTACAGATTCCACCGGAGACGGCCGTCGAAACGTCAAATTTCGGCAAAAATTTCGTGAACCTACTGCCTGTCGTAGAGGTGACAGGCGGTGAGGTGGCTCTCGCCTTCGAGCGGCGGTTCATCCTGCTCGCAGGGGCTCTCGAAGTGCTCGCGGAGCAGTTCCGTGGCGCCGTCCCAGTCGTCCGCGGCCAGGGAGGCGCACGCGTCTTCGACGATGGACCCGACCTCGCCGGTCGGCCGGGTCTCGAACTCCCGGTCGAGGAGCGTCGCGACCACGTCGTCGGTCGTCGCACCGCCGTCGGTGGCCGTCTGCGCGGGCGGTTCCTCGGGTTCTTCCGGCGACTCCACCGCCTCCTCGCGCACCACGTCGAGCGCCACGTCGCGGTCCTCGACGCGCTGGCGGAAGTCCATCACGGCGCGGTAGGTCGCCTGGTCAACGTCGAGGTCCGCGGGCGGGATGACCTTCGGGCACCGGGTCCGGAACGAACAGCCCGACGGCGGGTCGATGGGACTGGGCACGTCGCCTTCGAGGATGATTCGGTCGTCCGTGTCGGCGCGCGGGTCGGGCCTGGGAATCGAGGAGAGCAACGCTTCCGTGTAGGGGTGTTGTGGGTCCTCGAACAGCTCTGCGGTCTCGGCCGTCTCGACGACCTTCCCGAGGTACATCACCGCGACGCGGTCAGAGATGTGCCGGACGACGCTCAGGTCGTGCGCGATGAACAGGTAGGTCAGGCCGAACTCCTCTTGCAGGTCCTCCAGCAGGTTCAGTATCTGGGCCTGTACGGACACGTCGAGCGCCGACACCGGTTCGTCCGCGACGATGAAGTCGGGGTCGACAGCGAGTGCGCGGGCGATGCCGACGCGCTGGCGCTGCCCACCGGACATCTCGTGCGGGTAGCGGTCGTACTGCGCGGGTTCGAGTCCGACCGCCTCCATGAGTTCGACGACGCGCTCTTTGCGCGCCTCGCGTGGGGACTTGCCGCCGGTGTCCTCGGGCAAGCCGTGAATCTTCAGCGGCTCCATGATGGTCTGACCCACGGTCATGCGCGGGTCGAGCGACGACAGCGGGTCCTGGAATATCATCTGCATGTCGCGGCGCTTGCGCCGTAACTCGTCGCCGTCGAGGCTCGTCAGGTCCTGGCCCGCGAACACGACCGTCCCATCGGTCGGTTCGACCAGCCGCAAAATGCTCCGGCCGGTCGTCGACTTTCCACAGCCGGATTCGCCGACCAGCCCGAGCGTCTCGCCCTCGTAGATGTCCAGGTCCACGCCGTCGACTGCCTTGACGCTCTGTGGCTCGTTCGCCAGCCACCTGTCGAGCAGGTCGTCGGCCCGCGAGAAGTGCTTGTGCAGGTCGTCGACCTCCAGCAAGGGTTCGCCCTCGAACGTCTGCTGTGTGGCGGCGACCGACTCGTAGTCGGCGAGGTACTCGCTCTCGTCGAACTCGTCGAGCACGCACTTCGCCCGGTGGTCGACACCGGAGCCGCTGTGCTGTTTGAACGGAATCTCCTGGCCGCGGCAGGCGTCGTGGGCCCACGGGCAGCGGTCCGCGAAGTTACAGCCGGTGGGCATGTCGATGAGGTCCGGGACGTTCCCCTCGATGGGTGTCAGCCGCTCGGAGTCCTCACGCGGGATGGACTCCAGCAGGGCGTAGGTGTAGGGATGCGACGGGTTGTGGAATATCTCGTCGACCGGGCCCTCCTCGACGATTTCGCCCGCGTACATCACGGCGACGCGGTCGCAGGTCTCGGCGACGACGCCGAGGTCGTGCGTGATGAACAGCACGGACATACCGAAGTCGTCCTGCAGGTCGTTGATGAGGTCGAGAATCTGGGCCTGGATGGTCACGTCGAGCGCGGTCGTCGGCTCGTCGGCGATGAGCAACTGCGGGCGACACGCCAGCGCGATAGCGATGAGGACACGCTGGCGCATCCCGCCGGAGAACTCGTGTGGGTGCTCGTTCACGCGGGACTCGGGTTCGGGGATGCCGACCGCATCGAGGATGTCGACCACGTCGTCGACCACGTCGTCGTCGAGGTCGTTGCCGGGGAACACCTCGCGGACCGCGTTGAGCCAGTTGTCCTTGCGCTTGCCGCCATACCGGTGCAGGTTGAGGCTCTCTGCGACCTGCTCGCCGACGGTCATCGCCGGGTTGAGCGAGGTCATGGGGTCCTGGAAGATCATACTCATCTCCCCGCCCCGGATGTCCCGGAGGACGTTCTCGGGAGCGGCGGTCAGGTCGACCACGCCGTCGGAGACGAAGGCATCGGCCTTCGCACCGTACTTGTCCGACAGGCGCTGGGCGAGGTCGGGGTCCTCGAACGTCACTTCGCCGCCGACGACCTCGCCGGGGTCGTCCACGAGTTGCATCGCTGACAGCGCCGTGACGCTCTTGCCGGAGCCGCTCTCGCCGACCAGTCCGACCGTCTCACCCTCCCGGATGGTGAGGTCGACACCATCGACGGCCTTCACCGTCCCTCGTTCCGTTCGGAACTGGGTCCGAAGGTCTGACAGTGACAGAAGGTCGTTCATTGTCCCTACGTGGCCCCGGTGGCAAGAAATACCTTTTCACCTGTGACAGTTCCTCTCAATAGTCGAAAGGAAACCTTTTCTCGCTCCCTCTCCGGTGCCGGAGTATGGACGAGGAACGCACACCTGCGGACGTCGAGACAGCCGAACAACTCACAGAGCGTGTACTGCCGGTGTGGGAGGAGGTCGTCACCGACATGGAGGCGACTGCCGCCGAGTACCGAGACGAGGGCTGGGAAGCCATCGAGTGCCATCCGGGCGACGTGGCCGCCGTCGCCGACGACGTGGGTCGGACCGGGCTGGACGTGCTCCTCCCGGACGACGAGTTCGACCGCGTCGAGACGGCCTACGACGCCGAGGGGGCGTTCGACGAGGTCGAGGTCTTCCGCGCCGAGCACGGTGGCGTCGTCTTCGCCGTCGCGGCCCTGCTGAACGAGGCCAGCCAGACCGCCCTGCTGGTCCCGCTCTACTACGACGCGACGAGTTCACCGGACTTCCTCCAGCTGGTCGAAGACGAGGGCGAGCTTCGTATCCACCTCCGACCGCTGGACCAGCGCCGAATCATCACGTTCACCCAGCACGAACCCGAATTGTTCCTGCCGGGCGAGGAATGAGTGACGAGATGCGCGACGAGATGCGCGACGTGGACGCCGCGGTCACCCCCCACCGCGACGAACTGTACGCGGACGCGGCCGCCATCGCCGCCGAGTACCGCGAGGCAGGCTGGACTGCACACGCCCTCGAACCGACTACCGTGAGGCCGCTGTCGGGTGGTGGTGACGGTGCCGAGGGCGGTGTCAGTGACGAGGCGACCGACCCCGGACTCGGGTTCGAGGTCGTCGTCTCCGCGGCCCAGTTCGACCCGGTCGAGGCCGCCGTCGCGGCCGAGGACGCCACCTTCGACGCCAGCGAGGTGTACACCCGGCTGGTCGACGACCTCGCGCTCCTGGTCGTCGCCGTCGTCGATTCGGCGACCGAGACGGCCGTCGTGTTCCCCCTGTACTACGCCGTCGAGACGGCCCGGACAACCCTCGTCGCCGCCCGCGACCGCGGCGAGTTGCTCACACACCTCCGCCCAGGGGACGTGGACACGGACGGCGACGAGGCAGACGAAACATCACAGAACGTCGTCACCTTCGCACACGACGCCCCCAGCCTTTTCGTCCCTGAGCGTGTCAGTCTCTAACGAGCACCGATGTCCGCCTCCAAACCCGAGTACGAGTTCCTCCTGACCGTCGGCTGGCGAACGTTCCTCATCGCCGTCGCCGGGTTCGCCGTCTCCAGCGTGGTTCTGGGCAACCTCCCCATCGTCCCCGTCGTCTCGCCCGACCTCCCCGGCGCGCTCGCGAACGCCGGCCGAGTGGCGACACTCGTCGTCGTCCTCTCGTACGCGGTACTCCGACTGCGCGAGTTCACCGCGGCCGTCGAGGACGACCACCTCGTCGCGCCCGACGAGCACACCGAGAGCACGGAGAACGCAGACCCCGAGTCGGCGACGCGGGCCTGATTACTCCTCCTGTTCGCGCAACTCCGAACTCGCCTCCCGCACCTCGCGCATCACCGAAGAGATGCGCTCCTCGGCGTCGAGTTCCTCCTCCACCGAGAGGTTCACACCCTCGACTTCGAGCAGGAACTTCGCAACCTCGGTCGCTTCGTACATCACGTCGTCCAGTTCCTCCGCGGTGAAGAAGTCACACATCGCCCCGTAGAGGAACGTCGCGCCCGCGGTCCGAATCTTGTCCTCGAACGCCGAGCGCGCCTGGTTCACGGCCTGTGGCGTGTAGGTATCGGTCATGAACGGGACGAGTTCGGGCAGGTTCTCGCCGATCTTCGTCATCTCGACGCCCGTCTCGGTCCGGAAGTCCGAACACAGCCGGGCGATGGCCCACTCGCGGGCCGTGATGTACGTCCGGTCGCGCAGGAACTCGTTCACCCGGTCGTACTGCGCCCCGTCCATCTTCTTGAAGCGGTCGTACTTCCGGACGTCCTCGGGCACGTCGAGGTTCTCCTCGGAGGGAACGCCGGGTGTGGGCTGGCTGTCGGTTTCGGCGGGCCCGGTGTCGGTTTCGGCGGGACCGGCCCCGGGAGGGCTGGCGGCATCGTCGGCCGTCGGCTCGGTTGCGTCTGGTTCCGACTGCTCGGCTGCCTCCGCGAGATGGGCCTGTTCGGCTCGGTCTGTCGTCTCCGACTCCTCGTCGACAGCCCTGGGGGAATCGTCGGGCGTCTGCTCGGTCATTGGCTGTGCGTCTGGCGGCGACCGGGAAAAAGCTTCGCTGGCTGGGGGTGCTGTGTGTGGTACTCGGCGCAGTTCGAGTGGTGGACAGGGTCAGCGTTCGGTCTGGTGGTGGTGTCGAGGGGCAGTTCACTCGCACTGGTGGAACTCAGAGACCGCGCCACGCCCTCCCCAGCCGATTCCGGTCCTCACTTCACTCCACTTCGTTCCGTTTCGTTCCGGTCCTCATCCGCCGTGAGAGCAAGCTCTCACGAGCCCACGCTCGCAGGCTCGCGTGGACCTCGCGCGTCGCCGGTTTGCGGCTTCACGTCGTTCAGCACGCTCACCAGCGCGCGCCACACCGAAAATCGAGAGACAGTCGTCGGGCGGTTACTCGGCCGCCGCCGCGACCACCGACGCGGGCGTCGGCTCCGGGTCGACCGGTTCCGATTCGACGGGCTCCGGTTCGGGTTCGGGCTTCTCTTCGCGGTCCGAACCGTCACCGAGGTCGACTTCGGTCACCGTCTGCCAGTACGTCTCGTCCACCACGACGAGTTCCGCGTCGCTGAACACGTACAGGTAGTCGTCGAGGTACACCGCCCGGGTCGCGGGTGAGTCGGTCCGGACGAACGTCTTCTGCGTGAGGTCCTCGCCGAAGACGTAGCCACCGCGTTCGGTCGGGAGGAAGAACGCGTCGTGCTTCGGGTCGTGGAGGAAGGCGTGGTGGGTGCGGGCCACGGCCGACCAGTGTGCGTCGAGGACCCTGGACTCGGCGACGGTCGGGTTCTGCGGGTCGGACACGTCGAAGACGGTCGCTTTTACCTGCCCGTCCTCCTGCCCGATGCCGAGCATCCGGTCCTCGCCGAGGGGGTGGAGATAGCGCGAGAAGCCGGGGAGTTTCACCTCGCCACGGACCTCGGGATTCGCGGCGTCCGAGAGGTCCACGACGTAGAACGGGTCGACCTGCCGGAAGGTGACGACGTATGCCGTGTCGCCCATGAACCGGACCGAGTAGATGCGTTCGGTGACGCCCATGTCGTGGACCGACCCCTGTATCGAGAGGTCACCGTCGAGCGTGTACAGGTCGTTCGTGGAGTTCGCGCCCCACGGGTCGACCGTCGTGGCGATGCGGAGGTCGCCCTCGTGTTCGTCGAGTGCCCACTGGTTCAGGGGGCGACCCGGCACCTCGCCGGTCTCGGCGACCGAGAGCGACCCGCCGTCGCCCTCGATGGCGATCTTCACGATTCCGGAGCGGAGCAGGTCGCGCTTTCGCTCCTCGACGTACTGCTGGTAGCCCTCCTGAAACCGCTTCTGGAGGTCGGCGCGCTCGTCGGCGGGCTGGCGGGCGAGCCAGTCCTGCACGAGCGCCTGGAGTTCGACCTGCCGGGCGCGCGAGGAGAGGTCGTAGGAGGCGAGTTCGTCCAGCCGGTCCCCGGCCTGCTGGTCCAGCAGGTCGGTCGAGTCGAGGTAGCCGCGGAACGTCTCGGCGTAGCTGGCGCGCTTCGTGTAGGTCAGGTACACCGCGTTCTCGGAGACGTACGTCGCCGAGTGGTCGTAGGTCCCGAGGACGGTCACCGAGTCCAGCATCTCGCCGGAGTCGGGCGAGAGGACCGCCGTGGTGTAGGTCACGCTCGCGTCGGTCTGGGCGGTCGGGTGGTACACCTCGGTGCAGGCGATGCCCGGCCCGTCACGGAACGGTTCGACGGGGCAGGGATGGTCGGGCGTCACGCCCTTCTGGAGCACGAGGTAGAGCTTCCCGTCCATGAGCCGGGCCGACCGGACGCTCGCGTTCAGGGTTTTCGACCAGGTGCGGTCGGGGGCCGATGGGTCGGACACGTCGTAGGCGTAGACGCCCCGGTGGTCGAAGACGACCAGCGTGTCGCCCGAGAGCAACAGTTTGCCGGAGGCGTCGATGTTCTCGACCACGGCGGGCGCGGCTGGGTCGCTGGTGTCGAGCACGCGGGTCTGGCCGCCCTCGCCCCAGTAGCCGCGGCCGTCGGCATAGTAGACGGTCGAGCCGTCGGGCGCGGTCTTCACCCGGTCGGGTTCGTCGATACCGGTCTCCTGTACGTTGGTCTCCGAGACGCGGGAGGCCCCGGCGGACTCGCCGCCGGCAGACTGGGCGGCACCGCCGTCGTCACCGGCCGCGGTGGTCTGTGCCGAGTCCGTGGTGAACTCGACCGCTGGTTCGGCGACGGCACCGCCGCCGAAGGAGACGCTGCCGTACCTGCCGCGGTCCTGGGCGGCACGGACGTACGCGGCGAAGGCGGCCTCGGATTCGAACTGCCGGACGCTGCCGTCACCCACCTGTGAACCGGAGTCGTCCGGTGTCGGGTCGTCGGGAGACGGGTCAGTTCGCTGGTCGAACGTGTCGGTGAACGCGACGAGACCGGCACCGACGGCCGACAGCACGAGGATGCCGGCGAGTGCCAGTGCGGGGAGGGAGTGGCGCATAGGAACACCTCACCTTGCGAGATAAAGGCAGTATCGCAGGCTGAAACGCCGCTTTCAGCTTGGGGGGCAACGGTTTTCACGCGGGCGGGTGGAAGGTACGAACATGAGAGTGCTGCTAGGAATAGAGGGGAGCGACGAGTCGATGCGGACGTTGCGAAAGACGATCGAACGGGCGAAAGAGGCCGGCGACCAGTTGACCATCGCCGTGGTGGAGAAAGACGAGTCCAAACGAGAGCAACAGGAGATGGTCGAGCAAGCCCGCGAACTCGTCGCGAAGTCCGGCATCGACGCCGAGGTGCGAGCAGTGTCCGGCCACCCCGGTAGTACCCTCGTCGACATCGCCGAGGGCGAGGAGTTCGACCAGCTCGCCATCGGCGGCGGGACCCAGAGTCCGATGGGGAAGATTCGACTCGGCCCCATCACGGAGTTCGTCCTGCTCAACGCCAACGTGACGGTGAAACTGGTCCGATGAGCCCCGAACGCGTCTACCCCGACGAGCCAGCCGGGCCGTTCCCCACGCCGCCCCAGACCTTCGAGGACAGGGAAGGACGGACCATCGACCTCGACACCGCAGACATGGACGACGTGGACGACATCACCGCGATGTACGTCGAGTTCGACCCGGCCGACCGCGCCCAGGGTATCCCACCCACGGGAGAGGACCGGGTCCGCGACTGGCTCGACACGATCGTCGGCGAGGGGCTGAACATCTGTGCCCGTCACGACGGACAGGTCGTCGGCCACGCCACGCTGGTCCCCGACACCAGCACCTTCGAGACCGACCAGGTCGCCTACGAACTCGCCATCTTCGTCCTCCAGCCGTACCAGCGCGCCGGTATCGGCCGCAAGCTGCTGGAGACCTTGCTCGGCTACGGGAAAGACGAAGACGTCGAACGCGTCTGGCTGACCGTCGAACGCTGGAACACCGCCGCCGTCTCGCTCTACCGCGACACCGGCTTCGAGACCTGCGGCTCGGAGAGCTTCGAACTGGAGATGTCGTTGCTGCTCGCAGACGAGTCGTGAACCGCAGCCCGCCGGTCAGACCGACAACAGCGGCTGACTGGCGTACAACAGCACGTATTCTGCAGCCTTCGCGAGCACGTCGCCGGAGTCGCTGGTCAGCGGTTCGCGGGGAACCACGATGAAGTCCGCTTCGAGGTCGTCTGCGGTGTCGAGGATGACGCTACCCGGATGCTGGGTCTTGCGGTGGGTCGAGAAGCCGTAGGCGGTCGAACTGTTCAGTGGCACCTCGGTCGCGCCCACGCGGTCTTCGACCTCCTCGATGAACGTCTGGGCGTCGTCCGCAACCTCCGCCTGGTCGAGGACGCCCTCTTCGATACCCCGGACCACGTCCTGGCCGACGACGTAGACGGCGTGGACCCTGGCGTCGTACTTCTCCGCGATGGCCACCGCGTACTCGACGGCCGTGACGGACTCGTCGCTGCCGTCGACCGGTACGAGGACCATCTCGACGTCGAGCGGAGCCGCCGCGGGCGGGGAGTCGGTCATGGTCGAGAGTGCAACCCGGGGCACCAAAAAGCTACAGGGGTCGAAGTCGCCCAGACGGTGCCCACGGGCCGGTACCGTGGCGCGGGCTTTAAGCCACCGGCACGCGACGCCTGACGTATGTTCGATACCGTCGTCATCGCCACCGACGGCTCCGAGAGCGTCAGGCGGGCCGTCACCGTCGGGCTCGACCTCGCCGAGCGCTTCGAGGCCACCGTCCACGCCCTGTACGTCGTCGACGCCTCCGAGGTCGAGTCCTCGCCGGAGTCGGTGCGAGACGAGTTCCGGTCGGCCCTCGAAGAGAGCGGCGAGGAGGCCCTGCAGACGGTCACCGCCGAGACCGACGCCGAGGTCGTCACCGCCGTCCGCGAGGGCCGCCCCGCCGCCGAAATCTGTGAGTACGCCCGCGAGGTCGACGCCGACATGGTCGCCACCGGGACCCGCGGCCGCCACGGCGAGAACCGCTTCCTCATCGGGAGTGTCGCCGAGCGCGTGGTTCGGACGTGTGACAGGCCCGTGTTGACGGTGCGGCAGTTGCAGGAGAAATCGTAAGTTCTCCAGAAAATCCATCGTTTTCCGGAAAAAACAGCAGTCCTCTGAACGGTCTGGCCCGATAGATTAAGTCACCAGCCGCGCTCCTCGCCAGTATGCACTTGACGGACCTCGAACGATACCGGTCCGTCCCCGTGTTCCTCCTCGGCGGCTGGTACCTGCTCGCCGCCCTCGTCCACTTCGTGTGGCACCGTGACTCGCTGGTCTCGACCGTCGGCGAGTCAGGGCTACTGGTCGTGCTCGCGGGCTGTCTCATCTACGGTGCGAACCGGCTCTCCCGGCTGGAACTCGGTCTCGGTGACAGCCTCCGAATCTTCTGCTGGACCGTCGCCTCGGCTGGCGTGGGACTCGTCGTCGCCGCCGTCCTCATCTCGATGCAGCAACTGGACGGGGTACCCATCCAGAACGTCCCCGTGTTGCTGTTGAACGCCTCGGCCGCGACCGCCGTCATCGGCCTCGCCGTGATGGAGTACCGGGAACGGCTCCTCGGCGAACAGGAGATACTCCGCAACCAGAAGGCCGCCGTCGACAGACTGAACCGGCGGGTGACCGTGCTCAATCGTGTCCTCAGACACGACCTGCGCAACGAGACGACAATCATCCGTGGCTACACCGACCTCCTCGTGGACAGCGTCGACGACGTCGAGGCTGTCGAAGCGCTGGAGACGGTCCGGGCGCACTCGGAGAACGTCGAACGGTTGAGCGGCCAGGCGAAGCGCCTCAACCGGGTGTGGGAGGACGCCGACTCGACCGCCCTCGACCTCGTCGACGTGGTCGCCCAGAGCGTCGACGCCGAGTCGTCCGCCCACGGGACGACGACGATCACCACGGAACTGCCAGCGTCCGCCCCTGCCATGGTGCATCCCCGGTTCGCCTTCGCCGTGACCGAGGCCGTCGACAACGCGATTCGACACAACGACCCGTCGACCCCGGTCGTCGTCTCGGTCGAACACCCCGACAGGGAGCACGTGATGGTCCGGGTCGCCGACACCGGGAGTGGCATCCCGGACAACGAAGTCGCAGCGATTAGAGACGGCACCGAGGACGCGCTGGTCCACTGCTCCGGCCTCGGTCTCTGGTTGCTGTTCTGGACCGTGACCCTCTCGGATGGGACGCTCACGTTCAGGGAGAACGAGCCCCGGGGGACGGTGGTCGAGATGGTGGTTCCGGCCGCCGACGCGGCGCGACGCTGACGAACCGGCGGTTTCTTCCCCGCCCACCCGCACTGTCTGGGCATGTACGAAGACGTCATCGACGACGAGGACATGCCGCTGTCCCGCAAGTCCATTCTGCCCGGGACCGGTTTCTTCGTCCCCGACGAGATAGACGAGGAGCGAAAGGAGCGAGAGATCGCCGCCGCCCTGGAGGGCCGGGAGGTCGCCGTCGTGGCCGACCCCGACGCCGACGGCCTGGCCTGTGTCGCGCTGGTCCGCGAGGTGTTCGGCGAGGCCGCGCTCGTCCCCGCCGGACCGCACGAACTCGAGGACGGCCTCCAGCGCGTCGCCGACTACGCCAGCCCGGACGTACAGGTGTTCGTCTGCGACCTCTGCCCGGACAAGTACGAGTACGTCGACGAGGAACTGGAAGCCCTGATGGCCAACAGCGCCTCGGTCCGCTGGTTCGACCACCACCAGTGGCACGACGACGTGGCCGCGAAGGTCCGCCAGGCTGGCGTCGACCTCGTCGTCGGCGACAGCGAGGAGGAGTGTACCGCCGACGTGGCGCTGCGCTCGCTCGACTACGAGTTCGACGAGCAGTTCGCAGAACTCGCCGCGGTCACCCGCGACCACGACCTCTGGCTCCGCGAGGACCCTCGCTCGGACGACATCGCGGACCTCGCGTACTGGCTCGAACCCGAGGAGTACGTCGACATCGTCGCCGAACACGGTGTCGACCTGCCCCCGGAGGCCGAGGAACTCCTCGCCGAACGCCGCGTCGAGAAGGAGGCGCTCATCGAGAAGGCGGTCCAGCGCGGCGAGATACGGGAAATCGACGACTGGAAGGTCGCCGTGACCTACGGCCGGTGCTCCCAGAACGAGGTCGCGGAAGCCTTCCGCGAGAAGGGTGCCGACGCGACGGTCATCGTCAAGCCTGCCGGCTCGGCCAGCATCCGCGGGACCGACGAGTTCCAGCGCTGCCACGAGGTCGCCGGCCAGGTCAACGGCGGCGGCCACCCCAAAGCCGCGGGCTGCAAGCCCCGCATCTACGACGACATGCTGGACTACGCCCACCACTGGACGACCCGTGGCGCGACGACGAAGCAGGTCATCCTCGACGCCTTCCGGAACCTCCCCGACGAGGAGGACGAGGGCGTCGAGACGGAACGCTAACGCGAAACTGCCGCCGGCGCCGACCCCTTGGCAGAAAAAGGACAAGTACTTTATCTGGCATGAACGAAGAGTGACTCGTGCGTCCCCTCGCTACCCTCCGGCAGACGGTCACGGACGACCCGTGGCTGTACGCACTTCCTGCCGGCCTCGTCTCGGCACTGCTCATCGCCATCGACTACGGACAGTCGTCGTCGAACGTCCTCCAGTTGCAGGTCGTATTCGCCGCCGGCCTCCTCGGCGGACTACTGTACAGTCGTCGACCATCTCGAATCCGACGAGTCGGCCTCCTGACCGGTCTCGTCAGTGCTGTCGCGGTGCTGTGGCCCGTGGTCGACCTGCTCGCGTTCGTCACCGGGCTCACCCAGCCAGTCTGGTTCACCGCGGGACAGGTCGGCATGATATTCGCCGTCGCCGCGCTCGCTGTGGCACTCTGTGGCCTCCTCGGAGTTGCAGGTGCGATCGTCGGCGGCTGGCTCGCCGAGAAGCTACGCGGGACCGCTACCGGACACACGGCGAACTGACCGGAACCCGCCTCGGCGACGCTGCATCACTCTGTGAGGCTCGCCTGGACCGTCTCCCGCGTCGGCAACCCACCGCGAGCACCGGCCCCCAGACAGTTCTCGGCCGCGACCGCCGCCGCGAACCGCCCGGCTTCCCGGGCGGGTCTCCCGTCCAGAATCCAGGCGTCGACCAGTCCAGCAGAGAACGCGTCGCCTGCGCCCGTCGTATCCACCGCGTCGACATCGAACGCGGGCACCTCGACCACGTCGTCCCCGTCGAGCAACAGCGCTCCATCTTCACCCCGGGTCAGTGCCGCCCGGGAGACACCACGCGCCCGGAGTTCGGCGGCTGCCTCGCGCCCGGTACAACCCAGGTAGGACTCGATGGGCACCTCGCTCGACACGAAACAGTCCACCACGGAGAGCAGGTCGTCGATAGTCGCTTTCCGGGCCCCGCGACCTTCTAGCTCCGCGAGTGGCCCCGCTAGGTCGAAGACGATAGGTGGAAACCCGTCGTCTCCCCGTGCCGCTTCGACCAGGGCGGACACCGCCGGGTCGGGCGCGTAGGCACTCGTGAAGACGGCATCCGCCTCGCGGCAGTACTCGATATCGTCCTCGCCGAGTCGCAAGTTCGGGATACTGTCGCCGCCGGCGATGATCATGCGCTCCCCGCCGTCGTCCCGCAGAATCATCGTGTAGCTGGAGCGCTCCTCGCCGCGCTCGACTCTGGAAGAGTCGATGCCGCGCTCACGCAGGTCCGCGAGCACGTGGTCGCCGTCGTCGTCACGGCCGACCCGGCTGACGACGCCCGTGTCGCGGCCCAGTCGCGACAGCCCAGCAGCCACGTTCGCGGCGACACCACCGACCGCGAGCTGCTCGTCGCGGGCGAACGCGCCGCCGTCAGGTTCGGGCAGGTTCGTCACCGGGTAGATGCGGTCCAGCAGGGCACTGCCGACCGTGACGACCGTCGGCATCGCCTACCGCTCGCCAGCGACCCACTTCTGGCTGTACGCGGCACCGCAGGCACAGCGAGCGTACGCGTGGATGACGTCGCCCTCCTCGTAGAGTCCGCCGACCTCGTCGTTTTGTTCCTCGGCGAACGCGAACACGTAGTTCACTTTGCCGCCATCGCATTTGGGGCAGTCGCCGCTCGTCAGATCAGGTGCGATGGTCCCCTCGGTCTTCATCGCTTCCTGCGCGAACGCCATCGCGTCCGAGCCAGTGCCGACGGTGAACGCGTTCCGGCCGCTGTCGCCGTCGACCACGATGACGATGCCGTCGTCGGCACGCTCGCCGTACTTCTCGAGTCGGCCGATGTCGTCGACGAACGAGTCGGCGAGGTACAGTGCGACGTCGTCGGTGCGCTCGCCCGCGAGGAACTCCGTACGGGGTGAATCGCTCATAGGCGCGGTAGCTTCTCGAGTGGTAAAAAGAACGCGAGTCACGGACGTGGGAAGTGCCCGTGGGGCTCGCATGGAGAGAAGGAATCCGGGACGAATCGGTGTAGGGACTGCTGTAAGTCAGCGCCGTATCGACCGCACCGATCGTGCGGTCGCCACGGAATACGGTTACAGCAGTCCCTATCAGTCTCGCGTTGCCTCGCGATGTGCCCTGGGATACGCCACTATCATAGCGTGTGGGGTCGACACCGATTCGCTTCGGGTGTTGCCTGTGATGTGTGTGGGATACGCCACATCGTTTCGTTCGCCGCACTGTACTGAAATCCCGGGTCGGGTCTACGAGCGCATCCGTGGGTCGGACGCGTCGAGCGGCCGTTCCTCCGGTCGGTCTCACCGGCGCATCCCCGGTCCGGAGACCGAACCGATGGGATGGATGCGCCCGCAGACGGGACGACTCGGAGCGGGTGTCAGCCGCTTCGTTTAGACCGCGACGTAGTCCTGATCCGAGATGGTGTCCGGGACGTTCACACCGTAGATCGTCGTCGCACCGGACTGGTCGACGATGCGGACCGTCGCTTCTTCGCCCTCCTCGAGGACGTCACCGAGGTCGGTCAGCGAGATGCCGACGACCTTGCGCTCGGACGTCTCGTTGAGGACCACGTCACCGGACGCCGCGATGTAGGAGTCCTCCGCAGTGTCCGTGGCGGACACCGTGAAGTTCGTCCCGCTCGCACCGTAGGCGTTGCTGAAGGTCAACGTCTCTGAAACGTCGTCGGTCGTGTACTCGATGGTCGCGTCACCGAGGTCGATGTCACCGGAGCCTGCGGACTTCATGACCGTGAAGTTGAGGTAGTCGACGCTGCCAGAGCTGGAGTTACCAGTCGCACTGACGACTTTGACCTGGTTGGAGACCTGCGCCTGTGAATCCTCACCGGTGTCGGAAGCAGTCGACTCGAGCAGCCCGGCCGTGTTGATGAGCACACCAGCTGCGACCGCAGCGACGAGCACCATCGCGATGAAGATGATTAGCGTGCCGATACCGACCTGACCGCGGTCGTCGTTATCGATAGTCGTGTACATTGTTTAGACCCTCACGAAGGTTTCGTCGGAGATGGTGTCCGGGACGTTCACGCCGTAGATCGTCGTCGCACCGGACTGGTCGACGATGCGAACGGTCGCGTCGTCACCCTCGACGAGCAGGTCGTTGATGGACGACAGGTCGATGGTTAGCTTCACGCGTTCACTGGTGTTCGTGAGCACGTCGTCGCCGTCACCCGCAATCGAAGTCGTTCCGAAGGCCGTGGCGCTCGCCCCGCCAGCAGAGTGCGAGAGCGTCTCACGGGCCGTGTCGGAGAGATACTCGATGGTCGTGTCGTTCAGGTCGATATCGCTCGAGCCCGCGGACTTCTTGACCGTGAAGTTCAGCGTCGTGACGTTGCCCGTCCCGTCGGTCTCACCGACAGCCGTGACCACGTCGATCTGGTTGGAAACCTGTGCTTGCGAGTCCTGCCCCGTGTCGGAGGCAGTCGACTCGAGCAGCCCGGCCGTGTTGATGAGCACGCCAGCTGCAACCGCTGCGACCAGCACCATCGCGATGAAGATGATGAGCGTACCGATGCCCACCTGGCCGCGTTCGCCGTTCGTTGTATTGTCCACTATCATTTTCCTGGGTGGGGATGCGCCCCGAATAGTCCATAGCTGGGTACTACTATCAAGGCCCGTATCATTTCAGATGCCGAATCGGGCCTCGACTCACGCCTCGATACGAGCGAGGATTTGGGCAGAGAATCGTCTTTCAGTCTATCGTTTTTCTGCCGAGGTACGACACAGGTGCTGTCGCTATCGAATCGAACGACAGACAAGAAACTACCAGATTCAGTACGTAACTTCGAGCTCGGATGCGTCGAGCAGTATCTGCAGCGTCTCCTCCGGTGGCAGCTCGTCGTCGAGTTGCCGTGCGTACCAGCGGAGCAACTTCGTGAACACGACCCGAATGTCGCTCGAGGTCAACTGTTCGCGTCCGATACCGTCGTCGGTCTTCACCGTCACGTCCACACCGTAGCGGGCACTCGCGTTCGCTAGCGTATCGGCGGGGTCGGCCGACCCGCTGGTCGGCCGGTCCCGGTCCCGGGTGTCGGACCCGACGTCTGGGATGAGCGCCGGGTCCACGTCCGGTAATCGGTTCTCACCGCCGTACGTGTTCGCAGTCGAGTCCTCGCTCGCCGAGACGACGAACCGGTTCTCGTCGAGGGTCTTGAGGCGATCCTCGTCGGGAGCCAGGTCCTCCGGCGAGAGGACTCCGTCTGCATTCGCGTCCGCGTTGATTGTGCGTTCGTTCATGTGTGATCGTGCGCCCCGTGAGGGGCGTTTCGTGGTACCTCTCAGACCTTGACGTACTTCTCGTCGGAGATGGTCGATGGGACGTTGATGCCGTAGAGCGTCTTCGCCCCGGATGCATCGACTATCTGCAACATCGCCTTTTCGCCTTCTGGGAGGTACTGTCCTTCGACTGCTGCGTCGGTGACGTTAATGGTGACGCGGATCCGGTCGGAGCGGTCGTTCAGCGTCGTGTTCGAGTCTCCGCTCATCTTCGTGAGCGAGACAGCAGTACTGTCGCTTGACAGCGTCACTGCCGCCGTGTCTGAGACCCATTCGAACGACGCTTTGGTCAGGTCTATGTCGCCGGCACCGGCGGCCTTCATCAAGGTGATGTTGACCGTATCGATTCCGGTGCCATTTGCGTTCACTTCACCGGTCGCCGAAACGACGGTGATGTGATTCGAGACCTGGGCCTGGGCGTCCGAACTCGTGTCCGACGCCTTCGCTTCGAGCATGCCGGCCGTGTTGATCAACACGCCAGCTGCGACTGCGGCCACCAGGACCATCGCTATGAAGATGATCAAGGTGCCGATTCCGACCTGCCCGCGGTCACCATCTTTTGATTCCGTTACGTTCATCGGTATTTCACCCCGTGTGCGAGTGGCTCACTCACGACCGCGCGGGCGAGATGGCCCACGTGACCGCGACCAGCTGCGCATGGCCCAGATGGGCCAACCGGCAGCTGCGACGGCGAGTCGGTCCCGCCTGTCGCCAGCTGCCGCGAACGTCGTTCCCCGTTCCGGGGTGAGCCGATGTGTAGCATCACAGCTTGGGGAGCGTTCCCCGAGTATGGCATCGGCGGATGGACCTATCAAGGCCCGTATGTCCTCAGCCGTCGAATCGGCGGTCGACTCACGTCTCGATACGCCCACCGAGTCGGCTTCCGAACTGGTCCGAGCCTCTATAGGTCGAACGACAGTACTGTTCGATGGTGACTGCTGGGAGCACAGAGACGGTCGCAAGACTCGCACTACGTCGTGGAGACGACAGCTCGCACACGAGCGAACACAAGTACTAACGGAACGACATGGGACTCCGAGACATCCTCGCCGACTTCCTCGGTTCAGGCGGCAATCAGGCACAGGGGAACGCCCCCGGTGCCGGCCAGAACCAGCAACAGCAGTCGGCACAGGGTCCCCAGGCTGGACAGGGCACAATGCCCGGACAGGCCGGGCAGAGCCCGCAGCCACAGAACGCGGGGGTCTCCATCGACGAGCTCGACCAGGAAGAACAGATCGAGACGCTCGAACAGCGTATCGACGGGATGGAAGAGGACCTGACCCAGTCCCAGAGCCAACTCGAAGGGATCCAGGGCTCCCAGCAGCAAGTCGCCGATCGCATCGAAGACGTGAACGACACGGTCCGACAGCTCCTCGGCATCTACGACCAGTTGACCGCCAGCGCGAACCCGTTCATGGAGGGCGGGCAACCGGGCGCAGCGATGGACGAAGACGCCGAGGGCTTCGGCCTCGTCGCGGAGACCGACGAACCGGCGGGGATGCCCCCCGCCGAAGAGGAAGACGTCGAAGACGACGGAGACGAGTCGGACGACAACGAGGTCGTCGTCGAACCGACCGACTCGACCGTCGAGGAGGACGAAGACGACGACGCGGTCTCGTTCGACGACCTGAAAGCAGAGCAGGCAGCCGAGTCGGAACTCGAAGACGACCCCGAGGCGATCGATGACGACGACGAGACGGAACAGACGGAGGAAGACGATGAACCGGACAACGAGATACAGGTCGAGACGACGTCCGAGTCGGAGGGTGCCGAGATGAGCACCGCCGAACAGGACCCTGCCCAGACGGAGCAAGCGGTCGCACAGGGCTCGATGAACGACACGGCCGAGACGTTCGTCGCGCCGGCCGAGGCCAACACCGACGCGACCTTGCCCGGCCTCGCGGACACGTACGCGACAGACATCATCGTGTTCGAGTGGTTGACCGGCCTGGTGACGAGCGCCGGCCCCGCGGCGACGCTCCGGGCTATCGCCTACTACGAGGAGATCGGCTGGATTTCGCCCGCGGTCAAGTCGTATCTCGAAGGGGTGCTCTCCGGCCCGGACCTCGACCTGAACGTCGACCCGAGTCGGGACCCCGAGGAACTGAACGCCGAGGACCACGCCGAGAGCTACGAGTACATCATGAAACTCAGCGCGGTCCAGGAGACGATGGACGACACCGGACTGTAATCATGGGACTGAGTACCAGCGGCGCGATGGCTATCCTGTTCGTGGGCGTGTTGCTCACGGTGAGCACGGTGTTCCCGGTCGTCGAGACCGCGAACGAACGCCTCACGGACGCGGTCGACGACCGTGGCGAGCGCGAACTGGAGCGGCGGAACACGGACATGAACGTGACGAACGTGAGCTACAACGCGAGTACGGACACGCTCACGGTGACCGTCACCAACACCGGCTCTCGCACGCTGTCGGTGGACGAGACCGACCTGCTGGTCGACGGCGTCTACCAGACCGGTGCGACGACGAGCGTTGGGGGTGACGCCAGCCGTGACCTCTGGATGCCCGGCGACTCCCTCGAGTTCGAACTGGCCGGCGTCACCACCGCCCCCGACCGGGTGAAGCTGGTGACCGAGTACGGCCTGGCGGAAACGATAACGGAGGTGTGAGATGGCGAGTACATCAGTGTCGAGTCTCATCATGTTCATCGCGGCGATGCTCATCGCGGTGAGCGTCGCCGGGACCATGGTGACCAACGTCGGCGAGGTGAGTAGCTCGATAGATGCCAAGAGTGCGGACGCGGCACAGAAGATAGACACGGAGGTGGACATCATCTCCGACCCCGGCAGCACCGCGGTGTACGACGGCTCGAATACGGTCACGCTCCTGGTGAAGAACACCGGGAACGGGCGACTGCCGAACGAGACGAGCAACGTCGACGTCCTCGTGGACGGCCAGTACGTCCCCGACAGCGACCGGACGCTGACCGTCGTCGACGGCAGCGAGTGGCGGCCGGGCAACGTCGCCCGGCTCGAACTGGACCGGAGCCTCTCTGCCGGTTCGCATCGCGTCGTCGTCATCGTGAACGGAGACGAAGAGGTGTTCGAATTCTACGTATGAACGACTACTACTCGCTCGGACTGACCGACACGGACCGCGTCAACCACGCCTTCGGTGGGGGCATCCCCCAGGGGAGCATCGTCCTCGTCGAGGGTGTCGACGGCGCGGGGAAATCGGTGCTGAGCCAGCGCATCGCCTACGGTGTCGCCACGGAGGACGCGTACGTCGGCTACGTCTCGACGGAGCTCACGGCGGGTGAGTTCATCAGACAGATGCACTCACTGTCGTACGACGTGGTCGACCACTTGCTGACGGGCAAGGTGTTGTTCCTCCACGCGGACGTGGACACGCACCGTAACGGCGAGCGCCGGGAACTGCTCTCGCGACTGACCCAGCCGAGCCTCCTCTGGCAAGGCGACGTCGTCGTCGTGGACGCCTTCAGCGCGTTCTTGCGCAACGACCCGACGTTCGACGCCATCACCGGCGTCGGCGACGAGGACCACAAGATGGAGAGCGTCCTCACCTACCTCCAGGGCATGACGAAGCGGGGGAAGTCGGTCGTCCTGACCGTCGACCCCGAGGCCGTCACCGAGAAGGCACTGATGCCGATTCGGAGCGTCGCCGACGTGTTCCTGCAGATAGACACCGAGACCGTCGGGCAGTCCATCAGGCGGACCATCCGCGTCCGGCGCTTTACCAACATGCGTGACCCCGTCGACGACTCCATCGGGTTCAACGTCCAGCAGGGGCGTGGGATGACCGTCGTGAACCGGACGGTGGCCTGAGATGGCAGAGTACGGCACCACCCGGATGTCGACGGAGTTGCGCCAGCAGGCCGAACAGCACCTGCACCTGATGGACCACCTGCAGGAGTTCGGCGCAGAGTTCGGAGAGTACCCGACGCTCGTCGACGACCCCGGCGACTACAAGTCGGACCGGCCGAACGTCTGCTACCAGGTGTCCGACGACGTGTTCGTCCACGTCTACGGGGACCTCGGCATCGACACGACGTACTACTGTATCGAACCGACGCTCACGGACCAGCAGCGCGACCTGTACGCGCAGGTCCGCCAGCGCATCCTCGACCGGTCGGTCACGCGCCCCGCTCCCTCGGACAACGACGAGTTCGAACAGCACCTCGACGGCCTCCTGAACGAGGTCGTCTCCGTCGGTGGCGCGATTCGTGGCATCGGTGGTGCCATCGGTGGTGGCATCACGGTCGACCCCCAGACGTACGACGCGCTCCGCTACCACCTCCAGCGAGACATCGTGGGACTCGGCCCCCTCGACCCGGTCATGCAGGACCCGGAGAACGAGGACATTCACGTCATCGGCCCGCACCAGTGCGACATCGACCACGGGACCTACGGGATGGTCGGCACGAACGTCGACTTCGGGTCGCTGGAGTCGTTCCAGAACTGGATTCGAAACATGGGCGAACGGATGGACACGCCCGTCAGCGACTCACACCCCATCATCGACTCGACGCTCCCGGACGGGTCGCGTGTCAACATCATCTTCTCCGACGACGTGTCCATCAAGGGGCCGTCGCTCACCATCCGTCAGGGCGAGGAGATTCCACTGTCGATCTTCCAGATTACGAAGTGGGGTACCCTGAGTCCGGAACTCAGCGCGTACCTCTGGCTCTGCCTGGAGAACGAACAGACGGTGTTCGTCGTCGGCGAGACGGCGTCCGGGAAGACGACGACGCTCAACGCGAGCCTCTCGTTCATCCCGAACGACTCGAAGATATACACCGCCGAGGACACCGCCGAGGTGAAGCCGCCACAGGAGACGTGGCAGCAACTGCTCACGCGTGAGGGTTCGGGCGACGACGGTGCGGACGTCGACATGTTCGACCTCGTCGCGGCCGCGCTGCGTTCGCGCCCCGACTACATCATCGTCGGGGAGGTCCGTGGTGCCGAAGGTCAGATGGCGTTCCAGGCGGCCCAGACGGGTCACCCGGTGATGCTGACGTTCCACGCGTCCGACATCGTCTCGATGATTCAGCGGTTCACCGGCGCGCCGATCAACGTCCCCGAGACGTTCATGGACAACTGCGACGTGGCGCTGTTCCAGAACCGCGTCAAACAGGGCGACAAGGTGCTTCGTCGGGTGACCTCGGTCCAGGAGATAGAGGGCTACTCCGACTACGAGGGCGGCGTCGTCACGCGGCAGGCGTTCAACTGGGACCCCCGCGAGGACAACGTCGACTTCACCGGCCGGAACAACTCCTACGTGCTCGAAGAGCAGATAGCCGAGCTACTCGGCTACCAGGACACCCGGCTCATCTACGACGAACTCGACAAGCGTGCCGAACTCATCCGGCGGGCGATGGACGCCGACATCCTCGGCTACCACGAGGTGAACGAGTTCATCGCCGACTACCAGCGCGACGGACTGGAGGGCATCCCCGTCCAGACCGCCGACCTCGGCGCGACCATCTGACCATGTCCACCGCGAACCAACAGCCCGGCGACGTGAACGCCCTCCTCTCGTCGATTCGAGAGGCGTACCGGCGGATGGAGATGCCGGTCAGGACGTACCTGCTCATCATCGTCCTGCCGTCGTTCGTATTCGCGGTCGGAACCATCGCCATCACGGTCGCGCTGTCGCTGTCGCTGACCGTCGGTGGCCCGCTCGTCCTGCTCGGGCTGTTCTCCGTGTTCGCGGCACTGCTGTACCCGAAAGCGGTCCAGGACAGACAGCGCAAGCAGATACGCCAGCGCTTTCACCTCTTCCTGACCCACATCACCGTCCTCTCGATGACGAACATCAACCGGGTCGAGATATTCAGGACGCTCGCCGAGGAGGACGAGTACCAGGCGCTCGCCGAGGAGATGGGCTACCTCGTCGCGCTCGTCGACACGTGGAACCAGAGTCTAGACGACGCCTGCCGGATGCGGGCGCGGCAGGTCAACTCGCCTCTCCTGTCGGACTTCCTCGAACGGCTCGCGTACACCATCGGCGGCGGCCAGCAGATATCGGAGTTCCTCATCGACGAACAGGAGAGCATCATCCAGCAGTTCGTCATCCGGTACGAGGCGGACCTGAACAAACTCGACGTGATGAAAGAACTCTACCTGTCGATGATGCTGTCGACGGCGTTCGTCCTCGTGTTCGCTATCGTCCTCCCCGTCCTCGTGGGCGTGAACCCGACGCTCGCGGTCGGGGCGGTCATCGGGATGTTCGTCATCGTCCAGGCGGGGTTCGTCTACGCCATCCACGCCATCTCCCCGTACGACCCGGTGTGGTACATCCAGGAGACCGCCGGTGACTACCCGCTCAAACGGGCCATGCCCGCGATGGTGGTCGGGGGCGGCCTCTCCATCGTCTCGTTCGCGGTCGTCGGCGGTATCCTGCTCGGGTACCTCCCCGTGAAGAGCGACGTCCTCCCACTACCCATCATGTCCGCCATCCCCGTGACGCCCCTGTTGATTCCCGGATGGCTCGTCCGGCGCGAGGAGAAGAAGGTCCAGGACCGCGACAGCGAGTTCCCGAGTTTCATCCGGGCACTCGGGGCGGTCGAGTCCGTCAAGCAGACCTCGACGGGTAACGTCCTCGAGACGCTCCGGAAGAAGGACTTCGGTGCCCTCACGAAGAACATCGACAACCTGTTCAAACGCCTGAACATCCGCATCGACTCGACGCGGTCCTGGGCGCTGTTCGCCGCCGAGACGGGGTCGTACCTCATCCAGAAGTTCGGCGACATGTACGTCGAGGGACGGCGCATGGGTGGCGACCCGAAGATGCTCGGACAGGTCATCTCGCGCAACCTCGGGGAGGTCCTGAAGGTGCGCGAACAGCGCCAGCAGGCGACCACGACCCTCATCGGCGTCCTGTACGGGCTGACCGCGGCCTCGGTGTTCTCGTTCTTCGTGGGGCTGGAGGTCGTCGAGTTGCTGATGCAGATCACCCAGGACATGGACCTGAGCGCGAGCCAGATGAGCTTCCTGCTGTCGACGAAGCAGTACGACGTCCAGATGATAGAGTTCCTGCTCATCCTGACCATCGTCCTGAACGCGGTGCTGTCGGCCATCATGATCCGGGTGACCGACCGCGGACACATGCTCAGCGGCTACGTCCACTTCGTGGCGCTGACCTGGACCGGCGCGCTGACGGCCGAGCTGACCCGGTACGTCGTCGACGCGCTCATCTCCGTGTGAGCGGGGGTCTCGGCCCGAAACGAGGCCCGACTCACCGCTCGATACGGCAAGAGTCTTTATACTGGTATAGGCCGAGGTCTCAGGTAGGAGACACGGATGTCACTGCACACCGAGAAACCGTACCTGCGGTCGATGCCCAGCACTCCCTCGGCCATGGAGGCCACGATGGAGTGGGCTCGCTACCTCGGTGAGACGTTCGGGACCAGCGGGGCGCTCAACTGCCTGCGCTACTACGAACACCTCGGCTGGATAAGCGCGACGGTCCGTGACGCGATGGTCACGTACATCCGCGGGCTCTCGCTGGCCGAGATACACAACAAGAAGTACGACGAACCGGCGACGCTGGAGTATCCCCTGGAGACGCTGTCGGGGACACCCTTCGGCACGCACGCCCGGTCCCTGAAGTACATCGCGAAGATGGCCGAAGACGACCTCGAAGAGCACCTGATGCTCGCCCGGCTCGCGGAACGGCGCGTCGAGAAAGACCTCGACGACCAGGAACCCGCACGCCGGGAGATAATCAAGGCCATCGGCGACGACTGACGGTCGTCGACGCCCCTGCAGCCATAAAATATTTCTGTCACGTATCGCGGGACGGCATCAGAACCATCAGAAATCACCAATTCTAAATTGTGGGTTTCGTCCCTACTACGCTGTAATTTTCTGCATTTCCGACCTAGGAAACTCGAACCGGTTTCGGCCAACACACTTATGTCATAGAATCTTGGTTGGCCGATTGACTTATTGCATAGGCCTCCTAGCATTTATTCAGTATCTGGACGTGGCTCGAGGCTTCTGGTGGAGGCCCATCACGCTCCGTTCGGAGAAGGCCAAAAGGTGACGACTGCAATATGTACGACGATCCCGATTCCCGGTCGGTGTTCAGCGACCTCACGGCAGCTGCCACCGGCAACGATAGTGGCGAGGAACAGTACGAACTGACCATCGGGTCAGCTCACAAGGTAGACGAGAAGACCGTCGAGCGAGAACTCGACGAGATGCTCGACTCGGTCGAGGAGGCGCTCCCGACCGACCACGCCGACTTCGAGGAGACCATCATCAAGGAGAACTTAGACGAGATACTGCTCATGCTCATCTCGCTGCGCGGCGAGACCCACGGCAAGGAGCTCATCTCTGACCTCACGCGCCTGTTCGACGCACAGCTCAGCCCGGGGACGGTCTACCCCAGCCTGCACCAGCTCGAAGAGGAGGACACCCTTCGGATGCACAAGAAAGTGCGGACCAAGGAGTACTCCATCCAGGACGAACATCAGGTCCGCGTGACCGTCGAGCGCACCATGCTCCAGCACCTCGCGTTCGGCTACCTGCTCTACTCCTTCCTCCCCCGGCTCTAATCTTCGATATCTTCGGCGATAGACGCGAGACTGTCACTGGGCTTCTCCAGTGCGGTGTAGAACGCGCGGTCTCCCGGGGCCCGCAGGCCGTACTGGAACGCCTCTTCGATGACGTCGACCAGCACCGACCCGCCAGCACTGCGGTTGTGTTTCGAACACCACTCCGCGAGTCGGTCCGCGCCGCTCTTCTCGCGGGCGGCCGCCGGCGTGTCGTAGACGCCCGCGACGACCAGCCCCTCGCTCGTCAGGTGTGACTCGATGCGGGCGTGTCGTTCCTTCCCGTCCAGCATCATCCGGACCACCTCACCTTCGGGGAACTGGTCGGCCTCGTCGGCCGGGAGTTCGATTCTGAGGCGGTCAGTCGCCCCGTGCTTTTGCAACTTCGCACGCACCGTCGGCACTGCATCGGAAGAAACGCGATCAGCCATACGTACCAATGGACCGTCACCGGCGGTATACCTGTCGCTCACTGGGCAGGGCGCGAAAGAAGTGTCGTGGGCCGCGAGCGCGCGCCGAGGGAACTACCCTCAGGAGACCTACGACGCACTCGGGGCGGACCCGTCTGGTCGTTTTACTCTTCGTCTGCGTCTTCGTCTTCGTCGCCGCCCTCGAGGCCGAGGAGTTCCGGGACGGACTTGTCGCCGACGGAGACGACTTTCGTGTTGACCTGACTGGTCTCGTCGGAGATGACGCGACCGCGCAGGGTCAGGCGCTTGCGCTCGCCGGGACGGTTCGGCTTGTAGCCCACGGAGCGCTCCTTCATGAGGACCTCCTTGAGGTTCGGGCCGGCGATGTCGGCACGCATCGGTCGCCCGGCGGCGTCGGAGCCGCCGGTAATCTCGAGCGTGCAACCGTCGAGGCCGAC
Organism: Haloarchaeobius ordinarius; assembly: GCF_051801355.1. Taxonomy (GTDB): domain Archaea; phylum Halobacteriota; class Halobacteria; order Halobacteriales; family Natrialbaceae; genus Haloarchaeobius. The sequence continues at coordinate 1,351,109 of NZ_CP196560.1, read as the reverse complement.
GGCCGCACCGTCGACCTCGTCGCCGATTTCCTTGTTGATGAATCGGTTGGCGTCCTGTTCCTCTGCTTCGAGCTGGTGTGTCGCGCCCGTTTCGGGGTCCGCAACGACGACGTTGAAACTCACCATAGTGGTGCCAACTCGTTCGTCGGCGTTCAAAACTCCGTCGAATCGGCCCGCCACCGGGTCGCTCGTCCTCGGCGACCACCCGCCGCAGGCGCCACCCCGAAAGGTAAGTCACCTCCCGTCGAACCAGCGACCATGCAACCCGGCCGACTCGAGCTCCGTCTCGAACGCGAGTTCGGCGGACAGGCCCACGTCGTCGTGCGCGAGGCCGTGGACCTCCGTGACTCCGGACAGTACCGGCAGGACGCGGGCCACGAACTCACGGCGGACGTCATCGTCGACAACCTCCGCGACGCGCCCCAGGGCGACGTCGTCGAGCGATGGAACTGGTGGCTCGGGTCGCTCGCGCTGGCCTACGGCGACGAGTACCAGTACTTCACCGTGCGGCGGAACCAGCGCGAGAACGGGACGTTCTAGGCGGGACACGGGAATCGAATACCGCGGACGGTCGAACACCGCAGGGGGGTCGAACACCGCGGGTCAGTCGGGCAACGCCACCGGTTCGAACGTGGCGAACCCGTAGTAGGTCACGAAGACCGCGCCCAGCCCCGCCGACAGCAGGAGGATTCCCCCGAGTCCCAGCCACGGAACCGCGCCGAGCAGTTGCAACGCGACCGACACCAGCACGACACCGGCGACGGTCCGGCGAACCGGAGTCGAAAGCGGGAGGCGTCGGCCCGCGGCCGCGCCGAGGACCACGGTCGCGTACACGACGGTCAGGAGGAAGGCGACGAGGCCGAGCAGGGTCAACGGGATCAGTACGACGGTGAAGGCCATGAAGACGAAGACCGCCAGCAGCGTCAGGCCGGTCAACGTCCCGGCGACCAGACAGACAAGGGGGTGGTCGGTCAGTGCGTCGCCGGTGTTCTGGAGCAACCCGGGACGGCGCGACGCGACCAGTGCGGCGGCCCCGGCCAGGACGAGCGTCTGGAGGGCGAACGTCCCCCACCCGCCGCCCGTCGCCCCGTTGTCGGTGCCGACGAGGTCGGTCCGACCCTCGATTGTCGCGCCCGGCGCGATTGCCGGGCCCTCGCCCGTGACCTGCAGGTCGCCGACGCGGGCCCCGTCACGTATCGAGAGGTTGCCCGCGAGGAAGACGACCCGGTCGACCGACCCGTCGATGGCGACCGTCCCGCCGACGACGTACACCGTGTCGGTGACGCTGGCGTTCGCGGGGACGGTCGCAGACCCCCCGGCGACGATGACGGCGTCGTCGCCCGAGGCGACCTGCTCGCCGTCGAAGACGACGCGGGCCGTCTCTGCGTCGCCACCGGCGGTCACGAGCAGGAGGGCGACCAGCAGGAGGACGACGAAGGCGGTCGGTCTCACGCCGTCTCACCCCGGGCGTGCTCGCGGAGCCGAGAGAGGTAGAGCCCGAGCGCGAGCCCGACGAGCAACACCAGTGCGAGCGCGTTCACCAGCGAGAGGTGGTCGACCAGCGAGACACCGGTCTGGTCGAAGTACAGCGCCAGCCCGGTGCTCAGGAACGTCGCGACCCAGCCCGCCATCCCGACGCCGAGGCTCGCGTACCGACCGACCGTCTGCGGGGTCGAGAGGTCCGGCCACAGCGCGAAGTTGATGGTCGTGTAGAAGCTCACGGCCATCGCGTAGAACAGCGGGAGCACCAGTGCCGTCTCGCCCGCCGGAGCAGTCGCGGCGTCGAAGGAGTACAGCAGATGGGTGACCGAGAACAGCCCGAACGTCCAGAGGAACACCGCCTTGAGTTCGAAGTTCACGTACAGGACACCCGCCATCACCGCCCCGACGACGTGGACCACCGCGATGAACAGGTGGACCGAGAAGTCGGGCGACTGCCACGCCGAGAGGACGTACACCGGCGTCTCGACGATGCGCAGGAAGCCGAAGCTGTCCACGAAGTACACCCCGAACATGAGGACCAGCGCGGTGAGAAAGCGCGGGCTGGTCATCCGAACCGGGTCGGGCCGGCAGAACCGCCCGCGGCCGAACATCTCACGCTGGGCCGCGAACCGGTCGAGGACATCGGGGCGGCGGACCACGAGGAACCCCAACAGCCCGAGTGCTGGCACCATCGCGGCCACCATCACCCGACTGAACGCGCCGACGTTCCACTCCAGCGGGTAGATGGCGGCGAGGAAGAACGACGAGCCCGCGATGGCCGCCCCGACCCAGCCGCGGTCCGGGACCGGGACGAGTTCCACTGCCAGCCCGAACGTCGCCGGGACGCCGACGCCGAGGGCGACCGAACACGCGAGCACCCAGGCGTAGAACCCCGGCACGCTCCGGACGAACGGGGCGACCGCCGTGAGGACGGTCTGGACGACCACGACCCCGAACACCAGCCGGAGCTTCACGTCGAGGTCGGCGCTCCAGCCCCGGCGGTCGAACAGCCAGCCCATCGGCAGGGCGACCGCGACGGTCGCCAGCGCCAGCACCGCCATCGCGAGTGACACCTCGCCGCGGGTCATCCCGACCAGTCGTGTTCCGAGGTCGAGCAGGCCGAGCTGGACGAACGTGACGTTGTAGTAGTACCCGCCCGACAGCAGGGCGACGTAGAAGCTTGCGCCGACGACCGGGAGCCAGTCGCCTTCGCGGATACACGCGGCGAGTCGCATGTTCGTGTCAGTGGACGGAACACCGGTAAGCGTTCCCCTGAGTGGACCGACGGACCGAAGTCCCTCCGACCGCTACGCGAAACCAGATGCAGCTACGGTTCCTCGGCGGCGCGGGCGAAATCGGCCGCAGCGCCATCCTCGTCGACGACTCGCTCTTGCTCGACTTCGGGATGGCCTCGGGCAACCCCCCGCAGTATCCCGTCGACCAGCCGACGCCCGATGCCGTGGTCGTGAGCCACGGCCACCTCGACCACGTCGGCACCATTCCGGCCCTGCTCTCGGGGAACGAGCGCCCGCCGGTCCACTGGACGCCGCCGACCGCCGAACTCACGCAGGTGCTCGGGAAGGACACCCTGAAACTCAACGGCGGGACCTACGACTGCCCGTTCACCGAGGCCGAACTGAAGCGGCTGACGCAGGTCTCACGGACCCACGCCTACGGCGTCCCGTTCGAGGCCGCGGGCTACGAGGTGACGTTCTTCAACGCGGGTCACATCCCCGGCAGCGCCCACGTGCTGGTCGACGACGGCGACACCAGATTGCTGTACTCCGGTGACTTCCACACCGAGAACCAGCGCCTGCTCGCCGGGTCGCGCGACCGACCCGACGCCGACGTTGTCATCACGGAGGCGACCTACGCCGACACCCACCGCGACCCCCGCCCCGACATCGAGCAGCGCTTCGCCGAGAGCCTGAAGACGACCATCTGGGAGGGCGGCACCGTCGTCGTCCCCGCCTTCGGCATCGGCCGCACCCAGGAGATAATGTGCGTCTGCGCCGCCCACGACATCGGCTGTTACGTCGACGGGATGGGCAAACACGTCACCGAGATATTCCGCCGGTATCCCGCCTTCCTGCGCGACCCCGACGAGCTCAAGCGGGCAAGTGGCCACGCCCGGTTCGTCACCGGCAAGGACGGCCAGCGAAAACGCATCGCACAGCAGAACACGGTCATCATCACGACCTCGGGGATGCTCCACGGCGGTCCCGCGATGACCTACGTCCCCGAGATACGGGACCACCCGGTGAACAAGATAGCTTTTACTGGCTACCAGGTCGAGGGCACGCCGGGCCACCAGGCGCTCGAACACGGCCGGGCGGAGATAGATGGCCGGGTGATGCCGATATCCGCACAGACCGAGCAGTACGACTTCTCGGCGCACGCCGACGCGAACGCCCTGCGGGAGTTCCTGAAGGCGTACCGGGACACCCCAGTCCTCGTGAACCACGGCGACGACTGCGCCGGGTTCGCCGCGGAGTTGCGCGAGGAAGGGTTCGAGGCGGCCGCACCCGAGCTGGGCGCGACCGTCGAGGTCTGAGAGGGTCCACTCTCTGCGACTCGATGCAGAGAGTATGCGAACACGACTTCCAGTCCCCTCTCAGTCCACGTCGTTGGGGTTCACGAGCAGGTCGAACCGGTACCAGACGCCCTCGTACTCCGCGATGGCGTTGCGGAACTCGACCCGCCCAGAGTACTCGCTGGCGGGACGCAGATGCGCCCGGATGCCGAGGTGAGCCAGCGCCGACGCTAGCCCGTCGGAGAGGGGATGGTCCTCGTTGTGTCCGGAGTAGTTCTCCGGGTCGACGACCGTGTCCAGCACCTCACGCTCGGCGTCGGAGACCGACACGTCGGAGAACCGGACGTCGGGGACGGTCTCGTTGGCGTAGCGCTCGAACGCGTCCGCGGAGTCTGCGACCGGCTCGAGCGAGAACGTTCGTTTCGGAACCGACACCGTCCGGCGGTCCGTGACCGGACGATAGTAGTCCTCGGCGTATTCGACGTACTCGAATGGTGGCGACGGGACGAGCTCACTCGCGTCCGGGTCCGTCCCCTCGTGGTACTCGACAGGCTGGAGTTCGTCGAACTCTGGTTCGCCGAGGAACCCGTCGTTCCCGGCGTAGATGGCATCGAGGGCCGCCTGGACGATAGCCGCGTCCTGGTCCGAGAGCGAGGAGAAGGGCTCGCGGAGGACCGTCGCGTCTGCCCCTGGCTCGTCGTCGGTTCGTTCGACCGCGAACAGCCATCGGTCCCGGTCGACCTGTTCCTCCTCGACGTGGATGTGGTAGTAGACACCGTCTCGCTGGACGAACGCGGGGCGAGGGCGGGCGTGGTCGCCCCAGTACGTCATCTCGGTCAGGGGCCACTGGACGGCGGTGACCGTCCCGGTCTCGAACAGTTCGTCCACGAACGCCTGCTTGCGTTCGGCCGTGTAGTCGAGCCGAGTCTCTGCCCGCCGAGAGGCGGGTTCCGTGAGGAGGAACTCCCGTCCCAGCGACGTGTCGAGGTCGCTCGCGAGGAACCGGTAGTCCTGGCCACCGCCGAAGCTGAGGCAGCCAGCGGTCGTCGTCGCGAGGCCAGCGAGGCCCGCGAGCGTGCCGAGGAGGGAGCGGCGGGAACGTAGCATCGGAATATCGTCATGAACAGATAGTGAGAGTAAACCTCTTGTGTTCGAACGGGAGCGGAGACGGGCTGCTGACTGGAGTCACTCCGCCAGGAAGTCCCTGATCGGCTCGGTCTGCTCGTCGACGTTCAGCCCCGGCGGGTGGCCACAGTCGAGTTCCAGCACCTCGGTCTCGGGTCGCCGGTCCAGCATCTCCTCGACGGTCTCGGCGGTGAGGATGTCTGACTCGCGCCCCCAGACCACGAACACCGGGCAGTCCAGCGATTCCCAGTGGTCCCACACCGTCTCGTCGTCGGTGTCGTCCCGGACCAGCGGTTCGACGATGGCGGTGTCGTAGTCCCGGGTGAATCGCCCGTCGTCTCGCCGTCTGGCACTGGTCAGGGTGAACCGCCGCCACTGGGCGTCTGTCTTCGGGTTCGAGGTCGCGTACGTCTCGCGATACCAGCGTTCGAGCCCCGACAGCGTGTCGCGGACGGGCGGGTTCGTCAGGTACTCCACGATGCGGTCGACGCCCTCGTCGGCGTCGGTCAGGACCGGCCCCACGTCGTTCAGCACGAGGTGGGTGATGCGGTCGCGGAGGGGTCCGGCGGCGAGTGGAATCGAGAGCAGGCCACCCATCGAGGTGCCGACGTAGCGGAACTCCTCGAGACCCAGTTCGTCACAGAACCCGAGGACGGCGTTCCGGAGGCCAGCCTTGCTGTAGGCGGTGGCGGGGTCGTCGGCCCACTCGCTCAGGCCGCGGCCGGGCATGTCCGGGCAGACGACGCGGTACTCGTCGGCCAGCTCGCTGGCCAGCGGGTCGAAGTCCCGCCCGTTCCGGGAGAGGCCGTGGATACAGAGGACGACTGGGTCGTCGGGGTCGCCCCACGCCGAGTAGTGCAGTTCGGTGCCGGCGACCGTGACGAAGTGGTCGGTTCGTGTCATGTGTACACCACCCGCGGTGTGGTCGCATAAATCAGGAGGCTAGCACGGGGGAGCGACGTCCGGCAACCTAACCTACACCTGCTCGGCCAGAGAAACCCTCCCCATGGAGTACACACGACTCGGAGAGACGGGTCTCGAGGTCTCGCGGCTCTGTCTCGGTTGCATGAACTTCGGCACCAGCCAGCCGTGGATGACCCACGACCGCGAGCAATCCCTCGACGTCATCGACCAGGCCAGAGAGCACGGAATCAACTTCTTCGACACGGCGAACATCTACTCGACGGGCGAGAGCGAGGAGATACTCGGTGAGGCAATCCAGGAGTACGACCGGTCCGAACTGGCCATCGCGACGAAGGTGTACTTCCCGATGCGCGACGGCCCGAACGGCGGCGGCCTCTCGCGGAAGCATATTCTCGACCAGGCCGAGGCGAGTCTCGACCGGCTGGGCACCGACTACATCGACCTCTACCAGATTCACCGCTGGGACGACGAGACGCCCATCGAGGAGACGCTGTCGGCGCTCGACCACCTCGTCGACGAGGGCGTCGTCAGGTACGTCGGCGCGAGTTCGATGCCTGCCTGGAAGTTCACGAAGGCGCTGTACGAGGCCGACGTGGAGAACTACGAGCGCTTCGTCTCGATGCAGTGTGAGTACAACCTCGTCGACCGCCACGAGGAGGCGAACGTCCTCCCGGCCTGTACGGACCAGGGCATCGGCGTCATCCCGTGGTCGCCGCTCGCGGGTGGCTTCCTCTCGGGCAAGTACGAACAGGGCGAAACACCCGAGGAGGGCCGCGCCGCGACCGACGAGTACACACGGGAACGGTTTACCGAGGACGGCTGGGCCGTCCTCGACGTGGTGCGAGAGCTGGCCGAGGAGAAGGACACGACCCCCACACAGGTCAGCCTCGCGTGGCTGTTGCACAAGGAGTTCGTGGACGCCCCCATCGTCGGCCCGAAGTCGGTCGAGCACCTCGACGAGGACGTGGGGGCGCTCGACGTGACCCTGACCGACGAGGAGATGGACCGCCTCGAGGCACCCATCACCCCGGTCTGGAACCGGGACATCGGTGACGTATGAGCTTCGACGAGTCCCGGGTTTCGACGGTCACGTTCGACTCCTACAGCACGCTGGTCGACGTGGAGGCCGCCGAGAAGGCGCTCGCGGCGCGTGTCGACGACCCGGAACCGGTATCGCGGCTATGGCGCTCGCGTTCGCTCGAGTACACCTTCGTCGGCAACCAGGTGGACGTGTACGAGCCGTTCTACGCAGTAAATCGGGATGCCCTGCAGTACGCGCTGGACGCCCACGGGGTCGACGTCTCGGAGGACGAACGCGAAGAGATACTGGCGGTGTACCACGAACTGGACGTGTTCGACGACGTTCGCGAGGGCATCGAGCGACTGCGAGACGCCGGCTACGACACCTACGTCGTCTCCAACGGGAACCCCGAGATGCTCGAATCGATGGTCGCCCACGCCGACATCGGCGACCTCCTCGACGGTGTCGTGAGTGCACACGAGGTGGAGGTGTTCAAACCCGACGCCGAACTGTACCGCCACGCTGCGGCCCGAACCGGGACACCGATAGACGAGATTGCGCACGTCACGGCGGCGTGGTTCGACGTGTTCGGGGCCCAGCACGCCGGGATGCAGGGCGTCTGGGTGAACCGGAAGGACACTCCCTGGGAACCCTTCGGCGACGACCCGGACCTCACGGTCGACGGGTTCGAGGAACTGGTCGCGAGGCTCGACGGGGCCTGACCCGACCGAGGGACGGGGACAGAATCAGGGGTACAGCCGGTAGAACCGGTACCGGTCGTGCTCGATGGGAAGCACCTCGACGCGGTCGAACCCGGCCTCACCGGCGTACCACCGCAGGGTGTCAGTTCGCATGGCCGCCCCGGTCGCCGCCGAGGGCTGGTCCGCCATCCCGACGGGGAGACAGTGCAGGACGCTCCAGCCGTAGGTGAGCCAGTCGTACTCCAGTTCGTCGCCGAAGCCGTCGCCGACCCGATGGTCCATCACGAGGACGGTCCCGTAGTCGCCGGCGAGGTCGTGCATGGCCGAGAGCGCGCCGACCGGGTCCGCGAGGTCGTGAACGCACTCGAAGGCCAGCACGAGGTCGTAGGGGTCGTCAGACGTGATGGTGGTAGTGTCCGCCTGCTGGACGTCGACCCGGTCGACGAGGCCGAACTCGGCGACGTGCCGACGAGCAGACTCGACTGCGCCCGGGTCGCCGTCGAACGCGTCGACGTGGACAGTCGGGTACGTGTCTGCGACGCCGATGCTGGCGAAGCCGTGGCCACAGCAGACGTCTGCGACCCGTGCGTTCTCCAGCTGGAGTCTGGCGTCGACGTCGGGCATCCCGGGGAGCCACTCGCGCCCGAGGAGGTCGAGATACGCCGTGCGGTTCAGGCGGCCCTGGCCTTCCCGGAAGTCGTCGCCGTACGCGTCGGGGGGGACACCCTCGCCCGTTCGGAAGGCCTCGACGACGGCCGAGATGGGGGTCGCCGCACCGACGAACAGCTGGGCGAACGGGGCCATGAAGCGCTCACTCTCCAGCTCGGTGAGTATCTCCACGTGTGCCGGCGGCAGGGTGTACCGGCGGTCCTCGGCTGGTCGAGCCGGGTCGTCGACGGTGACGATGCCAGAGACGGTCTGTTGTTCGCACCACTCGCGGACGTACCGCTCGTGGGTGTCGGTCCGGGCCGCCAGTTCCGCGGCCGTGAGGGGGGTGTCACCGGCGAGGGCGTGGTAGAACCCGAGGGTGTCGCCGATGTAGATGGCGTACACGTCGAACGCGCCGGCGAGGGCTCCGAGGAGCCGCTCGGCGAACGCGTCGCGCTCCGCATCTGTGGCCAGGGTTGCCATAGGCGTACAGAAGTCGCTCGAGGCACTAAACGGTCGTGTCTGGGTGTGAGACAACTCTATTCCGGGTATTACAGTTCTCCGAGGCGTTCGGCCACGACGTCTGCCATGGTGCCTGTGGCAGCCGGGACGTGGTCGAAACCGAGGGACGGCTCCACGAGTTCGAGTTCGAGCACCGTGAGCGCCCCGTCGACCTCGACGCCGTCGACACGGGCGTACAGCGGCGTCTCGCCGAGTTCGGCGGTCGCGGCGGCGACGACGTCTCCGGCCTGGCTCCGGAGTGCCTCGCCGGGTTCCTCGACGCTCACCGTCCCCCCGAAATGTTCGTGTACCCGGAAATCCCCCGTCTCGGGGCGTTTCAGGACCGCGTGACTGTACGTGCCGTCGACGAACACGAGCGACCACTCCCCCTCGGTTATCTCCGGGACGAACTGCTGGACGAGCAGGTCTTCGTGGTCCCGCAGGCTCTCGTAGCGTTCCTGGTGTGAGTCCGCACGGGCCCGGTCGGTCCGCCAGGTGTCCTCACCCCCGAGACTGATTGCGGGTTTGACGACGGCTTCGCGCCAGCCGTTGGCGTCCAGAATCGCCTCCAGCGACCGACCGTCGGTGCCCGAGACGTACGCGGTCGGGACCGTCTGGATGCCGCGCCCTTCGAGGTCGCGCAGGTAGAACTTGTGGCTGTTCCAGCAGAGCGTAGACGGTGTGTTCCAGAGCGTCGTTTCGGTCGAGACGGTGGTTATCCACTCCTCGAACTCGCCCACACGAGTGTGGTAGTCCCAGCACGACCGGACGAGGACGGCGTCGTACGCACCCCAGTCGACGCTCTCGTCCGTCCAGACGGCCGGCTCGACGGTGATGTCCCGCTCGCGGAGGGCGGCCGCGAGCTGGCGGTCGTCGTCGGTCAGGTCGGCGTACTCGGCGCTGGTTGCGAAGGCGACGTGAGGCATCTGGTCGCACATCACTGGTGACCACTATAATTCATCCGGGCGTTCGCGGCGAGTGCCACCAGCACAAACTATCTTGACCCTGTCATCCGAGTATCCCGATATGGCAGACCCGTTCGTCGTCGTCGGAGGTGACGCGGCCGGCCTCAGTGCCGCGAGCAAGTGCAAACGCGAAGACCCCGACCGGGAGGTCGTCGTCTTCGAGAAGGGCTCGTGGGTGTCCTACGCCCACTGTGGAACGCCGTACTTCGTCAAGGGCGAGGTCGAGTCTCTGGACCGGTTACTCTCGCTCTCGCCCGACGAGATAGACGAGCGCGGCATCGACCTGAAGCGCCACCACGAGGTGCTCTCCGTCGACACCGACGCCCAGACCGTCACCGTCCGCGGGAGCCACGACGAGACGTTCGAACAGCCCTACAGTGACCTGCTCGTCGCGACGGGGGCCCGTGCCGTCACGGGTCCCATCGACGGCGCCGACTGCGAGGGCGCATTCACCATGCACGGACTCGATTCGGCCGCCCGGACGCGGGCGTTCTTGCTCGACCCCGACGTCGACGCCGTCGCCGACGTCGGCGGTGCGCCGTTCGTCGACGAGGACGAGGTGGACCACTACGGGAAACTGGAGCCTCCGGAGTCCGTCGCCATCGTTGGCGGGGGGTACGTCGGCATCGAGATGGCGGAGGCGTTCTCGGCACACGACCTCGACGTCCACCTGTTCCAGCGCAGCGAGCACGTCCTGCGGCCGTTCGGGGAGGCCGTCGCCGAGCGCGTCGAAGACCACCTCCGCGAGCAGGGCGTCACCCTGCACGTGAAGAGCGAGGTCGAGGGAATCCGGGCCGACGACGACGGCCGGGTCGAGGCCATCGCCTTCGACGGAAAGGCCATCGCCGTCGAGATGGCGCTGGTCGGCATCGGCATCCGGCCGAACACGGGCCTCGTCGAGGGCACGCCGGTCGAACTGGGCGACTCCGGGGCTATCGCGGTCGACGACTACGGCCGAACGACCGTCGAGCACGTCTACGCGGCCGGCGACGTGGCCGAGATGCGCCACGCGGTCACGGGCGAGCACGACTGGGTCCCGCTCGGGCTGACCGCGAACCGGGCCGGGCGTGCCATCGGCCAGACCGTCGGAACCGCCCCCGCCGGCGACCCGGAACCCGTCGGCGACATCGCCGGAACCGCCGTCGTCAAAGCGTTCGACCTGGAGTGCGGGCGGACTGGCATCGTCGACCCCGAGGAGGCCCGCGAACACGGGTTCGACCCGGTGTCAGAGACCATCACGACACGCTCGCGCTCTGGGTACTACCCCGGCGCGGCCGAGACGACCGTCACGCTGGTCGCCGACCGCGACTCGAAACGGCTGCTCGGCGGCACCATCGTCGGGACGGACCGGGCCGCAATCCGCATCGACGTGCTCGCGATGGCGCTGGAACAGGACACCACGGTTCCCGAACTCGAACGCACCGACCTCGCGTACGCGCCGCCGTTCGCGCCCGTGTGGGACCCGATTCTCACGGCGGCGAAGGTGCTCGACGGGAAACTGTAGCCGGGCACTGTCGCGGCCAGTCACTGCCGCAGCCAGCCGTCGCCCGCAGTTTAACACCGTTCGTGACGTAGTGACGGGTGGATGGCGACGATAGCGGAGTTCACGTTCGAGCCCCAGACGTTACCGTTCGGTGTTATCTTCGAGTCGTTCCCCGACGTGACCGTCGAACTGGAGCGTGTCGTCCCGACGCGTGGCGTGCTCGTCCCATACTTCTGGGTCCACGACATGTCCAGCGAGGACGTCCAGCAGCTGGTCGGGAACGGGCTGGCAATTCCAAACGTCGAACTCGTCGACACCGTCGACGGCGAAGCCCTCTTGCGAGCCGAGTGGGACCCCGAGTCGCGCCGCGGCGTTCTGAACGGTATCTTCGAATCGGACCTCTCGCTCCTCTCCGCGGTCGGGACAGCGGACGGCTGGGTCCTTCAGGTCCGAGCCGAAGACCACGAGACCATCACCGGCTTCCAGAACTACCTGACCGACGAAGGTATCCCAGTCAACCTGGCCGGCGTCCACTCGCTCGAGGCGGCCGGCATCCGCGGGGACACGCTGACCGAGACGCAACGCGAGGCCCTTCGACTGGCGTACGAACGGGGATACTACGCGTCACCCAGAGAGGTGACACTGGAAGACATCGCCGCAGAACTCGGGATTTCGCGACAGGCCCTCGCCTCGCGGCTCCGGCGCGGCACCAATCGACTCATCGAGATGACACTGGAACAGGAGTCGTGAGTCAGCAGAACAGTTATAAAGGTATTGCATAGTCAACGGCCGCCCCTGATGACACGGTGTCTCGTACGGGAAGTAGACAACATGGGCGAAACGACAGACCGAAACACGGAGCAGGGGGCGGTCGAAGCTTTCGTTCAGCGGCCGATTCGAATCTTACACGTCGACGACGACGACCAGCTCGTGTCGCTCGTCGCGACGTTCCTGGAACGCACCGACGACACCCTCGAGGTCCACTCCGCGACCAGTGCCAGGGAGGGGTTGGCGTTGCTCCAGACGGCGGAGTTCGAGTGCATCGTCAGCGACTACCAGATGCCGGAGATGAACGGACTCGAGTTCCTCGACGCGGTCCGCAAGGCCACACCCGACCTGCCGTTCATCCTCTTCACCGGCAAGGGGTCCGAGGAGATAGCGAGCGACGCCATCACCGCCGGTGTCACCGACTACCTGCAGAAACGGGGTGGCCCCGACCAGTACACCCTCCTCGCGAACCGAATCGAGAACGCCGTCCACCAGTACCGGTCACAGCGAGCCCTGGTCGAACGAGAAGAGCGGTATCGAAAACTGACCGAGACCGCTCTGTTTGCCATCGTCACCGTCGATACCGATGGGATCATCCAGTTCACCAACCCGGCCGTCGAGCGTATCTTCGGGTTCACGGACGTCGACCTCGCCGACGAATCGCTACTGAAACTCGTCCCGGCGGACACCCGTCCCGTGTATCAGGACGTCTTCGACCACTACGCGGCGACGAACGCCGTCAGCGAGAAATCGACCGAGTGGGAGAAACGGTCCGTGTCTGGTCGTCACGCCGGCGGCCACGACATCGACCTGACCGTCTCGTTCTTCGCGTTCGAACACGACGGGTCGGTCCAGTTGACGTTCGTCTTCGACGACGTGACCGAAGAGCACCGCCGAGAACTCGAGTTCCGCGCCGTCTTCGAAGGGGCGTCCGACGCGATGGTCATCGCGAACGACGATGGTGAGTACGTCGACGTCAACCCGGCAGCCTGTTCGCTGTTCGGGCTATCGGAACCGGAACTGCTCGGTCGGTCGATTCGAGAGTTCGCGGCCCCGGGCACGGACTTCGATGCGATGTGGGCGTCGTTCAAGTCGACCGACCAGGACCGGGGGACGTTCGACCTCGTCCGACCCGACGGCGACCACCGGACCGTCGAGTACGCCGCCACGAGAGACATCCTTCCGGGCTGGCACCTCTCGATACTCAGGGAGGACACCGACCGCGAGCACGGGGCCGAGTCGTAGCTACTGGTCGCGGTCGAGCGTCGCCCTGACGCCGAAGTCGTACGTGACGCCCGTCAGTTCTTCAGAGACGTCCCAGAGCCGTTCTGCGGTCGCCACGTCGTACGACCGGTCGCTGGAGCGCTGTTTCTCCGGGTACCCACGCATGTCCAGCAGGCCGCCCGGTCCGACGTACTCGCCGCCGGCGACGTCGTAGGCGGTGGCGGCGTACAACATCGGGAGCGCCCCCTTCGCCGCCGACTGCGCCAGCACCGCGTTGGCGGCTTTCATCAGCCAGAGCCGGAGCGTGGACCCGGACTGCTCGGGGCCGCGGCGCTGGAGGTTCGTCGCCGCGTAGCCGGGATGGCACACCACGCTGAGGACGTTCTCTATCTCGGCCTCGTCGAGCAACCGGTCGAACTCGTAGGCGAAGAGGACGTTCGCCAGCTTGCTCTGGGCGTAGGCGTTCCACTCGTCGTACGATTGCTCGCCGTGGAGGTCGTCGAAGTCCATCTCGCCGCGCTCGTGCAGGCCGCTGGACTGCGTGACCACGCGCGTCTCGCCGTTGGTCTCGTGGAGCGTGTCGAGCAGGTGCCCCGTCAGCGCGAAGTGCCCGAGGTGGTTCACGCCGAACTGCAACTCGAAGCCGTCTTTCGTTTCTTGTCGGGGGATGGCCATCACACCCGCGTTGTTACAGAGGACGTGGAGGTCGTCGTAGTCCTCTTTGAAGGCTTCCGCGAAGACGCGAACCGACTCGAGGGAGGCGAGGTCGCACTCGCGCACGTCGAGGTCCGCGTTCGGGACGGACTGCTGGATTTTTCGGACTGCCTGCTCGCCCTTCTCGACGCTCCGGCAGGCCATCACGACCGTCGCGCCCTTCTCCGCGAAGGCCTTCGTCGCCTCGTAGCCGAGCCCACTGTTCGCCCCCGTCACGATGACGACTTTTCCCCGCTGGTCGGGCATGTCGTCGCGCGTCCACTTGCTCATGTGGTTCCCTGATAGGTGCCGGAGGTAGAAGGTCGTACTGCTGGCGGAAGTGCTGGCATCGGGTGTGGGCAGTGGTGCTGGTCCCGTGACTGGGGATGGTTCCGTGATGGTGAGTCGGTCCCTTCTCTGGTCCGACTAGCAGTCGACTCGCGCTGGTGGAAATGGAGACCGCCCCCGCCCCGCACAGCACCGCGTCCGCACCACACCCTCCCCAGCCGACTCCCTCTGTTCCGTTCCGCTACCGCTCCACTCCACTCCGGTCGTCCCTCGCGCGCTTCCGTCGGCGGCCTCACTTCGTTCGGACCGCCGACCGCACACGCCGGGTTCTTACTCCGGCAACCGTCGCCCGATTCCCATCCCAATCCACCGCGACACGGACACCTTTCACCCCAGACGCCGACCGTTGAGATACACCTATGCCAGTCCAGAATCAGGCGGACACCTTCGACATCGGCGGCGAGTACACGGTCAAGCGACTCGGCTTCGGCGCGATGCGGCTCACGGGCGAAGACATCATCGGGCGACCGGACGACGAGGAGAACGCACACCAGGTGCTTCGCCGGGCGGTCGACCTCGGCGTGGACCTCATCGACACCGCAGACTCCTACGGCCCGGGAGTCTCCGAACGACTCATCGCCGAGGCGCTGGACACGACACGCGACGACCTGGTCGTGGCGACGAAAGGCGGCCTCCTCCGGAATCGCGACGGCGAGTGGCTGCCGATGGGCGACCCGGACTATCTGCGGAATGCGCACCTGTGCAGCCTCGACCGCCTCGGCGTCGAGAGCATCGACCTGTACCAGTACCATCGGCCCGACCCGGACACCGACTTCGAGGCGTCGATAACGGCGCTCGCGGAGTTGCAGGACGACGGGGTCGTCGACCACGTCGGCGTGAGCAACGTCACCGTCGAGCAGCTCGAGACGGCCCGCGACATCGTGGACGTGGCGACCGTCCAGAACCGCTACAACGTCGCCTACCGCGACGACGAGGACGTGCTGCAGGCGTGTGAGGAGTACGGCATCGGCTTCATCCCGTGGTACCCGCTGGCGGCGGGCGACCTCGATTCAGTGGGCGAGGTCATCGACGACGTGGCACAGGGCCACGACGCCTCTCGCCAGCAAATCGCGCTCGCGTGGTTGCTCCACCACTCCGACGTGACCCTCCCGATTCCGGGCACGTCGAGCATCGAGCACCTGGAGGAGAACGTCGCGGCGTCGGCCATCGACCTGACCGACGACGAGGTAGCGCGGCTGACCGAGGCCGGCGAGTAGACGACCCGCGGCCGGTGCCGGAGCGACCGGCGACGCGCCGACGGGCAGGAAGCAACGTTCTTTTCCGGCGGCCGAGTACCGCCGAACGAATGCCAGGTTTCGTCGCGGGCATCGAACAGCAGTTCACGACGTGGTTCGGCCACAGTGCCCTGCTCTGGGGGCTGGCCGGAGGCGTGGTAATCGCCGGGATGAACATGTTCGGCGCGCTGCTCGTCTTCGTCTGGCAGGACCCGTCAGAGCGGGCGCTCGACTCGGCGCTCGGGTTCGCGGCGGGCGTGATGCTCTCGGCGAGTTTCACGAGTCTCATCCTCCCGGGCATCGAACTCGCAGGGGGGAACCTCTTCCCCGTCGTCGTGGGCTTTTTCGCCGGCGTGGCGCTGCTGGACCGGGCCGACGCCTGGGTCCCGCACGTCCACGTCGCCATCACGGGGAGAAAACGGCTCGAAGGCCGCGGCGACGACGCCCGGGTCGCCTCCGTCCTGCTGTTCATCGTCGCCATCACGCTGCACAACATGCCCGAGGGACTCGCGGTCGGGGTCGGCTTCGGCTCGGCCGCCATCGACCCCGGGGCGACGGTCGACGGCCAGAGCGCCCTGGGCAACGCCCTCTCGCTCATGCTCGCCATCGGCATCCAGAACGTCCCCGAGGGACTGGCGGTCTCCATCGCGGCCATCAACGCCGGCCTCGGGAAGCGATTCTACGCGGCCTTCGCGGGCATCCGGGCCGGACTGGTCGAGATTCCACTCGCCCTGTTCGGCGCGCTCGCGGTCTCGATGGCCGAGCCCATCCTCCCATACGCCATGGGGTTCGCGGCGGGCGGGATGCTGTTCGTCATCAGCGACGAGATTATGCCGGAGACCCACGCCCGCGGAAACGAACGCGTCGCGACCCTCGGGACGATGGTCGGCGTGATGGTGATGCTCTCACTCGACGTGGCGCTCGGCTGAGCCGTGCGTCGACCCGTCGCTGGCCGGTTCCCGACCGGTACGACCCTCACCAGTGTGTACCGTTGACACCCACAGAGTGGGCTTTTGGTCTTCCAGTACCCAGTGTACAGTATGACGACGACAGCCGCCCGAACACCTCCATCGGACGGCGTCAGACGCAAGTCGACGCTGTTCTGTCCCGGCTGCGACCACGAGTCCCCGGTCGACGGCGACTGGGTCCTCGAAGAGCGGACGCGAGGAACTGCTTACGAGTGTCCGGACTGTGGGGTGACCCTCACAGTCCGCCCCGTCTTCGACGACGACGAACGCGCCGCCCGTCGCGTCCGGGCGTGGTTCTCACCCGTCGACTACTGGACCGACTACCTCCAGACGGTCCAGCGCGCTGCACACGCCTGGTACCCGACCTCGACGTCCGCCCGGTGACCCGGGTGTCCCCTTTTTCCCTGTCCGGTCCGTTCTCTTACGTATGACAATCAGTGGCTTACACCACGTCGCGCTCGCCGTCCCCGACGTGGACGCTGCAGAATCGTTCTACGGCGAGCTGTTCGCGCTCGACGTGCTGTTCCGAGAAGGAAACCTCGACGGCGACTTCGGGGCGCTCCCGGCGGACGTGGACTGGCCCGCCGCACGGGACGCTGGCGTCGAACCCGGCCTGACGTTCGTCGGCCGCGACGGCCTCGCGCTCGCGCTCGCCCACGACCCGTCGGCTCCCGACGGCGGTCACGTCGACCACATCGCACTCTCGGTGAGCGAGGACGAACTCGGCGGACTGTGTGACCGTGCCCGCGACCTCGACTGCGAGGTTGACCAGCGCAAATCGGCCGCGTTCGTCGTCGACATCTACGGGGTCGAGTGGGAACTCAACACGAGTACGCCGCCGCCGGAGACCCCGTTCAAGACGCTCGACCTGGGTGCCAGCTAGTCCTCGCTCCCCCCAGCGGCCTTCTCTGCGCACTTCTCCAGCGCCGCCGCCAGCGTCTTCGCCTGGTCGGGAGCGAGCGACAGTTCGTCGACGTGCGCCGGCAGGTTCTGTTCGGTCATGTTGTCGAGTTCCAGCTGTAACAGGACGTTCCCGTCGTCGTCGGTGGTCACGTTCGCCACGGAGAACCCCTCCTCGGTGAAGTCGTGTCCCCGTGCCTCGGCGTCGACGAGGTCGAGGGTCGTGTACGCGTTGACCTTGAGCAGTCGGTCGGCCATGTGCGGGCACAGGTGGGCAGGACACTTAGGCCGCTCGTCGGCGGTGATCGTGTGAGCCAGCACGCTTATCAATTCCTATTGATACGTTACGGCCATGAAACGACGAGCGCTGCTGGGGGCGCTCCCGACGGTCGCTGCGGGGGGATGTCTGCGGCTGACATCGGGGGACGACGAGACGGCGACACCGGGGGACACGGCGACGCGAACCGAGACGGCGACGGCGACAGCCACCCCCACCGAGACCGAGACACGGACCAGGACCGAGCGAACCGGGGACCCCGAGTACCCGAGCGGGCTCTCGGCCGATGGCATCGGCCAATTCCTCTACGCCTTTCACACGCAGGAACTCTCACGGGCGAGTTTCCGGACGAACTGGTCGAAGATAGACGTCGACCGGTCACACATCAAGTGGCAGAAGTCCTACCGGGCCGACGACGGAACCGCACTCGGCTCGTGGACGCGAAGCGAGGGGGGAACACCGTTCGAGATAGTCCGGTCGGGTGCCGACGCCATCTGGCGCGAGGACCTCGGCGACCACTACACCTACGGGAACGACGACGAGGGATACTCCGTCGAAGAGATCACGTGGGGACGAGAGCTCCAACCCTTGCTCCGGGCCGGCGACTGGAAGGAGCCGACGCTCGTCGAGGAGGAGTATCCGGCGGTCTGGGAAGTCCAGACCGACACGGTCGCAGACGAGTCGGCGATTCCGGGCTACCATCGCGGGACCATCGAGGAACTCTCTGCGACGGTGGAGGTCGACGAGAATGCCGTCGTCCGGTCGGTACAGGCGAACTACCGTATCCAGGAGCGTGACGGGAACACGATTCGGTACGCGAGCCAGTTCGAACTCGACTCTCTCGGTGACGTCGACGTGAGCGAGCCGTCGTGGCTCCCGACCGCAAGAGAGAGCGTGCCGACGGTCTCGGCCACGCTCTCGGACGACGACCGGTTCGTGAAGCTGGTCATCGAGTCCGGTGTCCGACTCGAACCCGGAAGCTACGTCATGCTGTTCGGTGGCGGCGGGGACAGCCACTGGCCACTCGAAGAGCCCATCGAGCCCGGCGTCGAGACGTACCTCTACAAGTCGAGCAACTGGGACGACGACCACCATCTGGCAGTCGCCCGCGGGAGCACGCCGACCGGTGTCTCTCCCCTCCCGTTCGACGGCCCGCTGGAGATAGCGGCGCGACGGAAGACGAACACGTACTTCTCCGGCGTCAGCGTCGAGTGAGAGCCCATCCAGTCGTCTCCGAAGCCGGTTGCGCCGCGACAACCCTCATATAGCAGCCAGCCGACGGGACAGTTATGGTCGACATCTCGACGCTCGAACCGTTGCTCGTAGGGGTGCTCGCGCTGGCGATACTCGTCAAGAGCGCCCAGACGGCGGTCGGGGCACTCATCCGACTGGCGAAGCACTACAACGTGCCCGACGTGGTCGTCGGCGTGACCGTCGTCGCCGTCGGGACGAGCCTCCCCGAAATCGGCTCGCACGTCATCGCGTCGCTGGGTATCGTCTCGGGGACGCTCGACTACACGGTCACCTCGGCGACCGTCCTCGGCGGGAACATGGGGTCGTCGGTCACCCAGCAACTCCTGCTGGTCGGTATCTTCCTCGTCGGCTACGGGCGCTACCGGCCCACGAACGTCTTCCTCACGTCGACGTTCCTCCCGATGATACTGGCGTCCGTCCTCGTCCTGCTGGTCGCATTCGACGGGACCATCTCGCACCTCGACGGTGCCATCCTGCTGGTGGCGTACGTGGCCCACACGTACTACGCCGTGACGCATCGCGAGCGCGGCGGCGTGCCGCCGGAACCAGAGAGCAGGCGAGTCCTGCGCGATGCGGCCCTCGCGTTGCTGGGTCTGGTCGGGGTCGTCGTCGGTGCGTACATCGTCCTCGCGGAGGTCGAAGCCATCGTCGACCGACTCCGCCTGGGCGGTTCCATGATAGGGCTGGTCACCATCGGTCTCGCGTCGGCGCTGCCCGAACTCTCGACGGTCTTCGAGGCGCTCCGCAGGCGTTCACCCGACATCGCCATGGGGACGCTCATCGGGAGCAACATCGTGAACCCACTGCTCGCCATCGGACTGGGAGGTCTCATCTCGACGTACCAGGTCCCGGAGGCGGTCGTGGTGTGGGACCTCCCCGTGAAGATACTCGCAGGCGTCGTCGTCCTCGGCTGGCTGTGGACGCTCGGAAAAGGAAGTATCGGCAGGAAAGAGGGGTTCTACATGATAATGGCCTACTTCGCCTTCGTCAGCGGCCGACTGCTGCTGTTCGCAGGGCAGTGAGGGAGGCGTTCCAGCCTCAGTCGTCGGCCAGCGGTGTGCCGTCCTTGGCGGCCGGGGCGGGACTTGCGTCCAGCGAGTCGTCCTCCGCGTAGGGGTACCACGTCCGCTTCGTGTTGTGCATGAACGGGTCGTCGTAGCTGGTCTCCTCGGGTTCGACCAGTTCGGCCAGTTCCTCGGCGTCCCGGTCGGCGACGAAGGCACGGAAGCTCTCGCCGTCCCCGCGCTGCTCCTCAAAGTTCGCGAGCAGGTTCGCGATGGCACCCGGAACCTCGTCGGCCGGGACGCGCTCGGTGACCCACTCTGCGAACTGCGGGTGCTCGCCGAGCCCGCCACCGAGACCGATGTCGAGCGCCTCGACGGGTTCGCCGTTCTTGCGCGTCTTCATGCCGCGCAGGGAGACGTCCGCGATTTGCGGCTGGGCACATGAGGCGGTACAGCCAGAGAGGTGGATGTGGAAGTCCTCGACGCCGTCGGGGAGGTCGACGTTCTCCTTGAGCCAGCGGGCGTAGCGCACCTGCCGGTTCTTCGTCTCGACGATGGAGAGCGAACAGAACTCGGTGCCGGTGCAGGCGATGGAGCCACGCATGAACGGGTGTGGGTCCGGCGAGTAGTGCTCGAAGACAGGGTCAGAAAGCAGGTCGTCGAGGTTCTCCTCGGGCACGTCCGTGAGGATGATGTTCTGGCGCTGGGTGAGGCGGGCCTCGCCGGAGGCGTACTCGTCGGCGGCGTCCGCCATCGCGATGACGTCGTCGGCACCGACACGGCCCACGAGGCAGTTCAGGCCGACGTAGTAGTTGCCGTCCGCCTGCTCGTGGATGCCCACGTGGTCGTGGTGGCCGCCCTTCTCGTAGCCGGCGTTGTAGGTGTACTCAGAGCGCAGGTCCTCACCGGCGGTGTAGAGGTCGAAGTCGACGAACTCCTCCTGGAGGGTCTCGCGGAACTTCTCGGTGCCCCACTCGTCGACGAGGAACTTGATGCGGGCGTTGTAGCGGTTCTCGCGGTCGCCGTACTCGCGGAACAGCGCGGAGATGCCGCCGGCCACGTCGGCGACACGCTCGGGCGTCGCGAACACGTCGATGCTGCGGGCGAGGCGCTCCTCGTTGCGGGAGAGACCGCCCCCGACACGGATGTTGTAGCCCTTCACTGCTTCGCCGTCACCAGAACTCGAAGAGTTCTGGTTGCTCGATGAGCTCTGCTCATCGGTGTCGATCTCCTTCGTCGCGGGTTCGAGCGCGAGGTCGTTGATGTCGCCCTGGCCACAGCCCTCGCGGCAGCCCGTCACGGACACCTTCCACTTCCGGGGCAGGTTCGAGTGCGCCTCGTTGCCCTTGAAGCGGTCGTTGAGTTCGTGGATGGTCGGGAGCGCCTCGACGTGCTCATGTTTGTCCTTGCCGGCGACCGGGCAGCCGACGATGTTGCGCCAGGAGTCACCACAGGCCTGCAGGGTCGAGAGGCCCACGGATTCGAGTTCGTCCCAGATGGCGGGCACGTCCTCGATGTTGATCCAGTGGAGCTGGATGGCCTGGCGGGTTGTCACGTCGGCCCAGCCGTTCCCGAACTCGGGGTTCGCGGCGGGGCCCTGTGAGTACTCTTTGGCGACCTCGCCTATCTTCCGGAGCTGGCCGGGTTCGAGCACACCCGCTGGCGGCCCGATGCGCATCATGAAGTAGGATTCCTGCCCGGCGCGCTGGTGGTACAGACCGTACCACTTGAAGCGCTCGAACCACTCGTCTCGTTCGTCCTCCGGGATGGCGTCCCAGCCCTCCTCGGCGAACCGTTCCATGTGGGCGCGGATGTCCGTGCCGTAGAGTTCGGACTTCCACTCCTCGACGTCGGTCGGCATAGAAACGCATACACCCCCGAGGACTAAACCAGCGCCTCCCTCGTCAGGTAGCCCCGGTACTCCCCGGTACCGGAACTACTTGCCGGGTTCGAGCGTCGCCCGGACCAGCGACGGGTCGAAGGCGTGGAACTCGCCGTCTCGGACCCGTCCGACCGGCAACCAGTCGAGGAACCCCTCGGTGCCACAGTCGATGCACTGGCCGACCGCACACACCTCGACGAAGTGGCGGTCGACACCCACCTCGGTGAACGCTTCGAGCACCACGTAGGCGATATCACAGTCACAGAAATCGGTGACCGCGAGCGGCCAGATGTCGCTGTTTGGCACCTGACGCTCGTTGTTGACGCTGATCCACGCGCCGTCGTCGAGGACCCGCAGTTGCGTGGCCATACTCCCGGTACGGCACTGGGACGCCTCCTTCCTTCGCCTGGTGCAAGGGTTCGCGTCGTCGGTGACGCCGCCCGCGCTCCCAACCACCAGCAGGCGGCCGAATCGCCCGACGTAGCGGCGTCACAGATACCGGCGTCAGTATCCGGTATCGGGTAGTGGCGGACACGATTGTGGCTGCAGCGCGGGTTATACCTGTAGCTGACATAGAGGGATTCGATGACCGACGAGTCGACTCCCGAACGCCAGCACGCGTCAGCAGACGTCGCTCCCGAGCTGTACGAACCGGAGGGAGACAGATGACACAGCAGGACGTCGAACACGAACACGAAGCCGACACAGAGGACGAATCGAGCAGGAAGCGACGTGGCAAGAAGAAGCGCCACGACGAGCACCTCCGTGACGTCGACGTCGGCGCGGGCTGTACCGAAATCTGGGAGCACCTCTCCGACCAGCGCGACGAGGAGTAGCCGACGCACAGCAGCGAGGTGTTTTTGACCAATGCCGAGAAACCCCAGTCTATGAGAGACGACCCTCCGACCGGTACCGGCCGTGAGTCGCCGGTCGGCGAGCCCGTCATTCGCGGCGACCCCTCGGTGACCGGCGAACGCGCCCGGGACGCGGTCGAGTTCGACCCAGACGACCCCGAAAGCGTCGCCGAGGCCGCCGAGACGGTGCGCCGATTCGCCCAGAACACCGTCGGCGGTAGCGACAACGTCTACATGCTTCGCGGGGCCGCCGCCTGTGCCGCCCTCGTCCGTGGTGTCGGCTCCTACAAGCTCGCGGCCGAGCGCGCCGGAGACCCCGCGACCGTCTCGTTCATCCGGAAGTGGGCCCGCGTCCACGACCTGCCCCAGTCCATCCGACGCCACGTCGCCATGGGCCACATCGCGCCGACCGCGGCCAAACACATCGCCCGCGTCGGGGGCGAGGCGCGGTTCCACCTCGCGTGGGCGACCCTCGACGGCGACCTCACCGTCCGTGAAGTCCGAACCATCGCCAGCGCCATCAACGACGGCACCCCCGTCGACGAGGCGCTCAGGGAACACGACGTGACGCTGGGCGAACTCACCGTGACGCTCCCGGCCGACGTGTACCGCGACCTCCGCCGACACGCCGCCATCGAGAGCAAGTCCGTCGACGAGACCGTCGCGGACGCGCTCTCGGACTACCTCTGAGTGGTCACTGATTACCGCTGGTTCTCGCGGCAAAAGCGTTCGACGGCGTCCACCAGCACCGACCCCGCAGTCAGCACGTCGGCGAAGTCGATGCTCTCGTTCGGGAAGTGCGCCTGCTCGATGCTCCCCGGGCCGAACAGTACCGTCGGGATGCCTGCCGCCTCGTAGTGGCGACTGTCCGCACCGTAGGTCGCCCCGCGGGGTTCACTGTCTAGCCCGGCCGCCGCGGCCGCGTCCTGGACCGCACCGACCACCGGCTCGTCGAGGTCGACCGCGGCCGCCTCGAACTGGATGGAAAAACGCTCGAACGCGGGTGGGTGCTCGCTGAGCCACTCGCTCTCGGCAGCCACGGATTCCAGACGCTCGCGGAACTCCGCTTCCACGTCCGCGACCGTCTCACCCGGAGCGACCCCGATGCGCACCTGCGCGACGAGTTCGTCCGGCACCGCCGACGCCCAGTTGCCCGCGTGGACCGTCCCGAAACTCACCGGCCACTTGATAGGGAACTCCTCGTAGAGTGGGTGGGTCACGCGCCGCTCGCGTTCGGTCTCCAGTTCCGCGAAGGCGTGGCGAATCGTCTCGAAGTGTGGCAGCACCGACTCGCCGCGCCAGCGCGTCGCCGCGTGCGCCGAGCGCCCCTCCAGACGTAGCTCCATCATCGCGCTCCCCTCGACTGCCGTCACTACGTCCAGTTCGGTCGGTTCGGTGACGATGGCCGCGTCCCGGTCGAAGGGGTACGGGTTCGACAGGGCCGCCGCGGCCGCCCCGATGCCGCCTTCCTCCTCGCCCGCGACCGATTCGACGACGATTCGACCGTCGAAGTCACCCTCCTCGGCGAGGTGACGCGCCACGAACACCGCGACCGCCAGCCCCGACTTCATGTCCGCCGCCCCCCGCGCCGTCAGCTTCGACCCGTCCCACGACGGCTCGAACGGGTCGGTGTCCCACGCCCCCTCGGTCACCGGCACCACGTCGACGTGGCCGTTCAGGACGATGGTCGGCCCCTGTTCCGGGTCGCCGACCTCGACCACGCCCGCGACGCTCGGCCGAGCAACGGTCTCGATTGCTTCGGGGTCGTCCGGGAACGACGGGTGGGCCGCCAGTTCGTCCCTGTCAGCCACCCACTCGTACGTCTCGAAGCCGAACGACTCGAAGCGCTCGCGTAGCCAGCGCTGGGCTGCCAGCTCACCCCCACCGGTCGTGTCGAACCGCAACAGGTCCTCCAGAAACCCCCGCAACTCCTCGTCCCAGACGGCGAAGTCGGTCATATTTGCGGCGAGGACAGCAGAGGCTAAAACACCCTCGCAACGCCCCGACAGAACGATAACCATTTAACTATCCCCGGGCCAATTTCGGGATACGGGGCCGGTAGCTCAGTTCGGCAGAGCGTCTGGCTTTTAACCAGACGGTCGGGGGTTCAAGTCCCTCCCGGCCCGCTTCTGCGAAGTCACGGACGTGACGAGCGAAGCGGCCAGTGTGGTCGAAGAGACCAGTCGCGCGTAGCGAGCACGTCTGGGTGTGGTTCGAGTCCTTCTCGAACTGGGACGCTCGCCCCCGAGCGACGTGGTCGCCGTTCCAGCGACACACTTCGAGGTTCGTGCGTCACCGCTCGGGGGTTCAGAGAAGTGTCACCCACCACGTAACAAAGAGAGTGAGGACGACGACAGCGGTCACGCCGAACTCCAGAATTCCGATACTCTCGGCCCGCCGCCACTTTTTTAAGTTTCCAACATCCCCATAAATAACCAATTTTTAGTCCTACTGGCTATAGTCTCTGGTGATTAGTTTTATTACATATAAGTACAGTGTGGTTGCCATAGCATGCCTTGCCCACACAGCAGGTCGGTGGACGACGACGACCACGGGATCGAACGACGTGAGTTCATGAAGACGGCGCTCGCCATCGGAGGGACCAGCGCGATGTTCGCAGCCAAGGCCCGCGGGGAACCGGTGTTGCAGGGGAACACCGAGGGATTGCCCGCACGCCAGTACGCCTGGAACGACTTCATGCCGAAAAACAGCCTGACTGGGCTCGCGAAGACGCCAGCGCACCACCTCCAGCTCATGCTGGATTACACCGGCGACGGGACGCCCAGCGAGGCGGACCGCGAGCAGGTCGAAGCCGCACTCCAGACCCTCGAGGCGGCGTACGAGTGGGATAACGAGGGGCTGCTGTTCACCATCGGATACTCCCTGTCCTACTTCGACCGGTTCGACGAGGACCTGCCCGAGAGCGCCGGGATGCGCCCGCCCGAGGACATCATCGAGGAGACCGACATCGCCAGCAGCGGGAAGATCGTAGCCGACGATGCCGATGCCCACCTGCACCTCGCCAGCAAGCACGCCTACGTGCTGCTGGAGGCCGAGGAAGCGCTCTTCGGGGCCGTCGACGAGGTGAACGGTGTCGACGTCGAGACCGACTTCACGGGCGTGTTCGAGAAGACCGACCGACGAACCGGCTTCATCGGCAACCCGAAGGAGCGGTGGGACGAGGACCTGCAAGGCAAGAACCCGATACAGGAGGGCGCAGACGTCTTCTTCGGCTTCAAGTCGCTGTTCACCGACAGCCAGCCGAGCGAGGACGACGTGGCCATCCAGGAAGGGCCGTTCGCAGACGGAACCACCGAGCAGGTGTCCCTGCTGCTCGACAACAACGTCAAGCAGTGGTACAACAGGCACGACATCGAAGAGCGCATCCAGCGGATGTACAGCCCGAGCCACACGCTCGACGAGACCGGTGAGTTCGGCCGAGAACTCGCACCGACGAGTGCCCCCAGCGACGAGAAGTCGATGGGAGACGCCGCCGCGGAGACCGCCGAAGACGCCGAGAAGAAAGGCGTCGTCGGCCACGCACAGAAGCTCGCCCGTGCCCGCGTGGACGACCCCGACTGGGAGGACGGGCGACCGCTGCTCCTCCGGCGCGACTTCCCCTCGACCGACGGCGGCCGCGCACACACACAGTTCATCTCGAACCAGCGACGCATCGACGACTTCATCAGCGTCCGGAAGGCGATGGCGTTCGTCGACTGGAACAGTGACGACCCCGACCCGGCCGAGTCCGAAGTCCAGCTGAAAGACCACGGGATTCAGGGTCACTTCAAGGTACAGCGCCGCGGAACGTTTCTGGTGCCGCCGCGTGACCTTCGCGCGTTACCCCCGGCCAACCCCTGACCATGGCGGGAGACACAGACGACTCCGGCATCCCCACACCGTGGGGGTGGGTGCGCCGGAGTTACGCCAGGAAACTCGGATTCGCGCTCCTCGGGGCCGTCTTGCTCATGCTTGTCGCCGGGTACCTCGTCCAGGCCCAGACCGCGACCGAGGTCAAACAGGACGCCGAAGGCGACCTCTCACTGGCTGCCGAGGTGCAGGCGAACGAACTCGACCAGTGGATCAAGGGGAACAAGCGCCAGGCGCGGACCGTCTCCGAACTCCACACGCTCCAGTCCGACGACCCCGAACAGATACAGCCGAAACTGAAAGAACTCATCCAGAAGGGACAGGTGTCGGACGAGGTCGTCGCCATCCACTACGTCGACACCTCGAAGGGGCAGGTGATGACCAGTTCGAAGGACAAGTTCGTCGGCGTCAAGCCCGCGAAACAGGGCGCACCGTTCGTCTCGAAACTCAAGGAGGGCTTCGAGGGCCCCGACGAGGTGTACGTCTCGAAGCCGTTCAGTATCCCCGTCGCGGACTTCCCAGTAGTCGCTATCCTCACGCCGGTCCCCAACGTGGAGAACCGGATCGTCGTGTTCATGATCAACCCGACCGGGGAGACGACCGAGCTGAACCAGCCCGTCGCCGAGGGGTTCACCAGAGTCGTGACGACCGGAGGGACGGTCGTCGCGTCGCCCGAGAACGGGACCGCACTCACCGACCAGAACCAGCAACTGGTTCTCAGTCAGGCTGCGGGCCGTGAATCCGGCGTCGAGGAGACCCAGAGCGACGAACTGGTCGGCTACGCATCACTCGACGCCACGGACTGGGTCGTCCTCATCCACGCCCCGACGGAGAACGCCTACGCGCTGAGTTCGACCGTCCGGGAGGGACTCGGCGGCCTCATCGTCGTGGCACTGGTCTCCCTCGGCCTGGTCGGCGTCACCATCGGTCGCAGTACCACGAAGTCGCTGCGGTCGCTGGCCGGTGGCGCTCGACAGATGCGCGACGGCGACCTCGACGCGGACATCGAGTCCGGCCGGACCGACGAGATTGGCACGCTCGCCGCCACGCTCGCCGAGATGCGTGACTCCCTGCGCGAGCAAATCACGGAGGCGAAAGAAGCGCGCGAGGCGGCCGACCGACGTCGCCGCGAAGCCGAACAGATGAACCGCCACCTCGAACGAAAGGCGACCGAGTACGGTGACACGCTCTCGGCCATCGCCCGGGGTGATCTCACCCAGCGGATGAACACCCAGAGCGAGAGCGAGGCGATGGAACAGATCGCCACCGACTTCAACGCGATGGTCGCGGGGATGGAACAGACCCTGAACCACATCAACGCGTTCGCGACCGAGGTCGCCGCCGCGAGTGAACAGGTCGTCGTCGGTGCCGAAGAAGTCCAGACGTCGAGCGAGCAGGTCACCGCCTCCGCCCAGCAGATAGCCGACGGGGCCGAAGAACAGAGCGACCGGTTCCAGGCCGCCTCACAGGAGATGAGCGACCTCTCGGCCACCATCGAAGAGGTCGCCGTGTCGTCGAACGAAGTGGCAGACATCGCAGAGCGGACCGCCGAGACGGGCGATAGAGGGCGGCAAGCGGCTCAGGAAGCCATCGATGGGATGCGCGAGATAGAGGAGAAATCCGAACGCGCAGTCGACGCCATCGAGTCCCTCGAAGCCGAGATGGAACAGATAGACGAACTCATCGAGTTCATCTCCGAAGTCGCCGACCAGACGAACATGCTCGGGCTGAACGCGAACATCGAAGCGACCCGCTCGGGCATGTCCGGGGAGAGCTTCTCTGTCGTCGCCCAGCAGGTCAAAGACCTCGCACAGGACACGAAAGAAGCCGTCCAGTCTATCGAGGGCAGTCTCGAGAACCTGCAGGACGAGACCGACCGTACCGCACGCGAAGTCCAGACGACCGCAGCGAGTATCGAGACCCACGTCGGTGCCGTCGAGAACGCCGTCGACGCACTCGACGAGATTGCGGCCTACGCCCGAAAGACGAACGACGGCGTCCAGGAGATATCGACCGTCGCGGAGAAACAATCGATGACGACACAGGAAGTCGTGTCGATGGTCGAGGACGCAGCGAGTATCGCAGAAGAGACGACCGCCGAGACCGAAAGCGTTGCAGCGGCGACCGAAGAGCAGACCACCGCCCTGTCCTCGGTGACGGAGAACGCGAACGGACTCGCCCAGCGTGCGAGTCAGTTGAGCGACGCCCTCGACCGGTTCGAGACCGACGTCGACACTCGGACAGGTCACACGTCGGCTGCCGACGAGCGACAACTCGAAGATTCACGGTCGCCGGGCCGCGACGACTGACTCCCCCGTCCGAACCGACACCCGCAGCCGACCGAACGACCGGGACTCGACCCCGACCGCTTTCTTCTTCGACCGGGTGGCAGAACTGGCGCCTCTCGACCCCCAGACTCGACGACGAGTGTGACACCGAGCGGTGACCGGGAGAGAGACGAGCGATGACGAGCGTGTGCTCGAAGTGTGACGAGCGACCTGCGAGAGAAGCAGTGACCGCGTTACTCCTTGCGCGGGAGGAACGCCATTGCGACCAACAGGACGAGACCGACGCCACCGACGATGACGACACCCCAGACCCCGTTGATGCGCTCGTTGAAGCGGTGCTCAGTTTCGATGTCCGCCGCGAGGGCCTTCTGGGCGTCCGTGCCACGCTTGAGCTGGACCGACTCGCTGTCCGGGAAGTGTGCGGCGTACGGGACGCCGTTCAGCGT
The DNA here is from genome assembly GCF_051801355.1 of Haloarchaeobius ordinarius. Lineage (GTDB taxonomy): Archaea > Halobacteriota > Halobacteria > Halobacteriales > Natrialbaceae > Haloarchaeobius. The sequence continues at coordinate 1,321,715 of NZ_CP196560.1, read as the reverse complement.
CGTGTTCGCGTTCTGCCCGAACGAGACCTCGTTCTCTGCCGGGGAGACCCACGTGAACGTGATGGTCTCGGGTGCGCGCGTCACCGAGCTCTCGTTGCCCTTGTAGGTGAACGTGTCACCGGAGACGTCGAGCGTCTCAGTCCCGATGGAGTCGTTGTTCGCGATGTACTCCTCGACGGTGACCGCCTGCCGGTCGGGCTGGTCGAGGTCGCCGTCGATGTACATCGTACCGTCGACCCACTGCGGGTCGTACTGGTCACCGGGCTCCCAGCGGAGCGTGACCTCGGTCGGAGAGGACGTGTTCGCGATGAACGCGCGGTAGGTCGTGTCCTCGTAGGTGACCGTCGTGTTGTTCGTCCACGTCTCGGAGGTCGTCGCGGACTCGTTCACCCAGACCAGTTTGGCCGTGTAGGTGACACCGCCACCACCACCGTGGCCACCGCCCGAGGACTCACTCGCCGAAACCTCGCTCGCGGTGTACTGTCGACCATCGACAGTGATGGTGTCTCCCGACTTCAGCGTCGCGTCCGGATTCTCGATTCCCACATGGGGCGCTTCTGCAATCGTAATGAACGCGTACGCCCCCGCCGTGAGTACGAGGAAGATAGCGACGTACGCCGCCGCTGCTCGTCGTTGCATGTGTGGGGCGTAGTACGCCCCGCGTATAACGATTACTAACTAACGCAATCGACGTGTTTCCCCGCCACTGGCGGCGTCGCCGCAGAACAGATACCAACTCGTCGACTCCGCCGAGCGGTAGACCCATTCCCCAGGCAAGCGAAGCACAACCCATGGGACTGTACGACGCCCTGGCACCCCTCGACCTCCAGGTGGACGACTACGAACTGACCCGACACGAACGCGACACCTCCAGCGACTTCACCCGCGTCTCGACCGTGTTCGAACTCCACGGCGACGGGCACGTCGGGCGCGGCGAAGACGTCACGTACGACACGCCGGACCACGACACCCTCTACGACGCACACGACTTCGACTTCGCGGGCACGTACACACACGAGACGTTCTCGACGCTCCTCGACGACATCTCCCTGTTCCCCGAGCCCCCCGAACGCGACACCGCCCACCACTACCGTCGCTGGGCCGTCGAGAGCGCCGCCCTCGACCTCGCCCTCAAGCAGGCAGACACATCCCTCGGAGAACACCTCGACCGCCAATACGACCCCATCCACTTCATCGTCAGTACCCGTCTCGGTGACCCCCCGACGTTCGACCGCATCGAGGACATCCGCGAGGTGTTCCCCGACGCCGAGTTCAAACTCGACCCGACCCCCGACTGGGACGACGCCCTCATCGCCGACCTCGCAGCGACCGACGCCGTCCGCGTCCTCGACCTCAAGGGCCTCTACGAAGGAACGTCGGTCGACCAGGAACCCGACCCCGACCTCTACCAGCGCGTCGTCGACGGCTTCCCCGACGCCGTCATCGAAGACCCCGCCTTCACCGACCAGACGAAACCCGTCTTCGACGGGCACGAAGACCGCGTCAGCTGGGACTACCCTATCACCGGCATCGAGAGCGTCGAGTCCCTCCCGTTCGAACCCCGCTGGCTCAACATCAAACCCTCCAGATTCGGCACCGTCGAATCCCTCCTCGACACCATCGACTACTGCTTCGACAACGACATCACGATGTACGGCGGCGGCCAGTTCGAGCTCTCGGTCGGCCGCGACCACATCCAGACGCTCGCGTCCCTGTTCTACCCCGACGCCCCGAACGACGTCGCACCCGGTGGCTACAACGACCCCGAACTGAACGAGGGTCTACCACAGAGCCCGCTGCCCGCGCCAGCGGAGCCAACCGGCCTCGACTGGCAGTAACGACGGACCCACCTGAGAACAGTCTTTCCAGTATCGAACGTTCGTTCCGTCTCGAAAATCGCATCCGACTACCGGACCAGTCGGTCACCAATCAGGTTCGAAAGAAGCCAAGGGCCGGATTTGAACCGGCGATGGGCGGCTCTGCAGGCCGCTGCGTTCGGCCGGACTCTGCCACCTTGGCACGCAACAGAGAGTACTGCTTTCTGGCGTTTAAACGTAGCGATACGGTGTCGCTACTGGGTGTGTGGATAGTGACCCGAGAACCGCCGACAGACTGTCGGCACTCCCCAGGCCATAAATGAAGAAAGCCACACACCCCGACGGGTGTGTGGCCTCGAAGTATGAATGGAGGCGGCGAATGAATTTTCCCAGAGGCTCGCGCACTCCAGTACTCGCCCAAACGCAGGTGAGCTTAACTTCCGTGTTCGGGATGGGTACGGGTGGAACCTCACCGCTCTGGCCGCCTTAACGCCGATTCACGGAATCGAACCGTGACCATGATCCAATATCGGTGGTCTTGAAACCAGTGTGTAAACGCAATCCAGTTAACGCCTGGACCTTCCACCATGTGGTGAAGATCCCAGTATGCGGTATGATTGTGTGGCTCGATCTGTTAGTGCTCGCGGACTGAACGCCTCGTTGCCTTGGCGCGTACATCCCGAGTCTATCGAACTCGTCTTCTACGAGTGATCTCAGCGGCACCTCTTTTCCATGTGGGTTTCGAGCTTAGATGCATTCAGCTCTTACCCCGTGTGACGTAGCTGCCCGGCACGTGCCCTCTCGGACAACCGGTACACCAGTGGTCACCATTCGTAGTTCCTCTCGTACTATACGAACGTTCACGTCAGGTGCCATAGCACCCCCAATAGATAGCAGCCGACCTGTCTCACGACGGTCTAAACCCAGCTCACGACCTCCTTTAATAGGCGAACAACCTCACCCTTGCCCGCTTCTGCACGGGCAGGATGGAGGGAACCGACATCGAGGTAGCAAGCCACGCGGTCGATATGTGCTCTTGCGCGTGACGACTCTGTTATCCCTAAGGTAGCTTTTCTGTCATCAATTTCCCGCATCGAGCAGGATAATTGGTTCGCTAGACCACGCTTTCGCGTCAACGATCCTCGTTAGGAAGATCATTGTCAGCCCATCTTATGCTCTTGCGCTCTTCTCCGAGTCTCCGACTCGGATGAGATGGACTTAGGGCGCGCTCGATATCTTTTCAAGCGCGTACCGCCCCAGTCAAACTGCCCGGCTACCGGTGTCCTCCTCCCGGAGTGAGGGTCACAGTCACTAATGGGTAGTATTTCAGTGATGTCTCGGTGGCCCGCTAGCGCGGGTACCTGTGTAATGACTCCTACCTATCCTGCACATTAGCGACCGTGTCCCAGCGACAGCCTGCAGTAAAGCTCTATAGGGTCTTCGCTTCCCCTTGGGGGTCTCCAGACTCCGCACTGGAACGTACAGTTCACCGGGCCCAACGTTGGGACAGTGACGCTCTCGTTGATCCATTCATGCAAGCCGCTACTGAAGCGGCAAGGTACTACGCTACCTTAAGAGGGTCATAGTTACCCCCGCCGTTGACGGGTCCTTCGTCCTATTGTACTAGGTGTTCAGATACCCGCACTGGGCAGGATTCAGTGACCGTACGAGTCCTTACGGATTTGCGGTCACCTATGTTGTTACTAGACAGTCGGAGCGTCCGAGTCACTGCGACCTGCCCCTATACAGGGCAGGCATCCCTTATCGCGAACTTACGGGACTAACTTGCCGAATTCCCTAACGTCGGTTGTTCCCGACAGGCCTTGGCTTTCACTGCCACGAGCACCTGTGTCGGTTCTTGGTACGAATCTCATACTCGCCTTTTCACGGGCTCTAGGTACGATCGACTTACGCTATCCTGAGATTCGTCCGCTTCGTGCCATTACGGCTTCCACGGATTTCCTCAGTTCGACTGGGCGAAGGCCCAGCTCGATTGTCCCCAAAGCGTCAGCTTTGAGTGTATGAGAGCACTGGAATATTAACCAGTTTCCCTGTTGTCACATTCGAATTACGGTGTGACTTAGGATCGGCTAACCCTCGACTGATTGGCATTGTCGAGGAACCCTTGCTCGTTCGGCCGTCGGGGTTCTCACCCGACTAACGCTGCTACTATGGCCAGGATTTTCGTCACTATACGGTCCACACGAGTTCTCACCCGTGCTTCCACCCGTATAGAGCGCCAGCCTACGGAATCACTCGGTCAAGAGTGTCGTCAGGTCTCGGAAGCGGACTTGAGCCCCGATCATTTTCGGCGCCTCAAACCTCGGCCGGTAAGCTGTTACGCTTTTCTTAGAGGGTAGCTGCTTCTAAGCTCACCTCCCGGCTGTTTAGGGCTTGAGACCACCTTCAATCGCACTTAGTCCGCATTTTGGGTCCTTAACCCGACTCTGGGTTGTCTCCCTCATGGTGCACAGGCTTACCCCGCACACCGGACTCCCTGCATCGACGGCGTTCGTAGGTTTGGAGTTTGACAGGGAGGTCGACTTCTCTCGAAGGCGAGTCTCCCAATCGGTCGCTCTACCCCACGAACTACCTTAGCAGAGGTCATGCTTCGACATGTTTCGGCTGGAACCAGCTGTTGCCAGGCTCGATGGGCCTTTCACCCCTATACGTAGGTCACGAGAGGGTATTGAAGGACACCAACTCTAACAGGCCTCCACGTGCCTTTCGGCACGCTTCGCCTTGCCCACGCATAGATCGCCTGGTTTCGGGTCGTATCCGGTCGACTCCCCGCGCTTGAACACGGCGGCCCTGGTAATACTGCGGCCCTGTCGGTTTCCCTGCGCCTTCCCCGGTTAACGGGTTAGACTCGTCGATCAGATACACTCCCTGGCTCGTTTTTCAAAACGCACGACGCGACACCGGCTTCCTGTAGTTCCTACTGTGCCCTTGCGGGCGGGTCGTTTTCTACAGGACCTTTTGTGCCACGTCGCTCTATCGCCACCTGATTTCAGGCCCTATTGCACCTCCCTTCTCGGGGTGCTTTTCAGTGTTCGCTCACGCTACTTGTTCACTATCGGTCTCGAGTAGTATTTAGTCTTGGCAGTAGATGCCTGCCGTGTTCACGAGGGATATCCAACCCCCGCTACTCTGGAGCTGACGCGTGCTGTACTGGTCTGGATTACGGGACTGTCACCCTGTATCGTGCTCTGTTCCAAGAGACTTCATGCAGACGGTCGAGCAGTGAGAGTCAGTCCGAACACCACATTGCCCGTGAGGGCTTCGGTTTGGACTGTGTCGCGTTTACTCGCCGTTACTAACGACATCGCGGATTGCTTTCTCTTCCTGCCGGTACTGAGATGTTTCAATTCCCGGCGTTCCCCATTGCGCAAGGCAATTGCGAGAGGATTCCTATTAGGAGATCCGTAGTTCTTCCCCTCCGTGCGGGTCCCTACGGCTTTTCGCAGCTTGGCACGTCCTTCGTCGGCACTCGAGCCGAGCCATCCACCAGGTGGCAAAGTAGCCACGCTGAGTGGGACGTTCACTGTTACCTGGTGAAAGGTCCAGTGGACGTCTGGATTGCGTTTACACACGGTTTCATCACGCGCCCAGGTAGTCGCCTGGCACACGTTCGACCCTTCCCACCCTCGCTTGCACGGGATGGTGCATCGGTTCTGTCTTCGAAACACGATTTCGGCGTCCCACACTTAAGGGGAACGATTCGAATCGGTTTCGACGAGATGGACCCACTGGGATTCGAACCCAGGGCATCCTCCTTGCAAAGGAGGCACTCTACCACTGAGCTATGGGCCCACCCCCAAATCGGGGGTACAATATCAGCCTTGGTAGTTCAAAGGTGCCTGAACGGGCACGACGGCGGTTCGTCGAATATGGATAAGGTGGGCCAGGCGTGCTGCCTGGTCCCGGTCTGTGGAGGTGATCCAGCCGCAGATTCCCCTACGGCTACCTTGTTACGACTTAAGCCCCCTTGCGAAGCCCAGATTCGACCATCGTTGCGATGGCCTCATCCGGACCTCACTCGGGTGCTTTGACGGGCGGTGTGTGCAAGGAGCAGGGACGTATTCACCGCACCCTTCTGAGGTGCGATTACTACCGAATCCAGCTTCATGTGGGCGAGTTTCAGCCCACAATCCGAACTACGATCGAGTTTCGGAGATTAGCGCCCTCTCTCGAGGTGGCTTCCCATTGTCTCGACCATTGTAGCCCGCGTGTAGCCCAGCTCATTCGGGGCATACTGACCTACCGTTGCCCGTTCCTTCCTCCAGTTTGGCACTGGCAGTCCTCCTAATGTACCCAGCCAGTCGAAACTGCTGCTGGCAATTAAGAGTGCGGGTCTCGCTCGTTGCCTGACTTAACAGGACGCCTCACGGTACGAGCTGACGGCGGCCATGCACCTCCTCTCAGTAGCTCAAGTAAGCTCATCACACTGACTTTCACTGCATACTGTCGGAGCTGGTGAGATGTCCGGCGTTGAGTCCAATTAAACCGCAGGCTCCTCCGGTTGTAGTGCTCCCCCGCCAATTCCTTTAAGTTTCATCCTTGCGGACGTACTTCCCAGGCGGCCAGTTTATCGTCTTCACTGCGGCACAGCACGAGCTCGTAGCCCGCGCCAAACCTAACTGGCATCGTTTACAGCTGGGACTACCCGGGTATCTAATCCGGTTCGTGACCCCAGCTTTCGTCCCTCACCGTCGGATCCGATCTCTCAAGGTGCTTTCGCCATCGGCGGTCCGTCCAGGATTACAGGATTTCACTCCTACCCCAGACGTACCCCTTGAGTCTCTCGGTCCCGAGCCAAGCAGTATCCGCTGGACGCCTGCTCGTTGAGCGAGCAGATTTCCCAACAGACTTGCCTGGCCGGCTACGGACGCTTTAGGCCCAATAAAATCGGTCATCACTCGAGCTGCCGGTATTACCGCGGCGGCTGGCACCGGTCTTGCCCAGCTCTTATTCGTGTACCTCCCTACGGTACACAAAAGCGAGGGCTCTATGCCCTCGCACTTGGAGTCCCCTTATCGCACTGTCGTGCAGTGTAAAGTTTTCGCGCCTGCTGCGCCCCGTAGGGCCCGGAATCTTGTCTCAGATTCCGTCTCCGGGCTCTTGCTCTCACAACCCGTACCGATTATTGGCACGGTGGGCCGTTACCCCACCGTCTACCTAATCGGCCGCAGCCACATCCTATGGCGCCGGAGCATTTCCGGCTCGACCCATTCCAGGGATAGAGCGTTATGAGTTATTAGCCTCAGTTTCCCGAGGTTATCACTCTCCATAGGGTAGTTTGGCCACGTGTTACTGAGCTATCTGCCACGGGTCTAAACCCGTGCGACTAGCATGGCTAAATCGGACTCCAATAGCAATGACCTCCGGCAGGATCAACCGGAATGCTCCCGAGCGGATGCTCGGGGGGCTTGGCGGGTACACCATGTGAATGGTGTATCCATTGCATTGCGTGGTCCATAATTCGGTGAACCGACCGGCGTGGCCGATCAGGCGTCACCGAACTACCAAGGCTAACATCAGATTCCATCGTATACGGCGGACCGCAGGGGTGGAATCCTCATTTCCTTCCGGACCTGAACGTACCCCGAGAAGAGTATTAAACCCTTCGAAGTGCGCTTGTGTCATCGAGTCGCCCCGATGAACGTGGCCCGGGATTGGGACACGAGTTCAACGTGTCCCGAATCTCGTTGTGCTTTTGCGTTCATATCCCAGTGCTCTCGTACACATAAGGGCATCGAATCGGCCCGACACCGAGCGGTTTTCTCGGTGGGACCGAAGCCCCCGACAGAGCTGTCGGAGGCCACGATGCCAGAGAGCACTGGGAGATGTTCCTGCCTCCGTGCCGGGAGCCGGCCGGAGGGAGTGGCGTCGAGCGCCACGTGCTTCGCATTCGTAGATACAGTGGTGGCACATTTAACCTCATCGAACTGCCCGCGGTATGCGAATGTGTTGACGTGTGACGGACTGCAGGGAAACGACAGCAGTACCACTGGCTGGAGGTATAGAACGATATTACGCGGGTGGAGGCCGACCGGTCATCCCTCGCTGGTCGCGTCAGGTCTGGTCGGGTGTGAACCGCGTACCAGTGACTGGGATGTCGCAGTAAAAACGATTGTTGATTCGCGCGTGGTCGCGCGAGGGGTCGACGTCGACCGAACTCACTCGTCGAGGTGTTCGATGCCCTTCTTCGAGACGTTGGCCTCGGTGATCTCGCTGGGCATCCAGTCTGGTTTGTCGTCGGGTGCGGTCTCTCTCCATGCCCATCCCTCGTAGATGTGGACCTTGTCGGTTCCTTTCTCGCGTAGTCGAAGCTCGATGCGGTCGGCGGCGTCCTCGCTCGATGCGGGCTCGAGTCGTCGTGCAGCCTTCAGCGCAGCCTGTCGAGGCGTGTTGCCAGAGAAGACGCTCGATTCACCGTTCTGTTCGCGGAGTGCGAAGTTTCGCTTACCATCTTCACGTACCATGATTTTCCCTCCATGTCAACGCAACACACGCCCCATGATAAAGATATCCCCCAAAAACGGGCGACGGCGCCGATGTGTTTATATACGGGCCCCAAAACCGGGGTCCTTCCCGTCTCCCGATTCCCGGATTCAGGGCAGATTTCGCGCGTGGAACGTTCTGTGCGCGTGATGTGTCGGTGCTTGTTCAGCCGTAGAAAACACTTAAGTATGTCCTGTGGCGAACACACGAGATAGACTACCGCGATGGTACGGAAAAAGAAGTTGAGCCCGAGTGGTGCCAAAGACGAGAACGGGGAATACCACAACGTGCACATCAACCTCCACGAAGACGAGCTTGCGGTCGCCGGAATGGAGATCGGGGACGAAGTCTTCGTACGCGTGCGAGAGGACAAGATCATCATCCAGAAAGCAGACCAGGACGAGGTCGAACACGAGTTCTAACCGACGTACCATCGGTCGACGGTGCTTCGGGACGCTTTTACGGGTCGGTACCCCCCTGATGTGTAGATGACTCTCTACGACGTCGCGAGACCGCTGTTGTTCGCGCTCCCGGCAGAGACAGCGCACGACGCGGTCCACGGGCTACTGTCGACGGCGCAGGGCACGCCAGTAGAGACCGCTCTCGCGAGCCGCTATCGCGTCGACGACGAGCGACTGCGCGTCGACGCGTTCGACCAGACGTTCCCCTCACCTGTCGGCGTCGCAGCCGGCTTCGACAAGAACGCCGAGGTCCCGCGGGCCGTCGCTGCACTCGGCTTCGGGCACATCGAAGTCGGTGGTGTCACCGCCGACGCGCAGCCGGGTAATCCACGCCCGCGCATGTTTCGCCTGCGCGAGGACCGTGCCATCGTCAACCGCATGGGCCTGAACAACCAGGGGGCAGACCGCGTCGGCCGCCGGCTTCGCGAACTGAACCGCCCGGACATCCCCGTGGGCGTCAACATCGCACTCTCCGAATCCACACCGGCCGAGGAGGCCCCCGAAGACTATCGCTACACCTACGAACGGGTCGCCGAGGGTGGTGACTTCTTCGTCGTGAACGTCTCCTGCCCGAACTCCGAGGGCATGCGCGACCTGCAGAACCGCGAGGAGATGGAGGCCATCCTCGGCGCGGTGAAGGACGCCGGTGCTTCCCCCTTGCTGGTCAAACTCTCGCCCGACCTCCCCGAACCAGCCATCGAGGACGCCCTCGACATCGTGACCGACCTCGACTTAGACGGTGTCGTCGCCACCAACACGACTACCGAACGCCCGGATACCCTCCAGAGCCCCAACGCCGCCCAGACCGGTGGGCTCTCCGGTGCCCCCATCGAGGACCGCGCCACCGAGATGATCCGCTTCGTCGCCGAGCGCGTCGACGTCCCCGTCATCGGCGTGGGCGGCGTCTCAGACGCCGAGGGCGCGTACGAGAAGATCCGCGCCGGTGCCTCGCTCGTCCAACTGTACACCGGGCTCGTCTACGAGGGTCCCTCGCTCGCGCGCGACATCAACCGTGGACTGCTGAACCTGCTGGAGCACGACGGGTTCGACTCCGTCGAGGACGCGGTCGGGTCGGATCTGTGAACAGACAGAACAAGATACTTATACCCTTTCTGAGACTTGCTATCCAGCCCGTCTCGTCGACGTCCCTCCACACCTGAACACAGCGTCGACGGGATGCGGTCCCCGACGATGACATCGAGATTCCTCCGCGCGAGCACACTGCTCGCACTGGCACTGACGGTATCGCTCGTCGTGGTGGCAAGCGCCACCGGCGCACCAGCTACCAGCACCGGTCCGGCCGACGTTTCGGACGGTCCCCACGAAGTCGGCCAGACCCTCGAAACGGACACCTTCACCGCTGGAACCACCGTCGAACTCCGCCAACAGGACGGCGACGCCTGGGCATTCGTCACTCAACTCGCGGTCGCCGACGACGGCACGCTCACCATCGAGACGGAGAGCCTCGACCCCGGCACCTACCGTCTCCTCGACGACCAGGGCACCGAACAGACCTTCGAACTCCTCGCTGGCGACGGCGGGACCGGTGACGACGGGACCGGCGACGAAGGGACGGGCGGTGACGACGGGGCCCAGAACGACACCAGCGACGACACCGACGGCACCCCGGTCCCGGTCTCCGAGGGTCCACACGAATCCGGCCAGACCCTCGAAACGGATACCTTCACCGCAGACACCACTCTCGAACTCCAGCAACAGGACGGCGACACCTGGTTGTTCGTCTCGGAACTCGTCGTCGACAGTGACGGGACCCTCACTGTCGAGACAGACGCGCTGGACCCCGGTACCTACCGTCTCGTCGACGACCAGGGCACCGAGCAGAGTTTCGAACTCGTCGCCGGCGACGGCGACCAGTCGAGCCAGACGGAGACGGACAACACAGACGGAGACACGGTCCCCGTCACAGACGGCCCCCACGAGGTCGGTCAGACCCTCGAAACGGACACCTTCACCGCTGGAACCACCGTCGAACTCCGCCAACAGGACGGCGACACCTGGGCATTCGTCGCCCAGCTCGCGGTCACCGACGCCGGGGTGCTCACCCTCGAAACGACCGACCTCGACCCCGGCACCTACCGCCTCGCGGCCGGTGATGGAACGCACCTCCAGTTCGACCTCGGCGACGGCGATACGGCCGACCCGACGAGGACCGAGGCTGGCCTGGTCTGGCAGGGTCAGCCGGTCGAGAGCGATGCCTTCGCCGCCGGCAGCACCGTCGAACTCCAGCAACGAGACGGCGACACCTGGGCCTTCGTCGCCGAGTTCACCCCCGGTGACGACGGTCTTACCGTTCCGACGACCGACCTCGACCGGGGACAGTATCGGCTCGTCGGCGAGCAGAACAGCACGGTCACGTTCACCGTCACCGAGCAGGCACTCGCCGTCAACGCAGACCAGAGCAGCGTCGAGAACGTCGGCGACGACGGGGCAACGACGGCCACGCTCGACGTGTCGAGCAACCGGGACAGCTACACCCTCCACGTCACGTCCGCGTCGCTCTCGCCGACCGACCTCGTCGCCATCCTCGGCGCTGGCGAACCCGCCGATTCGCCGAACGACGACGACGCTGACCCGGACTACGCCCGCATCACGGTCGATGGAACCGACACCACGGTGACCGCCGACGCCGCCGGGCTCCCACCCGGAACGTACACCCTGTCGTTCGAGAGCGCCGACACCACCGCGACGGCGTCGGTCGACCTGACCGTCGAGAGAGGGTCAGAGTCGTCCGACGACGAGGCCGGGGGCGCTGGCGACGGTGCCGGTACCGACAGCCAGCCGACGACGGTGCAGGGAGCCGCCGACGAGGGGACGGAAGGAAGTCCCGCCCAGAAGACACCGGGAACGACCACCACCTCACCGACTGACTCGACGACCACTGCCGGGGGAACGGAACCCACGGCGGCGACCGACGACACGTCTGGGGCGGCGGTTTCGACCGACGGCTCGCCCGGGTTCGGTGCACTGCTGGCGCTTCTCGCGCTTGCAGGAACTGTGCTCCTCGGTCGCCGGGTCGCCTGAGCAGTCAGTGTTCCTTTTCGGATTTCGTGCCGCTCGTCGCTCGCAAAAGCCGGAGTAAAGAGTGACCGAACGGGCTACTACAGCGCGCCCAGGTCGAACTCGAACGCCGTCACTGGAACCTCCAGGTCGTGGTCGACGAGCACCGCCGGGTGCACTTCACCGACCACGCCGGCGACCTCGCCGTCGATGCGGACCTCGGCGGTCCGCCCGTCGATGAACGACGGGTGGGTCGTCGCCGGGGTCGTCAACTCGACCTCGAAGTTGCGTGCGAGCGCCTGCAGGCGGGCCTTCGCGTCCTCGTAGGAGGCGTCGTGGCGCGCGAGCGCGCCGGCGACCGTCCGCCGTTCCGCGACGTAGGTGTCCACCGAGTCGTCGTAGTGGGCGGCGAAGCCGACCTCGGCGATGTCCTGGGGGTACGACCGGTGGGTGTTGTTCTCCAGCACCATCATGAGCGACGGGAGCGCCCACGAGCGGACCATCGTGTAGTCCTCGCTGTAGGGCTCCGTGATGGTCACGGGCTGGTCGGCACCCAGACAGTCGTCCGCGTCGGGGTCGAGGCGCATGCGCTCGTAGTTCTCCCGCTCGTTTATCATGTGGAAGTTGAGCATGTCCTCGAAGCCCAGTCCCACCAGCTGGTCACGGACCGCGTCCTCCAGCCCGGTACGCTCGTGGCGGCCGCCGACGGTCCCGACCTCGGGGTACGTCGGTTCGAGTTCGTTGAAGCCGTAGGCGCGGCCCACGTCGTCCACGATGTCGAGCGGGTGGAGCACGTCGACGCGGTACGGCGGGACGTCGACCTCGTACACCAGTTCGCCCTGGTCGTTCTCCGCGTGGGTCGTGTCGAGGCCGGAACGCTCCAGCAGGTCGACGACCTCCTCGGGGTCGAGGTTGATGCCGAGCAGCGACTCGATGCGGGCGTGGCGGACCGTCTTCTCGCTCGTCGCGAAGTTCGGCCGGACGAGGTCGACGCCGGGGTCGACCAGTTCGACCTTCTCCGCGGCGTACACGTCCTTGTCGGGGTAGTCGACGGTGACCTCCTCGATGGTCGCGCCGCGGGCATCGAGCGCGTAGCAGATGATGTTGCACATCTTGTCGATGGTCCACTGGTCGGTGCCCGTCAGTTCGACGAACAGGTCCCGTGAGTCGGTGCTGACCTCGGTCCGGCGGCCGTTGATGACCGGCGGGAACGAGAACAGCCCGATGTCGTCGTAGATGGCGGGGTACCGCTCGTAGTCCGCGATGATGTCGGCGTACTTCTCGCCGGTCGGGTGGTCGGTCAGGACCTCCGCGGGCGTCATCTCCACGTCGGCGTCGAGGGGGACGAAGCGGTCCTCGTCGGGTTCGACGCCGACGTACTGGATGCTGTTGCCGCCGTCTTCACCGGCGGACGTGCCTTTGAGCATCGTCAGGTCGTGGATGCCGATGGCACCCTTGACGCGCTTTCGGCCCATCGTGGCGTGCAGCTTCTCCTGCAGCTGGATGAGCGAGTCGAGTGCCGACTCGCTGAGGTTCACGCCGCGAATCACGGCACCTGTGACGTACGGGCGCTCGTCGGGCACGGACTCGTCGACCTCGATGGTCCAGTCCGGGTCGTTCGTCTTCGGGACGTACACGCCGCGGTCGTCGCCGTACTGGTAGCGCAGCGACCGGGCGACACCTTCGACCGAGAGCCGGTCGAGGCGGTCCGGGGCGAACTCCAGCTGGAACTCGCCGTCTTCGGTCTCGCCCTCGAACTCGAGGCCGAGTGCGAACATGTCGTCTTTGAGTTCCTCGTCGGACTTCTCGTCGTGGCCGGTCAGCGTTCTCAGTTCGTCAGGGTCGACGTCTACGACTGGCATTAGCGAATCACCTCCGCGTTCCGCAGGAAGTCAAGGTCACACAGCGTCCCGTGGACGTCCCGGATGTCTTCGAAGCCGTGGGTCAACATCAGCAGGCGTTCGAGGGCGAGCCCCCACGCCATCACGTCGCACTCCACGCCGAGCGGGCGGAGCACCTCCTCGCGGAAGATGCCCGAATTGCCGATTTCGACGAGTTCCCCGGTCCGGGGATGCTCGCCGAACAGCTCGAAGCTCGGCTCCGTGTAGGGGTTGTAGTGGGGTTTGAACTGCAGGTCGGTGATGCCGAACTGCTCGTAGAACTCGGTGAAGGTGCCCATCAGATCACGCACCGAGAGGTCCTCGGCCATCACCCAGCCCTCGATCTGGAAGAACTCCAGCAGGTGGGTCGCGTCGAGCGTGTCGTTGCGGTACACCTTCTCGACCGAGAAGTACCGCTGGGGTGGTTCGAGGTCGCCCTCGGCGTGGCCCGACAGGTACCGCATCGACAGCGAGGTGGTGTGCCCGCGGAGGTCCACCCCGCGTGCCACGTCCTCTGTCCACGGCGAGTGATACCCCTCACCGTCGGGGCCGACGCCGTTCCTGTGGGCGTCCTCCACGCGGTCGACGAGGTCCTCGGGGAGGTCCTGCATCGGCGGGACGTCCAGTGCGAACTGGTCCCAGTGCGTTCTGGCAGGGTGGTCCTGGGGCATGAACAGGCAGTCGTTGATCCAGAACTCGGCGTCGGCGTGCGGGCCCTCCATCTCCTGGAAGCCCATCCCGACGAGCACGTCCTTCACGCGGTCGGCGGTCTGGCGGAGGATATGCTTCTTGCCGCCGTAGAGCGTCTCGGCGTCGGCCTCGACGTTGTACTCGGCGAACTCGACATCCTGCCACTCGCCGCTGGTGAGCAACTCGGGGGTGAGCTGGCCGACGGACTCGGCCACCTCGATGCCCTCCATCATGGCGGTGACGCCCGCTTCGGTGAGCGTGACGAGCCGGTCGGTCTGCTCGACGCGCTCGACGAGGCCACGGCGTTCGAGTTGGTCGAGAACGCCGGATTCGGTCACCGTCTCGCCCGCCTGGAGCGCGGCGAGTGCCCGTGCCTCCTCGTCGGCGTCGGGGTCGGCGCCCGCGTTCGCGGAGAGTTCGCCGCTGTCGATTTGCCCGTAGCCCTTCCGGGCGTAGTTCGCGAGCGCGATGTCGACTGCGTCACCGAGGCCGGAAGCCCCGATGACCTGCCCCATCGGCACCGGCTCGTCGGTCGCCCCGGCCGCTTTGGCCGCCTCGTACAGGCGGACCTCGGGGAGACCCTCGTCGACGTATCGGTCGCCCTCTTCGGTGAGTTCGACGTGCTCTGTCGTTCGCTCCTCGACGGTGAGGAGGCCCTGTTCCTCCAGTTCGAAGGCCGCGCCCACGACCGACTCGGGCTTCTCGCCCACGTCGTCGGCCAGTGCGGCGACCGAGGTCGCGTCGGTCGCGCTCGCGGCCTCGAGGACCGCGGCCTGTGTCGCTGGCAGTTTCATCTCTTGATAGTGCGTGCTCGGGTCAGTCAGTTAGCTATTCCGAAGCGCACGATTTCGTCCGACGGGCGTATCGTCGGAGTCCGCCGCGCCTACACCGCGAAGAAAAAGCCGAACCCGGGGCTGTCGCAGTGCTCGGGTGCGATACCACGATGGCTGGATTCGGCTGCCATGCTCCGGACTTTCGCGTGACCGCAGAAAAGCCTTCGGGACCCGTGAGACCGGTCCTGACGCCTCAGTCCCAGTCGAACCCGTCCTCGTCGAGTTCTGCTCCCGGTTCGCCGTCACCCGCGACCATCGCCTCGGCCAGCGAGTGCTCTTCGGTGGGCATATCGACGTCGAGCGAGGCCGCGACCGTGCCGTCACCGAGGGTCAACTCGTCCAGGTCGAGGTCGTCTAGGTCGATGGCCTCTGACTCCGCGGCGAGCGATTTGAACTCCTCGTGGGCACTCGGACCGGTGTCTGACGCAGGCGTGTCGGGTCGGCCAGCGAAGTCGAACCCGTCGTACGCTATCCAGCGTCCGAGGCCGTCGCTCGTCCCGTCGCGTTCGAGTTCGGTCTCGACGGCCGCGAACGCCCCGTCGAGTTCGGACAGTGGTGGACCGCGGCCGGGGTGGTCCGTTCGCTCTGTGGGCTGGTCGTCGATTTCGAGGAGCGAATCGAAGACGGCATCCGGGTCGTCGACCTCGCTCTCGCCGGTGTCGTTGTCTTCGATGACCGCGTCCACCGTCTCGACGTCGAACGCGTCGACGACGTCCGACAGGTCCCCGGTCGACCCGGTGCTGGCCTCTGACTCCCGGGTTGGCATGAATACGTTTTCAGCCTACTGGTAGTTAATTCCTCGCACGAGTCCTTTCAATTTCGGAATAGTTTCGTGGGGCGGAGTGCGAGACGAACGCCGTCAGAACGAGACCCAGACGAACCGGGTGTCCCCGGGTTCGGGACCGGATTCGGGGAGGTCGTCGACGAGCTGTGAGACGGACACCGACTCGCCGAGGGTCAACTCGTCCAGGTCGAGGTCGTCCACCCCGACGTCGTCCGCCTCCATCTCTGCGGCGAGGGCCTTGAACTCGTCGTGGGCGGTCTCGTAGTCGTCGTCGCTGGTCCGGTCTGCGACCAGTGCCGCCCCGAAGGCTTCGTTGGGGACACGGACCAGCGTCACGCCACCCCTCTCGACTACCCCGGTCGGGTCTGTTGTGTCAGTGGTGCCCGCCGCGTCTGTCTCGTCTGCCGCGTCTGTCAGGTCAGTCTCGTCGTCGGTGCTGGCATCGAAATCGGCGAACGCATCGTCGAGCGCGTCGATGTCGGTGTCGGCAGACGCACGTTCGGTCTCCATCGAACGCGGTCCGTCGTCGGTGTCGTCGATGTCGTCGGTAGGACGGTGGTATCGTACTGGCTCGTCGATGTCGGCGAGCGCCGCCTCGACCGCGGCGACCGCGTCGTCGCTCTCCCCTGTCTCGTTCGCTTCGACGACCCCGTCCGGGGTGTCGACGTCGAACGCGTCCAGCACGTCGCGCATGCCGTCGGTCTCCGCCTCGTTCGTGTCAGACTCCCCGACTGCCATTATTCCCAACTATTTCTAAATACATTTAACTCTTTCTGAAATTTTCTACTACTTCAAAATTAACTCTCGTATCCCCCCGAATATCGTGCGCTCGTACGTGACCGGAACGCTATTGCGCCGGGCTCTGCGAGGTCGACGTATGCCCTTCGACTGGGAAGCGGACTTCTACGCGGCCACGGACTGGAACCGGGGTGCGTACGTCGGCGGCGACGACATGCCGGGCCACCTGGCGACGTTCTTCGAGCGAGTCGGCGTCCCCGACACAGTGGCCGACGTGGGCTGTGGACCCGCACTCGTCGACTTCGAACTCGCCCCCGAGTTCCCAGACACCGAGTTCTACGGGTACGACGTCGCGCCATCGGTGGTCGAGGCGAATCGCGAGCACGCCACCGAAGCGAACCTGTCGAACCTCACTTTCGCCGTCGACTCGCTCCCCGACCTCGCTATCGACCGGACGTTCGACCTCGTCTACTGCATGGCCACCCTCTACTTCGTCGCGGACACCGAACGTGCGCTCGCCGAACTCTACGACCGGGTCGCCCCCGGCGGCCACCTCGTGTTCAACTACCCGAACCGCTACACCCGGACGTGGGTCCGCGAGGACGCCGAACCGCACCGGCGCGAGGCGTTCGAACTCGTCGCCCGCGGTGAGAACCTGCTCAGCTACGACGCCATCGAGGCCGTCCTCGACCGCCGCCCGCAGAGCTACTGGACGGCGGTCGATGCCCGCGACGAAAAGTACGTGAGTCGGCGCAGTCCTGCGGTGTTCGTCCAGAAACCACGGTTGGACTGACGTCGCACTGACGCCGTCCACTGCCGGTGTTGGGCACGGCCTCCACCACCGCAGTGACCCGTTATTGCTGATGGTCGCGTTCAGAGTAGTATGTCCGAGAACGCACTCACCGACGCGACGTGGGCCGACCCAGGTGCAGCCACTGCGTGGGAAGACTTCTACTCTGCTGGCGACTACGAACGCGTGGCCTACATCGGCCGCGAGGCGATGCCCGGTCTCCTCGCCCGGTTCGTCGACCGCTACTGGCCGCCGACCGCGGAGCGACCGTCCGGCGGGCCAGACTCGGTCGCCTCCATCGGCTGTGGGGCCGCCGTCGACCTGTTCGAACTCGCAGTGCGATTCCCCGACACCACGTTCTACGGCTACGACGTCTCGGCGTCCGTCATCCGCGACAACCGGCGTATCGCCGACGAACTCGGCTTCGACAACGTCCACTTCGCCGTCGATGCGCTTCCAGACCTCGGGACCGGACGCAGGTTCGACCTGGTCTACTGCATGGCCACCCTCTACTTCGTGGACGACACCGAGGCCGCCGTCCAGGCCCTGTACGACCGGGTCGCCCCCGGCGGCCGCCTCGTCTTCAACTACCCCAACCGCTACACCCACACCCGGTTCGACCGCGAGTTCACGGGCGCACGTCGGGAACTGTTCCGGCACGTGGTCGAAGGCGACAACCTGCTCTCGTACCGGTGCATCGAGGAGCTGCTCGGGACCCGCCCGCGAGACTACTGGGCACTCGTCGGTGCCAGAGACCACTCGTTCGTCGGCCGAGACACCCCCTGCGTCGCGGTGGCCAAGTAAGGGTCAGGCGTCGCGCTGGTCGGACGAGAGCCCGTCCGCGTTCACCCAGACGAAGCCCTCGTCGGTCTCGATTTCGCTCGCGGGCGGTGCGTCGAGGTCGCACCCGTCGTCGTAGGTGATGCGGACCTCGTCGGGGTCGGCCGCCGGGAACGTCGGAACGAACGTGTCGTCGTCGAGCAGTCCCCGGACCGAGAGGTTGCCGCCCGCGTCGATGGCCGCTCCGTAGGCCGCGAGACGGTCGTCCTCGGTCGGCCGCTCGACCCCGACGCCGAACGACTCGTTCTCGACCCGCGCCTTCCGCGCGCCGCGTTTGAAGTCCGCGAGGTCGTCGGCGTCGAACCCGTCGTACTCGGGGTCGGTCCGGCCCGCGGACTCGGTCGCGGCCGACTCCTCGACCGAGTCGAACAGGTCGTCGAGCGGGTCCGCATCGTCGGTGGACTGTCTGGACACCGACGGGCCGCCGCCGAGCAGTTCGAACCCACCGTCGTCACCGTCGTCCACAGACGCGTCTGTTTCCGCCGCGAGTGATTCGTCGTCACCGGCACCCGCCCCGTCCTCCGGTTCCGCCGAGTCACCGCCCGTGACCGGTTCCAGCGACCAGTCACCCGTGTCGTCCCAGAAGGGGTCAGACTCGGATTCGAGCCCCCCGCCGTCTCCGTCCTCTCCCTGTTCCACCCCGGTGTCGGGGGCTGGGACGGTCTCTTCGGCTGTGTTCGATTCCTCTGTCTGCTCCGATTCCTCCGTCTGCGTCGATTCCTCCGACTCCACGAAGTCGATGAACGGGGAGGCCGATGCCTGGTCGGAGTCCGTTTCGGCGACACCATTCGCTGCTCGGCCAGCCGCCGACTCTTGCTCTTCGTCCCCCGGCTGCCCGCTCTCGTCGTTCGCCTCGGCGGGGTCCACGAGGAACGAGTCCTCGAAGAACGAATCGACGTCCGTCTCCACCGACGAGACCACGTCGGCGGCGTCCGACCGGTCCCGGCTGAGCCGTGGCCCCCTGTCGGTCGCCGTCACCCAGTCCGGGAGCGGGACGTCCCCACCCTCGTCCGGCAGGTACGCCGGGGGTTGCGGGGCCGAGAGGAGCGGCCGGTCGAACACCGTGACACGGAGGCCGTACTGGTCGCGAAGTCGGGCGAGTTCGTCGGTCTCGACCAGCGCGAAGCGCCAGCGGTCGGTCCCATCGGAGAGCTGGACGAACTCGACACCGAGGCCGTACAGCAGCCGGGTGTTCACCGCGTGGACGAGTGCCGGGTAGTTGTCGTCGCCCAGCGGGGTGTCAGGGTACTCGAAAGGTGCCTCCCGGGTGATTCCGTTCGCGTCGGTGAGCGAGACGGTCCACGGCAGGTCCGCAAAGCCCGCCGCATCCAGCGGTCGGCCGTGTGCATCTCGCAGTTCTGCCTCCCACTCCAGCGCCTCGAACACGGCCGAGAACTGGACGTGTGGAGCGTGTCGCCAGTGGCGGGCCGGGGCGTCGACACCCCGGTCCGACTGGGCGATGGTCCGGCGAATGAACTCCGCGGGGTGTTCCGTCTGGTCGAGTGAGTCCGCGATGATGTCCTCCAGCGAGCGCCCCGGCGCGTCGTCCTGCCGGCGAATCGAATCGGCCGAGACACCGAACCCACCCAGCACGTCCGCACAGACGACGACGTCGCTCACGTCGCGGCGGTCTCGGTCCGACCGGAAATCCATCTATCAGGAGATGTATCACGACCAGTTTAAATCTACCCCCGAAAGATGTGAAAGAAGCATCATGTGTCCGATTATGGACGTTAGAACGACATCTCTTCGGGCGGCAGAAAAAGTTGGATAGAAGACAGGTCTGCCGGATTCAGGCCCGCTTCCGGTCCGAGTCGAGGTCGATGTCGAGGTCGTCCAGGTGCTCGGCGACCTCCTCGCGTTTCTCCTGATGTTCCGCGAGGAACTCCTCCATGAGTTCGGCGGCCTGCTCCTTGCACCCACCGCAGAGGCGCTCACCGCCGACGCACTCCTCGTACACCTCGGTCGCGAAGTCGTCGTCGTCGCCCGCGAGCAGGTAGGCGTACAGTTCGTACACCGGGCACTTGTCGGCCTCACCGCCCTTCTCGCGCTGTTCCTCGGCGGTCTCGCGGCCGCCCGTCGTCGCCGACTTCACCTTGTCGTAGCCGTCCTCGGGGTCGTCGAGCAGGGAGATGTGACTCGCCGGGACCGACGAAGACATCTTCCCACCCGTCAGCCCGGTCATGAAGCGGTGGTAGATCGAGGACGGCGGCATGAAGCCGTATCCACCGTGGTCGACCTCGACCTGTCTCGCCAACTCTTCGGCCTCGCCACGTTCGAGGTCGAAGGCGTCGATGTGGCCCTCGTACACGCGCTTTTCGCCCTCGACCGCGTCGATGAGCGCTTCGAACGCCTCGTCGGTCGCCTGCCGGTCGAAAAAGCGGGTGCGGGGGCGAAGCGGCTCCTTCCCCGCGGCGTCGAGTTTCTTCACCGCCGAATCGCGGGCGTCGGCCGGCTCGGGCTGGTGCTCGCGCAGCCAGTCCGCACCGTCCTCACACCGCACCGGCTCGCCCTCGGCCGCCTCGTCAGAGAGCGCGGCGTAAGCCGCCGCGATGAGTTCGCGCTCGTCGTCGTCGGCCTCGAAGCTCGCGTACGCCTTCGAGACCTTGAAGAAGCGCATCCGGGTCGCGAGGTCACGCGCCAGGCGCATGTGCGGGTCCTGGTCCGGCCCGACCGGGATGACCGTGGGCTTGGGCTCGTCCAGTTGCGGATAGAGGATGTCCGCCATCTGCGTGACGACCGACTGCATGTGGCTCACGTCGGTCTCGCCGTCGAAGCCGTAGATGGCCTGTAGCTCGGAGTAGTTCGCCTCGATACCCAGCTCGAACGCGAGGTCCTGCAGTTTCCGGTTGTCGGACTGCCGGTAGAGTTCGCCCTCCTCCGGGTCGAACCCGAGCGCGAGCAGGCTCAGGATGTAATCACGCGAGTGCTCGTCTATCTCGTCCCACGTCAGCCCGCGGGCGCTGTGGGCCTCCAGGTCCGCGATGAGGCCGTACGCCTCCCCTCCCTGCTGCTGGTGCCAGATTATCTCGTCGAACACCAGCTTGTGGCCGATGTGCGGGTCGCCCGTCGGCATGAACCCTGAGAGAACGGCCCAGGGCTCGCCCTCCCGCATCGCGTCGGCGACCGGGCGGTAGTCGCGGTGGCCGAAGATGACCCCGCGGCGCATCAGGTAGTGCGGGTTCGGCACCTCGGGGAGGACCTCGTCGAACTCCTCGATGCCGAACTCCTCGAACAGCTTGCGGTAGTCGGAGACGGTCGAAGAGCCCCACGGGTCGAGTGCGACCTCGTCGGCCCCCTCCGCGGCCGTCTCGCCACCGTCCGGAACCAGCTCGTCGTCGGGTGTCGACGACTCGGAATCGCGCGTCATTTGACTACCCGAGAGTGGCGTCGGGCCGCGCAAAAAGCTTCGCTTCCCGTGTTCTGTGGTGTGGTGGGTCGTTGTAGTCGTGGCTGGGGTTACTGTCGGAAGGACGTCGAGCTGTGCTTCTGGGGTTGGTGGCGACGAGCAGTTCACTCACGCTGGTGGAAATGGAGACCGCACCACACCCTCCCCAGCCGACTCCCTCCACTACGTTCCGGTCGTCCCTCGCACGACGCCGACTCGCGGCCTCCGGCACGCGAGTCAGCGCGCGCCAGATGGTTTTTCAGACGAGTATCGACCACCAAGAATCCAGTCCGGCGCGTGCTGGCGGGCGGGCCCGTCCGCCCGCCGAAATCACGCGAGGGATGAGGAGCGCAGGCGGAGCCGAGCACCGGAATCGGCTGGGGAGGGTGTGGTTGCGGTGCGGGGCTGTGGCGGTCGTGGACGCCAGCGCGAGGCGACTGCGTGCTCCTCCCGAATCTCCACAAGACACTTGACACGATTGGGCGAGAGTCGTACCAGATGACCACGTCTCGGCGGTCGCTACTTGCTACAGCAGGAACCACGATTTCACTGGTCGCAGGGTGCCAGTCGAGGCCCAGCGACCCACCATCGGTGGTCCTGTTCAACGAAACGGATACCACGCAGACCATCGCGGCCGAGGTGGCGGACGCCGATACCGCCGAAGTGGTGCTCGACGAGCGCGTCACAGTCGATTCCTACGAGAGTACCAGCTACGATTTGAAGTCGGGCTCGTACGACATCGTAGCGAGGGTCAGTGAAACCGAGGGGACCTACGAGTGGGAGGCAAACCCCAACTACATCCTGAGTGTGGACGTAACCGACGAGGGAATCGAATTCAGCGAGGGCGTCCCGTAGAAGCAGTGTTCCCGACTACAGAACAGCAGTTCGCCGCTATGGCGTCAGTCTCCCGACCCGCAGCCACGTCACGCCATCCCCGGGCCTATCCACGAGCCCGAACACCATCTCCTTGCGAACCCCGTTCGCCAGCCGAACGTCGAGCGCCAGGTCACGCGGGGCGAAGACGTGGCTGATGGGCAGGACACGGACCAGCATCTCCGAGTGTCCGAAGTCGTCGACCGACTCGAACTCGGCGTAGGTTCGGAAGTCGGCACCAAATTTGAAGCCGGTCTTGGGAACCACGTCGGCCTCCCGGAGCGCTGCATACACCCGGAGCCGGCGGTCGAACCGCTCGCCTTCGACCTCGCGACCGCGGGCACAGACCGTCTCGGGGTCCACGTCGACCGCGCCGCGGGTGGCGAGGTAGGCCGCCTCGACCAGCGAGAGCTGGAGGGCGTCGAGGTCTGCGTCCCGGCCGTCGAGTGGCGTGCCGTAGAAGCCGTTGTCGTAGAGCTTCGCGGGCGGGTCCCAGCAGGTCGCGCGGTCCGCGAGCAGGTCGCAGTCCACGCCGACGGGGAGGTCGATGCCCGCCGAGCCCTCGATGTCGGGGCGGTCCGTGTCGAGGTAGGTTATCTCGGACTCCTCGTCGACGACCGCGAGCACGCCGTCGCCAAGGGCCACCGCGTCGACCATCTCGCGCTCGCCGACGACCCGGACTCGATATTCGACCTCGCCGTCGGTCGGCCCCTTCCCCCGGGGGTAGACCACGAAGTCTTCACTCCCGGGTTCCAGGCCGTGGAGCCAGTCCACCTCCGCGGGCGAGAGGTAGAAGCCGCGCTCGCGGAGGTCGGCGTACACCAGAAAGCGCGGCATGAAGCCGGGGTCGGTCGCGTCGCGGATGAACTCGCGAAATCGCATCCCGTCGACCGAGTCGAGGTCCCCCCGGTAGAGCAGGTGGGCCGCCTCGACCGGCGCGAGCGCCACGTCGTTCCCGCCGAGAGGATAGCCGTACCCCCGCGAATCGTAGTACCGCTGGCGTGCGTCCTGCCCGACGTGCACGACGCCGCCGTCGAGGTGTCCGTCCATGGCGGCGGATGCGCCCCGGGCGGGCAAAGGGGTGACGGTCCCCGGCCAGTGCCGCGGGCAACCACCGACAGTCCGCCGGGGGTCCGATTTCGCATATCACCGACCAGACTTATTCTGGCACGTCACCTACCTCACGGTCGAGAGAACGAGACCCGATGAAGGACGACGACGTGACCCACGACGACGTGACCCGACGGGAGGAGGAAGAGGGACACCGGCCTGCCAGTGACGACGCCAGTCCGTGCCGGGTCCTCATGGTGGACGACGAACCGGACCTCGTGGAAGCCGCGGCGACGTACCTCGAGCACATCGACGACCGACTCACCGTCGAGACGACAACCGACGCCCAGACGGCCCTCTCGCGCCTCGAGACCGAGTCGTTCGACTGCGTCGTCTCCGACTACGAGATGCCCGGGATGGACGGTGTCACGTTCCTGGAGGCAGTTCGTGAGACGGACGATACCCTCCCGTTCGTCCTGTTCACGGGCAAGGGTTCAGAGACCGTCGCGAGCAGGGCCGTCTCCGCAAACGTCACCGACTACTTCCAGAAGCAACACGGCGTCGACCAGTTCGCTGTACTGGCCAAGAAGATCGTCGGCTACGTCGAACAGGACCGCGCCAGGGAGACCCGGCAACGCTACATCGACGCGCTGGTCTCGTTCTACGAGATAACGGCGGCGACCGACCGGTCCTTCGAGGACCGGGTCGAGGCAGTCCTCGAACTCGGGACCGCGTACCTCGGCGTCCCCTACGGGTTCCTCACCCGCATCGAACGCCCGGACCCCGCCGACCCAACGAAGGGAACCCAGACCATCGCCCTCTCGGTCGGCGACCACGAACTGCTCCAGCCGGGCAAGTCGAACCGCCTCAGCAACTCGTACTGTCGATTGACTATCCAGCAGGAGGACCTGTTCGGCATCCAGAACGCCATCGACGCTGGGATGCGCAACGACCCCGGCTACCAGACCTTCCGGCTCGGCTGTTACATCGGCGGCACCGCCAACGTGGACGACCACCTGTACGGGACGCTCTGTTTCGCGGGCAGTGACCCCCGCGAACTCGACTTCAGCGTCGAGGAGCGGTCGTTCGTCTGGATCGCCAAACAGTGGGTGAGCTACGAACTCGAACGCCGGGGTGGAGCGTGGGACACCGAGGGTGAGTCAGGCGACGACCAGAACGACACCGACGACCAGACCGCGTGATTGCGGGCCCTACGGCCCCGTCTGGACCGACATCCCGCCGTCCTCGGTCCAGTCGCGGTCGCAGGTACTGTCGAGACATCGTCGGCCGCTGGCGGTCTCGAACACCGGCAGCCCGCACTCGCACACTCCGACGACGGTCCCGGCCGGGAACGAGAACCCGGTGTCGCAGTCGGGGTAGGAATCACAGCCTGCGAGCAGGCCGCCCCGCCGGAGCACCCGCAGGTCGTCCCCGCACTCGGGACAGTCCCACGCGCGGTCGAACCGCTCGATGACGGCGCTGTCCAGCGACTCACAGTCGCGGTCGATACAGAGGTCCAGCGGCGCGCCGCGTTCGACCCGCATCCGGGGTACCCCGCAGTCACACCGGCCGCCGTGGACCACCGCGTCGGCCGGAATCCCGTGGTGTCGCTCGCAGTCGAGGCAGGTCACCGCCCGGCGGGTCCGGACGAGCGCGCCGCTGCAGTCGGGGCACTTCCCGGCGGGCGTGCCGGCGGTACTCGTCGGGTACGAGCCGGCGAGGTGGAGCTGATGGGACTTGACCAGGAGCGTCTGGTCCCCGTCTCTCGCCCGCAAGTCCAGCGCCCCATCGTTGGTCACCCACACCTCGCTCGCCCGGGTGAGCCACGCGACCGGCTGGTACCCCGTCGCGTCGTGGACGAGCACGGTGTCGTCCGGTTTGACGACGACCACGACGTGGCCGCGATGTTCCTGTCTGTCCGCCCCGTCGAAGACGACGGTGAAATCCCCCGCGAAGACGCGCACTGACGCTGTCATGCCGGGGTTGGTCCCGTACTCGTATTTGAACCCTGCCGTGGCGACGGGTGCTGTCTCGCCGGGTGGCACGCGCTGGCGAGCGTGTCGACAGTGAGACCGTGAGGTGAACGCGTGCGAGGGATGGCCGGAGCGTAGCGCAGCGAAGCGGAGGGAATCGGCTGGGGAGGGTGTGGTGCGGTTGCGGTGCTGTGCAGGGCGGTCTCTCATCGCCATCGATTCGGGTGAACTGCTCGTCGCCATCCACACTCTCGGCAACTCACGACGATTCGACCACGAAAGGCGGCAATCCAACCCACGGACCCACCCAAACGAAGTACCCCGCCTGCGACCACACGACCAACACATGAGTCACGACGCGGTGCTGTTCGACATGGACGGCGTACTGGTCGACTCCGAGGACTACTGGGTCGAACGCGAACGTGAGGAACTGCTCCCCTGGGCGGTCCCCGACGAGGCGGTCGCAGTCCGTGAGATAACGGGTATGAACTACCGCGAGATACACGACTACCTCGTCGAGCACTACGACGTAGCCGTCACCAAGCAGGAGTGGGTCGACCGCTTCGACGACACGGCCGAGACCATCTACACCGAGAAGGTCTCCCTCCTGCCCGGCTTCGCGGACTGGCTGGCCCGCAGGAGAGCACAGGGCATCCCTATGGCCGTCGTCTCCTCCTCGCCGCACGACTGGATCGACCTCGTGCTCGCCCGCTTCGACCTCGAGTTCGACGCGGTCGTCAGTGCCGAGGACATCGACGTCCCCGGCAAGCCCGAACCGCACATCTTCGAGCACGCCGCGGCTGAAGTCGGTTACGCGCCGAAGAACTGCATCGCGGTCGAGGATTCCGAACACGGCGTCGACTCGGCGGTCGCCGCCGGGACGACCTGTATCGGGTATCACTCGGGCGCAGACGAGTCGGTCGACCTCTCGAACGCCGAGTTCGTCGTCGACTCGCCCGAGGACCTGCTGGCGACGGTGGACGAACTGCTGGGAATCGAAGGCTGAGGCGATTGCGATTCGACGGTGGCGGTCACGGCGTCGCGTTCCGTCTCGACTTCGTCGTCGAGCGCCGCGTCGAACTCCCGCCGGGCGGTCGCAACTGGAACGTCCTCAGCGACGACTTCTGGAACCGATTCCCGCGAGTCGTCGAGGTCGTACCACCAGCGGACGGCGAAGGGAACCGGAAGCCAGAGAAGGCCGACTCCGTACGGGAGGCCGACGCTCTCTGCCAGTTCGCCAGACAGTGAAATCCCACTGAAGGCCATCAACGTGGCCCAGAGCCGGCTCTGTGGGGCGAACTGCGCCCGCTTCGCCGCGTTCTCGCGCTCCTCTCCGATAGCCGCGCCCTCACCCGCGGGCACTGCGCGGTGTTTCGTCTCGCCATCGCCCTCGCCGGGATATCGGAGCACGTCGACCCGCGACCCGACGACCCCGGAGGGAATCTCGAAGCCATCGGCTGTCGGGGGACCGTCGCCTCTCGCGGGGGACATACCCGGCAGTACCGACCACGAGCATGTAATTTCCGACCATTCGAAAGAACCGAAAACAACGGCGTCCAGCGACTGCCTCAGTCCTGTACCCGAACCGTCCGGGTTTCGGTCACCGGCACCAGCGGCAGGTTCGAGAACGCGACCGACACCTCGTAGGTCAACTCGTCGTCGGTCGCACCGAAGACCCCGACCGGCACCGTGGTCTCGCCGTCGAGGTACGTCTCGGTCGCGGACATCTCCACGCCGTTGACCGTCACGCGAACGCCGGCAGAGCCGCTGCCGCCGTCGTTGCGGACGGTCACCTCGCACATGTCGTTCTCACCGCGGGTGATGGTTGTCGGGAAGTCGCCCCACTCCACAGAGATGTCGGGGAGTTTCTTCGCGCCCTCGTACACCTGCTCGGCGACCCCCTCGGAGAGGCCGGCCGTGACCAGCCCCGAGACACCGGCGTCGACCGCATCGGCGGGTGTCTTCAGGCCCTCCTTGGCGAGCTTGCTCGCACGGCCGGGGCCGACGCCGTCGATGGCGGTCAGGCCCACTGCGTCGGGCGCGACCCCGTTCTCGACCCGCGCCTCGACCCGGCGGGCGACGTTGGTCGCGTGGGGGTTCGCGAAGCGGTCGAGGAACGCCTGCAGGGCCGCGAGCAGGCGCAGGCCGTTCTGTTTGATGACCCAGGCGTCAGAGCGCAGGTCGCCCGGGGTCGTCCCGTTCATCGCGCCGACGAGGATGGCGAGCACCTTCCGGCCGCCCGCGTCCATCTCGCCGGTGTCCTGCCCGACGAGCATCGCGTCGACCGCCTCCTTCTCGGACTGGCGGGCGCTGACGCTGTCGAACTCGGCGGCGGTCGCGACCGCCCCGAGGACGCCCTTCTCGGTGATTCCCTCCGAATCGGCGAGCGTCTTGAACCGCTCTGCGGTCTCCAGTCTGAGGTAGTACTTCGAGGCGAGCACGCCCAGGCCCGTCGCGGAGATGTCGAGGTCGTCGCCCAGGTCGACGAAGCCGTGGTCGACCAGCGATTTCAGGACCTCGCGCACCCGCTCGCGGAGGTTCGCGAAGTCGTACTGCTCGGGTTCGGACTGGGCGCGCTGGTAGTAAAACGTCGTCTCCAGCCAGTCCATCACGTCGTCTAGGTCCCTGACGGTGCCCATCGCGATCTCGGCGTTGAGGTGCGCGTCGAGGTTCTCCGCGAGTCGACTCTCTATCTCCTTGCCCTCGCGGAGCAGGCGGCGGTACTTGCCTGCGTCCGAGGCGTCACAGACCACGTAGCCGTGGCCCACGTCGTCGTAGCCCGGTCGTCCCGCCCGGCCGAGCATCTGGAGCACGTCCAGCGGACTCATGTCGACCTCACCTTCGAGGGGGTCGTGCAGTTTCGTGTCCCGGATGACGACACAGCGGGCGGGGAGGTTCACGCCCCACGCCAGCGTCGAGGTGGAAAAGAGCAACTGGAGTTTCCCCTGCTTGAACCAGTCCTCGACGCGGTCCTTGTCGTTCTTCGAGAGCCCGGCGTGGTGGAACGCCACCCCGTCGAGGCAGGACTTCCGGAGCGTGTCGTTGTCGAGTTCCTGCGTCTCGGTGTGGAAGTCGTAGTCGCCACGGGCACCCATCGCCACGTCGCGTTCGGCCACCTCGTCCCGGGCCTTCTTCGCGGCCTGGACGGTGTCCTGGCGCGAGGAGACGAACACGAGCGCCTGGCCCTCGTCGTTCAGGTGTGGCTCCGCGAGGTCGATGGCGCGGTAGAGCCGCCGATACTTGTCCGCGAAGGAGTTCTCGCCGTGGCTGTAGGTCTTCACGTCGGCGTGGAGGTCGACCGGGCGATACTCGTCGTCGAACTCGAAGGTGTTCTCCGGGGGTGCGTCGAGCCACGCCGCCACGTCGTCGATGTTCGGCATGGTCGCCGAGAGCGCGACGACGCGAGGGGCGCAGAGCCGGCGGAGCCGGGAGACGGTCACCTCGAGGACGGCCCCGCGTCGGTCCGAGTCCAGCAGGTGGACCTCGTCGATGACGCAGACGTCCACGTCCGTGATGAAGTCGTAGCGGGTCGTGTCGTGCTTGCGGGTCGCCGAGTCGAGCTTCTCGGGCGTCATCACGAGGATGTCCGCGTGACGCGCACGGCGCGGGTTCAGGTCGCGCTCGCCCGTGACGACGTACACCGAGTAGCCCAGCTGCTCGAAGCGGTCCCAGTCGGCCTCCTTCTCGTTCGTCAGCGCCCGCAGCGGCGCGATGAACAGCGCGGTGCCCCCCGTGTCGAGCGCCCGACAGATGGCGAGTTCGGCCAGCGCGGTCTTCCCGCTGGCGGTCGGCGCGCTCGCGACGACGTTCTCCGACGAGTCGAGCAACGCCGGCAGCGCCTCCCGCTGCATGCGATTGAACTCCTCGAAGGCGAAGGCGTCGGCAAAATCTGGAACGACCTCGGCGACCTCCATTCTCGTTCCATAGCCAGTTCCCCGGTGTCAAGAACGTTTCCGTACCGGGGCGAAAGTGGTGGTGGCAGTGGTGGAGTGCGCGAACTCGCTAGCTGGCCGACTCCGCGGCCCGGTCGGCGGCCCGTTCCATCATGCCGTCGCTGGTCTCGTACCAGTAGTAGATTCCAAGGCCGATGGCGACTAGCACGTTCGACAGCGTGACGCCCCAGAACACCGCGACTACGCCGTAGTCGAGCAGGTAGACGCCGACGAGTGCGACCGGCAGGCGCACTCCCCAGTACTGCGCCAGCGAGGCGACCATGCTTGTCCGGGTCCGCCGGGCCGCGTTGAATCCCGCCCGCAGCAGGTACGACGCGCCGATGGCCCAGTAGCCGACCGCGAGAATCTGGAGGTACGCGACCGTGAGCGCGAGGCCGTCACCGGAGATATCGGGGACGAACAGCCGGGCGATTGCCTCCGGGAACAGCAACTGGAGTCCGCCAGCGACCGCCATCGCGGCCGTGATGATGCCCACGCCGGTCCACGTGGTCTGGCGGGCGCGCCCGGTGTTGCCCGCGCCGAGGTTCTGCCCGACGACGCTCTGTGCGGCCTGCATGAACCCGGAGGACGGAATCCACGCGATGGCCGAGATACGTGCCCCGAGCGTGTACGCGGTGAGGCCCGCTGCCCCACCGGCGGCGAGGACGATGCTGATCATGACCAGCCGGACCGCGTCCTGCGCGAGGCGCTGGCCGACGTTCGGGAGTCCAACGTCGAGGAGTTCGCGCCAGTCGTCGAGGTCCACCACGGCGGTGGCCCGCGAGAACGAGAAGGTGTCGCGCAAGCCGAGCGCGTACGCGAGGACGAGGACCATGCCGGCGATGCCACCGATGGCCGTGGCGGCACCCGCCCCTTCGACACCCATCTCGGGGAACGGGCCGACACCGAAGATGAGCAACGGGTCGAGTGCGAGGTTGACCACGACCGTGACGACGTTGACCCACAGCGCGGCCCGGGCGTCGCCCCAGCCGACGAAGGCACCCTCGACCGCGTCGGAGGCCGCCATCGCCGGGAAGCCAACGGCGTAGGCGACGAAGTAGGCGGTCGCCGGGGAGGCGACGGCCGTACCGGGGTTGAGTGTCGAGACGGACCAGTCGAGGAACGGTCCCGCACCGACTATCGCGACGGCCGTCACGGGGAGCATGAGCGAGAGCGAGAGCAAGAGACCGTTGAAGCCGACGCGCCGGGCGCCAGTCTCGTCGTCTGCTCCGACGCGCTGGGAGACGATGATCTGCGTACCAATCATCGCCGTCGTGGCGACCGCCAGACAGATGGACGTGAGCGGGAACACCAGCCCGACCGCGGCGACCGCCTCTTCGCCGAGCTGTCCGACCCAGAAGGCGTCGACGACGAGTTGCGCGAATCGCACGAGGTTCTGCGCGATGAGGGGAGCAGCGAGGAGGAGCAGGGCCTGAGAGAGCGACCCCGACGTTATGTCATCACGTGACACGTCGAACATTTCGTGTTTGTAAACTGGTACACTTATCCCATAAAACCCTGTCGACAATCACCGATGGAAACGACTCGGTCGTGTCGAGGGTTCCCTCACTCGGTGCAATCCCCACGCTTTTTGTCCACACGAGCCGCAGGTTTTGCCATGAGTCGCTCCCGGAAGCCCGACTGGCTGAAGATGCGGCCGCCATCGGGCCGCCAGTTCACGGACATCAAGCGGACACTTCGCGAGCACGACCTGAACACGGTGTGCGAGGAAGCCAACTGTCCGAACCTCGGTGAGTGCTGGAGCGGCCGCAACGGGTCGGGCGACGGCGGGACGGCCACGTTCATGCTGATGGGCCACCGCTGCTCGCGCGGCTGTAACTTCTGTGACGTCGAGACCGGGGGCATGGAGCCACTCGACCCCGACGAGCCCGCGAACGTCGCCTCGGCTATCGCCGAAATCGGGCTGGACTACGTCGTCCTCACGTCGGTCGACCGGGACGACCTCCCCGACCAGGGCGCGGGTCACTTCGCCGAGACCATCCGCGAGATAAAGAAGCGTCACCCCGGCATCCTCGTCGAAGTACTCATCCCGGACTTCCAGGGTGAACCCGACCTCGTCCGGAAGATAATCGACGCCGACCCCGACGTCATCGCACACAACATCGAGACGGTCGAGCGCCTCCAGTGGCCGGTCCGAGACCGTCGCGCGGGCTACGAGCAGTCGCTCTCGGTACTGGAGCAGGTTTCGCGCGAGTCCGACATCTACACCAAGACGAGCCTGATGCTCGGCGTGGGCGAGTACCACCACGAGATCTACCAGACGCTGTCGGACCTCCACGAGAGAGACGTGGACGTGGTGACGCTGGGCCAGTACCTCCAGCCCTCCCTCACGCACCTGGACGTCGAACGCTACGTCCATCCCGACGAGTTCGACACGTGGCGCGAGGTCGCCGAGGACGAACTGGAGTTCCTGTACTGTGCGTCCGGCCCGATGGTCCGCTCGTCGTACAAGGCCGGCGAGTTGTTCGTCGACGCCATCCTCAGGGACGGGAAGTCGGTCGAAGAGGCAAGGGAGGCCGCACGAAGCGTGGCCTCCGACTAGCGAGCGGCCAACACGGTGAGCCGCGAACAAGGGAAGCCGCCCGCCGAGTCGCCTCGGACTGAGACCGTTCTCCCACCACCTCGTGCGCCCCCCGCCAGAACTATGACACAGAGTAGATACGTCGGCCAGAATCGTGGGTGACGATAGCACGACGCGGGCCGAATTCGACCGAACCACGGTACCGTGACACACCCGAAGAAGTCGCCCATCCGTCCAGAATCCCGCGGGGAAAACCGTGATAGACCAACAAACAGGGTCGATTTTCCCAGTGAATTTTAAACCTGTTCGGATTTACCGCCGATTCCCGTGAATCTTTGCGACAGTGTGGCAAGAATGAGTCCGAAAGCAACGTTTTTACGAAAACAATATAACGCGAGCGGGAGACGTGTCACACATGTCAAGGTGGGTTCTCCCGTGAGCACGTTACAGCACAACCCCCGTGACCGTGTACAGGTACTCGACGATGCAGGTCGGGTCCTCGACGGTGCGGAGGTGCCGGACATCGATGACGACGAGCTCATCGAGATGTACAAACAGATGCGGCTGGCCCGCCACTTCGACCAGCGCGCGGTCAGCCTGCAGCGACAGGGCCGCATGGGCACCTACCCGCCCCTCTCCGGGCAGGAAGGTGCACAGGTCGGCAGCGCCCACGCGCTCGACGACGACGACTGGCTGTTCCCGTCGTACCGCGAGCACGCCGCCGCGCTCGTCCGTGGGCTCTCGCTCGAACGGACCCTCCTCTACTGGATGGGCCACGAGCAGGGGAACGCCATCCCCGAGGAGGCCAACATCTTCACCGTCGCCGTCCCCATCGCCACACAGGTGGTCCACGGGACCGGCGCGGCGTGGGCCTCGAAGCTGAAGGGCGAAGAGAAGGCGTTCATCACCTACTTCGGTGACGGCGCGACCTCGGAAGGCGACTTCCACGAAGGGCTCAACTTCGCGGGCGTCTTCGACACCCCGAACGTCTTCTTCTGTAACAACAACCAGTGGGCCATCTCGGTCCCGCGCGAGCGCCAGACGGCCTCCGAGACCATCGCCCAGAAGGCGACGGCCTACGGCTTCGAAGGCGTCCAGGTCGACGGGATGGACCCCCTCGCGGTGTACAAGGTCACCCGGGACGCCGTGAACAAGGCGAAGAACCCCGACGACGACGAACTGCGGCCGACCCTCATCGAGGCGGTCCAGTACCGGTTCGGGGCGCACACGACCGCCGACGACCCGAGCGTCTACCGGGACGACGCCGAGGTCGAAAAGTGGAAGAAGAAGGACCCCATTCCACGGATGGAGACGTTCCTCCGCAACAACGGCCTGCTCGACGACGAGCGCGTCGACGCCATCACCGCGGAGATAGAAGACGACGTCGCCGACGCAATCGCCGCGGCCGAGGCCGTCGAACGCCCCGACCCCGAAGAGATATTCAAGCACGTCTACGCCGACATGCCTCGCAAGCTCCAGGCACAGCTGGAGTGGTTCAACGAGGTCCGTGCAGAGTTCGGCGACGACGCCCTGCTGGAGTGATACACATGTCTACGCAAGATACCCAACCCGAGACGGAGAACCTGACCCTGGTGCAGGCCGTTCGTGACGGCCTGTACACGGAGATGAAGAACGACGACGACGTGCTCGTCATGGGCGAGGACGTCGGCAAGAACGGCGGCGTGTTCCGCGCCACGGAAGGCCTCTACGACGAGTTCGGCGAGGACCGCGTCATCGACACCCCGCTGGCCGAATCCGGCATCATCGGCACCGCCATCGGCATGGCCGCCTACGGCCTGAAGCCCGTCCCCGAGATCCAGTTCATGGGCTTCATCTACCCCGCCTTCGACCAGATCGTGAGCCACGCCGCACGCCTGCGCAACCGCAGCCGCGGTCGGTTCACGTGCCCGATGGTCGTCCGCGCCCCCTACGGTGGCGGCATCCGCGCCCCGGAGCACCACTCCGAGTCCACCGAGGCGATGTTCGCCCACCAGCCCGGTCTGAAGGTCCAGATTCCGAGCACACCCTACGACGCGAAGGGGATGCTCATCTCGGCCATCCGCGACCCGGACCCGGTCATCTTCCTCGAGCCGAAGCTCATCTACCGCGCGTTCCGCGACGAGGTCCCGACCGGCGACTACGAGGTCCCACTCGGTGAGGCCGCGGTCCGCCGCGAGGGCTCGGACATCTCCGTGTTCACGTGGGGTGCGATGACCCGCCCGACCATGGAGGCCGCCGAAGAACTCGCCGAGGAGGACGGCATCGACGTCGAAGTCGTCGACATCCGCTCTATCTCCCCGCTCGACGAGGAGACCATCGTCGAGTCCTTCAAGAAGACCGGTCGCGCGGCCGTCGTCCACGAGGCACCCAAGTCGGGCGGCCTCGGCGGCGAAATCGCGACCATCATCCAGGAGGAGGCACTGCTGTATCAGGAGGCACCGGTCAAGCGCATCACCGGCTTCGACACGCCGTTCCCGCTGTACGCGTTAGAGGACTACTACCTCCCCGAGCCGGCACGCATCAAGAAGGGCATCCGCGAGGCGATGGATTTCTAAGATGGTTCGAGAATTCAAACTCCCCGACGTCGGCGAAGGTGTCGCGGAAGGCGAACTCGTGTCGTGGCTCGTCGAAGAGGGCGACACGGTCACCGAGGACCAGCCGGTCGCAGAGGTCGAGACGGACAAGGCGCTGGTCGAGGTCCCCTCGCCGTACAACGGCACGGTCAAAGAACTCCGCGCCAGGGAAGGCGAGATGGTCCCCGTCGGCGACGTCATCATGGTCTACAACGTCGAAGGCGAGGACGACCTCGACGCCGTCGGTGCCGACGAACCGGCCGAAGCCGAGGCAGAAGGCGCGGCGGAAGCAGACACCGGTGGCGAGGCTGAAGCCGAGACGCCCTCGGGCCGCGTGTTCGCGCCCCCGAGTGCCCGGCGACTCGCCCGCGAACTCGACGTGGACATCAACGCAGTCTCGGGCAGTGGCCCCTCGGGCCGCATCACCGAGCAGGACGTCCGCGCCCACGCGGAGTCCGGCGGCGAGCCCGAACCCACAGAGCCCGCATCGGCGGGGGCAGCCGAGAGCACGTCGGAGCCGGCGACCACCGACGCCGGCAGTTCGGGTGGGCAGGCCGCCCAGACCATCCAGCGCGAGGCCGCAGACCGCGACAGGACGCTCGCGGCACCGGCCACGCGCAAGCTCGCGGAGGAGGAAGGCGTCGACATCAACGCCGTTCCCGCCACCGAAGAGCGCGAGGGACAGGCGTTCGTCACGCCCGAAGCGGTGCGAGAGTACGCCGAGGCAGCCCAGCAGGCCCAGCAGGCCGACGCACAGGCGATGGCCGGCGGACAGGTCGTCGAGGGCGAACGCGAGACCCGCGAGCCCTATCGCGGCGTCCGCAAGACCATCGGCGACGCGATGGCGAACTCGAAGTTCACCGCCCCACACGTCACCCACCACGACGAAGTCGACGTGACGCGGCTGGTCGAGACCCGCAAAGAGCTCAAGCCGGTCGCAGCCGAGCGTGACATCAACCTCAGCTATATGCCCTTCGTGATGAAGGCGTGTGTCGCCGCGCTCAAGGAGTACCCGCAGGTCAACGTCTCGCTCGACGAGGAGAACGACGAAATCGTCAAGAAGCACTACTACAACATCGGCGTCGCGACCGCGACCGACGCCGGGCTCATGGTGCCCGTCGTCAAGAACGCCGCCCAGAAGGGGCTGCTCCAGCTCTCCTCCGAGATGAACGAACTCGTCGCGAAGGCCCGCGAGCGCTCCATCTCGGTCGAGGAGATGCGTGGTGGCACGTTCACCATCACGAACATCGGTGGCATCGGCGGCGAGTACGCCACACCCATCGTCAACTACCCCGAGGCCGCCATCCTGGCGCTCGGTGCCATCAAGAAGAAGCCGCGCGTCGTCACCGACGAGAACGGCGAGGACTCCATCGAAATCCGCCACGTCCTGACGCTCTCGCTCAGTTTCGACCACCGCATCATCGACGGCGCAGACGGCGCCCAGTTCACCAACGAGGTCAAGAAGTACCTCGAGAACCCCAAACTTCTGCTACTAGAATAACATGGTCGTCGGAGACGTCACGACAGGAACGGACGTACTGGTAATCGGTGCGGGACCGGGCGGCTACGTCGCCGCCATCCGCGCCGGGCAACTCGGTCTCGACGTCACGCTCGTCGAGAAGGACGCCTTCGGTGGTGCCTGCCTGAACCGCGGGTGCATCCCGTCGAAGGCGATGATAACCGCTTCCTCGCTCGCCCACGACGCCGGCAGCGCCGAAGAGATGGGTATCCACGCCAACCCGGCCGTGGACCTCTCGCAGATGGTGAACTGGAAAGACGGCATCGTCGACCAGCTCACCGGCGGCGTCGAGAAGCTCTGCAAGGCCAACGGCGTCAACCTCGTCGAGGGCACGGCGGAGTTCGCCGGCAACGACAAGGTCCGCATCGTCCACAGTGGCGAGGGCCAGGGCTCCGAGTCCATCGAGTTCGAGCACTGTATCGTCGCGACCGGCTCGCGGCCCATCCAGATTCCGGGCTTCGAGTTCGACGAAGAGCACGTGCTCTCCTCGAAGGGCGCACTGGAACTCGAAGAGATTCCGAGCGAACTCGTCGTCGTCGGCGCGGGCTACATCGGCATGGAACTCGCGACGGTCTACGCGAAACTCGGGACGGACGTGACCGTGGTCGAGATGCTCGACGACGTGCTCCCGCCGTACGAGGACGACATCAGCCGCATCGTGCGCAAGCACGCCGAGGACCTCGGCGTCGACTTCCACTTCGGCTACTCCGCCTCCGGCTGGGAGGAACGCGCCGATGGCCGCGGTATCACCGTCACCGCCAGCCCGGCAGCCACCGACGGCGGGCAGGCCGCCGAAGCCGAAGCCGAGGAACTCGAACTCAACTGTGACAAGGTGCTGGTCGCGGTCGGCCGCCAGCCAGTCACCGACACGGTGAACCTCGAAGCGGCAGGCGTCGAGACCGACGAGAAGGGCTTCATCCCGACGGACGACCGTGCCCGCTCGAACGTCGAGAACATCTTCGCCATCGGCGACGTGGCCGGCGAGCCGATGCTCGCACACAAGGCCTCGAAAGAAGGCCAGGTCGCCGCCGAGTTCATCGCCGGCGAACCCGCCGCACTGGACTACATGGCGATGCCCGCCGCGGTGTTCACCGACCCCGAAATCGGCACCGTCGGCCTCACCAAACAGCAGGCCGAAGACGAAGGGTTCAGCCCAGTCACGGGCAAGTTCCCCTTCCAGGCCAGCGGTCGTGCCCTCTCGACGGGCGAGACCGACGGCTTCGTCCGCGTCGTCGCCGACGAGGACTCGGGCTTCCTGCTCGGCGCACAGATCGTCGGCCCCGAGGCCTCCGAACTCATCGCGGAACTGTCGCTCGCCGTCGAGATGGGTGCCACCCTCGAGGACGTGGCCGCGACGGTCCACACCCACCCGACGCTCGCAGAGGCCGTGATGGAGGCCGCCGAGAACGCACTCGGCCACGCCATCCACACGCTGAACCGGTAACCCCCCTCTCTCTCGTCTATTCGACCGCCGAGTGCCGACTGCGGCTGCCAACGACCCACCCTACGATGGCCGCCCCGAGCGTACCGGCCCCGAGGCCAGCCAGCACCCAGGGATAGCCGACCAGTTCGGCGCTGACCGTGACGACGACCGGCCCGACCGACGAGCCGAGGAAGCCGACGCTGTTGCGCAGGGCGAGTGCCCCGGCCCGATACCGGGCGGTCGAGAGTCTGCTGACTGCGCTGTCGATAGCCGGGAACGCGAGGCCAGCGCCGACGCCGAAGCTGACGGCTGCAGCCGCGAGGAACAGGACCGACGGGGCGAGTGCTGCCGCGAGGACGCCCGACCCGACGATGGCTGCGCCCGCGACGAGCACGCGTGCTTCCGACAGGCCTGCGGTGACCCGTCCAGCGACAAGCGAGGTGACCGCAGTCGCGAGCGTGGATGCGGTGAGGACGAGGCCGACGTCCGCCGGTGGTCGGCCGAACGACTCGCTCAGCAGGAACGGCAATGCGGTGAACAGCGCCCCGAGCAGTAAGAAGGAGATGGCAAAGGCTGCACCGTAGAAGGCGGCAGCGGGCCGGGCCGGGAGCGCTGCGACCGACCCACGCAGGTACGCGAGCCCCGAGACGGTCGTCGCCCGCGAGGTGTCGACCAGCGTCCGGGCTGCGAACACGGCGATGGGGAGCCCGACGAGGAACACCGCGAACGGCAGGTTCCACCCGAACTCGGCGAGTACTCCGCCGACCAGCGGGGCGGCCGCAGCCGAGAGCGAGAGGACGGCGACGTTCGCCCCGAAGACGGCACGTCGCTGGTCCCCGTCGAACCCGTCGGCGACGAGTGCGATGGTCAGCGTGAAGATACCCGCGGCACACGCGCCCTGGACGAACCGCGCGGCGAGGACGACCGGGAACGACGAGAGGAGGGCGACACTCGCCCCGGCGAGGGCGAACCCGAACAGAGAGGGGACGAGGACAGGCCGACGACCGTACCGGTCGGCGAGCACGGCGGCCAGTGGCGCGAACACGATGCCGGGGAGCGTGTACAGGGTGATGAGCAGACTCGCCTCCGCATCGGTCAGCGAAAAGGCGTGCTTGACCGCCGGGAGGGCCGGACTCACCAGCGGGACGCCCAGAACCACGAGTATCGAACTCGCGAGGACGACCTGCACCGTTCGCGACTGCCACGGGACGCCCGAAGAGCGGCCAGAATCCACGGGGAAGATACGTTAGCTAGACCGAAGTACCTGCTGTGCGCCCGTGGAAGCCGGTCGGTCTCACCGGGAGAGCGACAGCAAGACCGCCCGGCCAAAGCCTTGTAGGCCACCACTCGAAGGCCCTCGAACCCGACGTCGCTCGTATGGCCCGCGCCTTCCGGCGCAGTGACGAAGGAAAGCACGTCTTCACCGCGGACGGTGAACTCGTCGGACGTATCGAACGCGTCGAAGACCGGGTGGCGTTCGTGGACCTCGACAGGGGACTGCCGGCCAGTCGCGTCCGGCGAGTCGTCGACCAGACGCTGGCGGGCAAACACGTCCTCGAACCGAGTCGCGTCGCCTCGTTCGACGGCGACGACCAGGTCACGCTCCGGACGCTCCCCTCGCCGCGGTCTCGGCGTCGCTGACTGGCGCGTCTGTGACCCCGACGTGTTTTTCCGGAGGCGCGCTGTACCGCCTGCCATGACAGTCGTCACGCTGGGGCCCGCGGGCACGTACTCACATCGTGCCGCCCGTGCGGTCGCCGAGGACGTGTCGTTCCGCGAATCGGTGACGAGCATCGTCGAGGCCGTCGCCGAGGGCGAGGCCGACCGCGGCGTCGTCCCCATCGAGAACAGTATCGAGGGCAGCGTCACGGAGACGCTCGATGCCCTCGCGAGCTACGAGGTCGCAGTCCTCCAGGAGGTCGTCACGCCCATCCGGCACGCCCTGCTGGCGCAGTCCGAGGAGTTCGACACGGTCGCGAGCCACCCGCAGGCGCTCGCACAGTGCCGGGAGTACCTCGACGAACACTACCCGGGGGTCGAGCGCGAACCCGTCGCGAGCACCGCGCAGGGCGTCGAACACGCCCGCGAGGACGAGACGGTCGCGGCCATCGCTCACCCGGGGACCGCCGACGAGACGGTACAGGTCCTCGCCTCGGACATCCAAGACCGAACCTCGAACGCGACGCGCTTCTTCGTGGTCGCACCGCCGGAGACCCGGTCCGAAGCCGGTGGCAAGACCTCGTTCGTGGTG
Organism: Haloarchaeobius ordinarius; assembly: GCF_051801355.1. Classification (GTDB taxonomy): domain Archaea; phylum Halobacteriota; class Halobacteria; order Halobacteriales; family Natrialbaceae; genus Haloarchaeobius. The sequence continues at coordinate 1,281,836 of NZ_CP196560.1, read as the reverse complement.
TACCCGAACACGAACTATCCCGGGCTCTTGCTCGAACTCCTGCAGCCGTTCGCAGAGCGCGACATCAACCTGAGCCGTATCGAGTCCCGACCCTCGGGCGAGCGCCTCGGCGACTACGTCTTCCACATCGACGTCGACGCCGGCCTGTACGAACAGCGCACGAAGGACGCCCTCTCGGTCATCGAGGACATCGCCGGCAACGGCTGGGTGCGGGTGCTCGGGTCGTACGACGTGCGTCACGTACTGGAGTGAGTGGGGAGAAAGCGAGCTGTCTCGACTGCCCCGTTCGACTCGAACAGGTCCAGGTCTCTCGGCGCAGCGTCGGCTCCGATGAACGATTCACTCGTACTGAAAGAGGCTGCTCTCGAATCTGTAGTGCACGGAATGAGCAGCGAGGGCGGCTGGCCAACTCCCCCTTCCTGTCGGCTATCGCCGCCTACTCACGCTTACGAAGCGTGGAGATATGAGGGTGTCGGGGTAATGCAAGTCGCTGAACACGCATTCACCTGAATACTCCGAATCTACAGGACACACGGGCGACCGGAGTCGCTTTTAAGGTATCAGCGCCCGTATCAGTCGCCTGTGATGCGACGAAATCCGTTCGAGGAGTTCGAGGAGATGATCGACCGAATGAGTCAGCAGTTCGACCAGAGCGGAATGTCCACACTGGAGACGGTGCCCATCGACATGCAGGACCACGGCGACGAGTACGAAGTCATCGCCGACCTGCCCGGGTTCGCCAGCGACGACATCGAGTTGACGTTCTCCGAGGGGACACTCCATCTCGACGCCTCGCGCGAGGAGGAGACCGAGGAGGGCTCGGAGGAAGCGGGCCGGTACATCCACCGCGAGCGCCGCGAGTCGGTGAGCCGGAGCATCCGCGTCCCGGAACCGGTCGACGAGGACGGTATCACGGCGTCGTTCAACAACGGCGCATTGACCATCCGCCTGCCGAAGGAGGAGGCGGACGAAGGCCACACCATCGACATCAGCTGAGAACGGCTGTTTTCGGCGGCGTTCCAGAGGTTGTCGTTCGACGCCCCACTGACACTGTTGGAACGGTGGATGGGGCGGTTGGCGACGAGCAGGTGAGTCGTCCAGGAGGGTCGTCCAAGAGAGTCGTCCAGATGGGTAGCGCAGGTAAGTCGTCCAGATGGCGACGAGCAGCGGGCTCGCGCCGGTGGAGATGGTGACCGCACAGCACCGCCACCGCACCACACCCTCCCCACCCGACTGCGCTCCTCGCTCCGCGGTGCTCCGCTGCGGTGCTCATCCCTCGCGCGACTCGTCTCGCGGCTTCACTGGCGTGAAGCACGCTCACCAGCGCGCGCCAGACAGAAAATCCAGTAGAGAGACCGAAATCTGTGACGTTCGGCTCAGTCCTCGTGGACCTGAATCGCGGGGCGCCCGGGGCGGGCCTTCTTCGCCACGCCGTCGTCGGCGTCCTCGGCCGCGAGCACCTGCACCGGGACGTCGAACTCGTCCTCGACGAGCCAGGTCGCACGTTCCAGGGCCTCGCGCTCGCGCTCGGGCGGGAGTGCCTCGGAGAGCCCGGGGTGTTCTGCGGCGAGGTCCTTCGCGAAGTCCGCAGCAGCAGAGCCCTGCTGGCGGAGTTCCTCGTCGCGCATCACGGAGCCGACAACGTCGTCGCCGGCGTCGATAGCGAGTTCGAGGGCGCGGTGCTTCCACTGCGGCGCGACGACCACGTCGATGCCGGTCGGGTCCTCGATGCCGGCCACGTCGATGATCTGGCGGACGTCCTCGCGGGTGTTCTCGACCAGTTTGCGCTCGCGCTCGTGGTCGGTCACGTCGCTGGCGGGGGCGGGCCAGTCGGCGGTGGCGACGAAGTCGGCATCGTCGCCGGCGAGTTCGGTCCAGGCTTCCTCACAGACGTGGGGTGCGATGGGTGCGAGCATCTTGACGGCGGCCTCGACGCCGCGGGCGACCACGCCGGGGTCGGCGTCGTCCCGGCCGCGGTAGCGCACCAGCAGGGTGACCAGTTCGTCTATCTCGCGGGCCGCGAGGTTGAACTGCATCTCGTCGAAGTGGGTTGCGGCGGCCGCGATGGTCGCGTCGGTCTCACGAGAGACGTACGCCGCGGCGGGTGAGTCCGTGTCCGGGGTGGCGTCGAGGTCCACGTCCTCGGCCAGCCGGTAGAGGCGCTGGAGGAACTCGTGGCTGGAGCGGACGCCCTCCTCGCTCCACGGGAAGTCCTTGTCCGGGCGGGCCGCACGCAGGACGAACAGGCGCGCGGTGTCGGCGCCGTACTCCTCGACGATGCGCTCGGGCGAGACGCCGTTGCCCTTGGACTTGGACATCTTCGCGCCGTCTTCGCCCAGAACCATCCCCTGCGTGACCAGCGTGTCGAACGGTTCGCGGTGCTCCAGCAGGTCGAGGTCGGCGAGCGCCTTCGTGACGAACCGGGAGTACAGCAGGTGCATCACGGCGTGTTCGATGCCGCCGACGTACTCGTCGACCGGCATCCAGTCGTTCGCACGTTCGACGTCGAACGGGGCGTCCACCATGTCGGGCGCGGTGAAGCGCAGGAAGTACCACGAGGAGTCGACGAAGGTGTCCATCGTGTCCGTCTCGCGCACGGCGTCGCCGCCACACTCGGGACAGTCGGTGTGCTTCCACTCCTCGGCAGCGTCCAGCGGGTTCCCCGTCGTGTGGACGAACTCGGGGAGTTCGACCGGCAGGTCCTCGTCCGGCACGGAGACCGGCCCACACTCGTCACAGTGGACGATGGGAATCGGGGTGCCCCAGTAGCGCTGGCGGGAGACGCCCCAGTCACGCAGCTGGTACTGGACGGCAGACTCCGCACCGGGGAGGTCCTCGGTGAGGGCCTCACGGGCCTCGGCGCTCGACAGACCGTCGTACTCGCCGGAGTTGACGAGCACGCCGTCCTCGGTGTAGGCTGCCTCCTGCACGTCGACCTCGACGTCGTCGTCTTCGGGTGCGACGACCTGCGTGATGTCGATGTCGTGGGACTGCGCGAAGGCGTGGTCGCGCTCGTCGTGGGCCGGGACGGCCATCAGCGCGCCCGTCCCAACGTCGCTCAGGACGAAGTCGGCGACGTACACCGGCAGGTCCTCGCCGGTCGCCGGATTCGTCGCGGTGAGGTCGGTCTTCACACCCTGGGGCTCGTCGCCCTCGGGGACGGCCACTTCGTCGACGAAGTGGGCTACGTCGTCGTCGCGCTCGGCGGCGGCCTCGGCCAGCGGGTGGTCCGGAGCGAGCGCGAAGTAGGTCGCACCGTGGATGGTGTCCAGCCGGGTGGTGAAGGCGGTCACGTCCTCCTCGCCGTCGGGGGTCTGGATGGTGAACGGAATCTCCGCGCCCTCGGTGCGGCCGATCCAGTTGCGCTGCATGTCCCGGACGTTCGTCGGCCAGCCGTCGAGGTCGTCGATGGCGTCGAGCAGTTCGTCGGCGTACTCGGTGATGCGGAAGAACCACTGGTCGAGTTCGCGCTCGCCGACGGGGGTGTCACACCGCCAGCAGCGTTCGTCGTCGCCCTCGACCTGTTCGTCCGCCAGCACGGTCTCACAGGACGGACACCAGTTGACCTCGCTGGCCTTCTGCTCGACCAGTCCGGCCTCCCTGAACCGGGCGAACATCCACTGGTTCCAGCGGTAGTAGTCCGGGTCGCAGGTCTTGACCTCGCGCTCCCAGTCGTAGCCAAAGCCCAGCGACTCGAACTGGTCGCGCATCTGTTCGATACAGCGCTCGGTCCACTCGCGGGGGTTGGTGTCGCGCTCGTTCGCCGCGTTCTCCGCGGGGAGGCCGAAGGAGTCCCAGCCCATCGGGTGGAGCACGTCCTCGCCCTGCAGGCGCTGGTAGCGGGCGTAGGCGTCCGTGATGGCGTAGTTCCGCACGTGACCCATGTGGAGCTGGCCGGACGTGTACGGGAACATCGCCAGGACGTACTCGGGGTCGGTCGCGTCGTCCTCGACGCGGAACACGTCCGCGTCGTCCCATGCCTCCTGCCATCGTCGCTCGATTCGTGTGTGGTCGAACCCCTGCTGTCGCTGCATAGATATCTCGTTGCGTGAGCCGACGATACGCAGCGTGAAAGGCTTTTCAATCCGACAGCGCGAGACTGGCCGACTCCCGGCGATTCCGGCTGGCTGCCGAGGCGGTCACACCCCCCCTGCGGCTGCCTTTTTGTCGTCTCCACGCGAATCGAAGGGTATGGAGTACGACCCGCAGGCACTCGAAGCGACGTGGCGTGACCGCTGGCGGGAGGAAGGCCGATACGAGGCCACACCCGACCCCGGGTCGGACGCGGAGCCGACGTTCGTCACGGTTCCGTACCCGTACCCGAGCGGCGGGATGCACATCGGGCACGCCCGGACCTACACCGTGCCGGACGTGTACGCGAGATACCGCCGCCAGCAGGGTGACAACGTGCTGTTCCCCATCGCGTGGCACGTCACGGGGACGCCCATCGTCGGGGCGGTCGAGCGCCTGAAGAAGGGCGAAGCGAAGCAACTCGACGTCCTGACGAACACGTACAACGTCTCCGAGGACACCCTCGAAGAACTGGAGACGCCGATGGGCTTCGCCCGGCACTTCATCGAGGAGCACTACAAGAAGGGGATGCAACAACTCGGGCTCTCCATCGACTGGCGGCGGGAGTTCACCACGAACGACGAGCGCTACTCGAAGTTCATCACGTGGCAGTACGAGACGCTGCGCGAGCGTGGCCTGCTGGAGAAGGGGCTCCATCCAGTCAAGTACTGCACCGAGGAGCACCAGCCGGTGACGACCCACGACCTCCTCGAAGGAGAGGAGGCCGAGTTCCAGGAGTACACCCTCGTGAAGTTCGGCGCAGAACTGGACGGGGCGGACGTGACCGTTCCCATGGCGACCCTGCGCCCGGAGACGGTCCGCGGGGTGACCAACGCCTTCGTCGACCCAGACGCCGACTACGTGGTCGCCGAGGTCGACGACGAGTTCTGGTTCGTCTCGCAGACCGCCGCCGAGAAGCTCGACCTGCAGGGTCACGAGGTCGAGGTCCGGTACGAGTACTCGGGAACCGACCTCGTCGGAAAGCACGTCGAGAACCCGGTAACGGGCGACGACGTGCTCGTCCTCCCCGCGAGCTTCGTGGATGCCGACAACGCGACGGGCGTCGTGATGTCGGTGCCGGCACACTCGCCGGACGACTATCTCGCGCTGCAGGAGGCCAGGGAGGCGGCCGCAGCCGGGGAGATGGCCGGGTACGGCATCGACGCCGACGAAGTGGCCGCCATCGAACCGGTCCCAATCCTCGAAATCGAGGGCTACGGCGAGGTTCCCGCGAAGTCGGCGGTCGAGGAGGCGGGCATCGAGTCCAGCCAGGACCCCGACCTGAAGGCGGTCACGCAGGACCTCTACAACGCCGAGTTCCACTCCGGAAAACTGCTGGCGGAGTACGGGAAGTTCGCCGGGAAGGTGGTCGAGGACGTGCGCGACGAGTTCAAGCAACGATACCTCGGCGACGCCTTCGCCACCATGCAGGAGTTCTCCGAGGCGGTCGTCTGCCGCTGCGGCGGCGACGTGGAGGTCGCCAAACAGGAGACGTGGTTCCTGCGGTACAACGACGCCGACTGGAAAGAGAAGGCCCACGACGCCGTCGCGGGACTGGACGCCATCCCGGAGAACACCAGAGAGCAGTACGACCAAACCATCGACTGGCTGAACGAGTGGCCGTGTATCCGCAACTACGGGCTGGGCACCCGCCTGCCGTGGGACCCCGAGTTCGTCATCGAGCCGCTGTCGGACTCGACGGTCTACATGGCGTACTACACCTTCGCCCACCGGCTGGCCGACGTGGACCCCGACGAGATGGACCGCGAGTTCTTCGACACGCTGTTTTATGGCGCAGACGCGGTCGAGGAACCGCCCCAGACCGCCCTCGACCTCCGCGAGGAGTGGGACTACTGGTACCCGGTCGACTACCGGTGTTCGGGCAACGACCTCGTCACCAACCACCTGACGTTCTACCTGTTCCACCACGCGGAACTGTTCGAGCCGTCGAAGTGGCCCCGGGGCATCACCGTCATGGGAATGGGCCTGCTGGAGGGCGAGAAGATGTCCTCCTCGAAGGGGCACGTCGTGCTCCCGGGCGAAGCCATCGAGACGTACGGCGCGGACACCGTACGGTTCTTCCTGATGAACTCGGCAGAGCCGTGGCAGGATTACGACTGGCGCGCCGAGCAGGTCGCCAGTACCAGAGACCAGCTCGACCGCTTCTGGCGACGGGCCCGGGATATCATCGAGCGCGCGGAGCCACGCTCCGCGGATAGTCGAGCGGCGGAGCCGCGAGACAGCGGTGACGGCGAGCGCAACCTCGAACAGATCGACCGCTGGCTGCTCTCGCGACTGCAAGACACCGTCGCGACCGTCACGGAGGCGATGGACCGCTTCGAGACGCGGACCGCCTCGCAGGCGGCCTTCTACAACTTCGAGGAGGACCTGCGCTGGTACCGCCGCCGGACCGACACGAACCGGGCTGGCGCGACGTGGACCCTCCGCACGGTGCTGGAGACCCGGCTGCGCCTGCTCGCGCCGTTCGTCCCCTTCCTGGCGAACGAACTCCACGAGCAACTGACCGGGACGCCCGCCGAGGACGCCCCGTGGCCCGGGGTCGACGACTCGCTTCGGAGCCCGCGTGACGAGGCCGCCGAGAGCCTCGTGGAGCGACTCACGGACGACATCAACGGCATCCAGCAATCGCTCCAGAACGCCGCCGAGGACGTGCCCGAGGCCGACCCCGACGTGGTCCGGGTGACGGTCGCCGCCGACTGGAAACACGACGTGTTCGAGACCGTCCACGAGGTCGGGCCGGACCAGGGCGTGGTCATGAACGAGGTGATGAGCGACCCGGCGCTGCGCGAGAAGGGCAACGCGGTGAACGACCTGGTACAGGACCTCGTCGACCTCGTCCGCGGGACCGACGACGACCGCCTCGTGGAGCTGGCCAGCCTCGACGAAGCCGCGGTGTACGAGGACGCCGCCGGCTTCCTCGCCCGCGAGTTCGACGCCGAGGTCGTCGTCGAGACCGAAGCCGACGACGCGGACACCGGTGCGGTCCCGTTCCGCCCGAGCATCGACTTCGAGGCGAACTGACTGGGGGCAGACAGACAGACAGACAGAGGCGTTCGGAGTGCCGACCCTGGTTCAGCCGTCGCCTCACCTCCGCCCGAGCGCGTCCTTATTCATCTCGGGACCGTACATTTCGCATGGGCACAGCAGAAACAGACGAACAGCAGGTATCGACGCCCAAGAAGGCACTCAGGACGGTGACGAAACTGCCGGGCGGCCATCCCAACGAGGAGATGTCGGCAATCGGGCTCATCATGTTCGGACTCCTGTTCGTCATCCTCCTTCCGATACTCCCAGTCATCGCACTGGTCTGGCTCGTCTCGAAGGCACTGGAATCGGTTCGCCCGCAGTAGCCGGTCCGGCCGACGTAGCTAGCTACGAGTCCAGTCCGTGGCCGGTCCCACCGCCGTTTCTGCCGTTCTCTCCGTCGCCGTTCTCGCCACCGTCACTCCCGCGTGCCCGCCAGCCGCGGTACAGCGCGTACAGTCCGCCGACGAGCAGGACGGCGGAGAACCCGTCGAGCACGTAGTTCAGAACGGTATCGTTCGCGAACCGTCCCTCCCCGGTGAGTTGCAGAACGCTGTAGGCGAGCCAGGACAGGCACATCCCGACGAGGAAGAACAGTCTCGACCCCGAGAGGTCACCCCGGCGGTACTGGAGGAGGAACACCGCCAACAACGACGCGTACGCGACCAGCAAGCCGATGTTCGCGAGTTCGAAGACCGCGAGGTCTGCGAACACGGCAGCGTGGACCATCGGTAGCCTCGAGTTCGCCCCGGCGGCAAAAGTATCTTCGTATCTACAGGTCAGTTCCCGAGACCAAGCAGGTCGAACGGCGTGCCGTTGTCGTTCTCGTCGGCGTGTTCGTAGACGACGTGGGCCGTCGCCACGTCCTGGATGGCGAGGCCGGTCGAGTCGAAGACGGTCACACCGTCGTCGTCGGTCCGGCCGTCGATGGCACCCGTGACTATCTGACCGATTTCGCCGTAGATGTCGTCGTCGGACAGCGTACCGGCGTGGAACGGGACGTTGATTTCACCCGAGTGGGTCGTCTGGTCGTAGTCGTCGATGACGAGTTTCGACGCGAGAAGCACTTCGTCCGCGAGTTCGTGCTTGCCTTCGGCGTCGGCACCCATCGCGTTGACGTGGGTGTGTTCGCCGAGGTCCTCGGCCGAGACGATGGGGTCTTCGACCGGCGTCACGGTCGAAAGCACGTCGCAGTGGCCGGCCTCCGAGATGGACCCCGCGCGGACGTCGAACTCGTCGTCGTAGCGGTCGATGAACCGCTGGACGGCCTCCTCGTTCACGTCCGCGACGACGACCTCCCGAATGTCGCGGACCTGACTGATGGCGTCGAGTTGCGTGTACGACTGGACGCCCGCGCCGACGATACCCAGCGACGATGCGTCCTCGACCGCGAGGTAGTTCGTGGCGACCGCGGCGGCCGCCCCGGTCCGCTTCATCGTGAGTTCGGTCCCGTCCATGATGGACAGCGGGAACGCGGTCTCGGGGTCGGAGTATATCATCGTCCCCATCACGGTCGGCAGACCGTGGTCCTTCGGGTTGTCCGGGTGGACGTTCACCCACTTGATGCCGGCGGCAGCCCAGTCGCTGGCTTCCATGTATGCGGGCATCGACCGGAAGTCGCCGTCGTACTGGGGCAGGTCGATGTAGGACTTCGCCGGCATCTGGGCGTCACCGCGCTCGTAGGCCGCGAACGCTTCTTCGACCGCACGGATGACGTCCGGCATCTGTGCGTTCTCGTCGACGTCCTCGCTGCTCAGGAGGAGTGTCTGCATTATGCCGCAAGATTCGCCGGCATCAACTTATATACCTCGGTCGGTCGTTCGCCGGCTCCAGAACCCGTTCACGGGTCGTCCGGTCGCCACTCCGGCCGTTTCGCCCGGACGTGACGGGCCGCCTCGACCGCCTCGGAGTGGTGCATCGCCACGTCGGTGGGCGTGACCACCCCGACGACCCGCATCTGGTGGGTCACGACGAGGTGTTTGACTCGCTTCCGTCGCATCGTCTCCAGGGCGTCCTCGACGCTGGTTTCGGGTGTCACCGTGACGACCGGACTGCTCATCTCGTCTGCGACCCGGAGCGACGACAGCGGTGCGTCTTCCCGATAGCCGGCGCGCAACACGTCTGTGTCGGTGACGATACCACACTTGAACGAGCGCGTCCGGCCGTCTCGCATGACGATAGCACTACCCACGCCGTGGCGGAGGAACTGCTCGACGGCCTCACGGAGCGTCGCGTCCTCGGCGACGGTCACTGGTTCGTCTGCCATCACCTCGCGAACCTGCATGGCCACTGCACGGGTGCGCGGCGCCAAGAAGGTCGTGGCCGCTCGGTGAGGGGTCAGGCCGAGTCCTCGATCGTGACTTCGTGGCTGGACTCGACGCCGGGTGCACGAACCTCGAACCGGACCGTGTCCGTCTTCACCCCGTAGTCGAGGTGGCTGGTGAGGTGCTCGGTGAGCGTGGTGGACTGGCCGGGGTCGAGCGACGCCTCCATGCGATGCGGTGCGTACATCGGCCCCTCCTCGTTCACGACGGCCCGGGCAGTACCAGTCCCATCACCCTCGTTCGTCACCGGGAGTTCGACCACGATGTCTTCGCCGGGGCCAACCGAGTCCGGGGCCGAAATATCGTCGAAGGTATATTCGGGCGCGGGGTCACCGAGTTCGTCCGCGAGGAACCCCGGGAGGGCCACGTCCCGGGTGTCGCCGCCGACCGACAGCCGGAGCAGCGGCTCCGGCCCCGGACTCGGGGCGGGGACATCGGCACCGAGCCAGCCGGCCCCCTCCTCCGGGTCGTACGGGCCGCCGTTCCCTGCCGCGACCGGGACGCTGTATGGGTTCCGTTCGCCGAGTTCGGTCGACAGGGCGTACGTCTCGTCGCCGACGACCAGGTCGAACGCCCCGAGTTCGGGTGCCTGTCCCGATTCGACGGCGACGCCGACGAACAGGAACTGGCCGTCGGCCGCCTCGACCGCCATCGCGTCCGGGAACGTGAGGTGAAAGTACGAGTGTCGGGTCGTCACACCGGTGAAACGGAACGTGGTCCCACCGACCGTGACAGCACTGGAGAACGCGGCGGGGGACTGGCTGGTCGGCACCGGCGTTTCGGTGGCTGTCGTGTCGGTTTCCGGGTCGGGACGCTGGCCGTCGGCCCCCGGCGACCCGGCGTCGGAGAGACAGCCTGCGGTCGCGAGGACGGTGCCGACGGACGCGAGGAGGGTGCGACGACGCATACGCCAGACCAGCGACCGTCGCGGTAAATACTTTCTACTGGCTGAAATGTCGATCGTATCGGCGAGAGCGTGGGTGCTGTGGCTATCGAATCGGCGTCGAAAGAAGTTCGTCGGTCAGATAGCGGTGCGGGAGCGGGTCGGTGTGGGGTGGGATGTGAGCTAGCGAACCGAGTTTCACATCGCGCCGCCCATGCCGCCCATACCGCCCATACCGCCCATGCCGCCGCCCATGCCGCCTGCGGGCGGGCCGCCTGCGTCGCCACCGTCGTCGGGGTCGATCTGGCCACCGGAGAGGTCGCCTGCGGCGATGACGTCGTCGATGCGCAGGAGCATGACGGCCGCCTCGGTCGCGGACTCGATTGCCTGGCTCTTCACACGGAGCGGCTCGACGACGCCTTCTTCTTCCATGTCGATGACGTCGCCGGTGTAGGCGTCGAGGCCGGCAGCGTACTCGCCGCCGTCGTGCTTGCTGCGAAGTTCGACGAGACTGTCGATGGAGTCGAGACCCGCGTTCTCGGCGAGGGTGCGCGGGATGACTTCCAGTGCGTCTGCGAAGGCTTCGACGGCGAGCTGCTCGCGGCCGCCGACGGAGTCGGCGAAGTCACGCAGTGCGAGCGCGAGCTCGACTTCGGGTGCGCCGCCGCCGGGGAGGACGGTGCCGTCCTCGATGGTCGTGCGGACCACGCCGAGCGAGTCGTCGATTGCGCGCTCGACCTCGTCGACGACGTGCTCGGTGCCGCCGCGGAGGAGGAGCGTGACGGACTTGGCGTCCTCGACGTCCTCGATGAGGATCTGTTCGGAGCCGCCGACGTCCTGCTGGCTGATGTTGCCGGCGAAGCCGAGGTCGTCGGCCTCGATGTCGTCGACGCTGGAGACGACGCGAGCGCCCGTGGCACGGGCGATGCGCTTCGCGTCGGAGTCCTTGACACGGCGGACGGCCAGGATGCCTTCCTTGGCCAGGTAGTGCTGTGCCATGTCGTCGATACCGTCGCCGACGAAGACGGCGTCAGCACCGGCGTCGACGAGCTTGTCGACCATCTCCTTGAGCTGCTTCTCCTCCTGGTCGAGGAACTGCTGGAGCTGGTCGGGGTCGGTGACGTTGACCTCGGCGTCGATCTCGGTCTCGCGCACTTCGAGGGCGTCGTCGAGGACGGCGACGTTGGCGTCCTCGACGAAGAAGGGCATGTTGTCGTGGACGCGCGTCTTGTCGAGGAGGACGCCGTCGACGAGTTCGGAGTTCTCGATGGAGCCGCCGACGATCTTCTCGATCTTGATGTTCTCGGCGTCGATGCCGTCCTCGTCCTGCACGGCGAGGACCGCGTCGACGACGAGCGTGGCGAGGGTGTCCTTCGCGGACTCTGCGCCCTTGCCGGTCATCGCGGTGGCCGCGATCTTCTCGAGGTACTCGCGGTCGTCCGCGTCGACGTCGATGGCGATGTCGTCGAGCACTTCCTTGGCCTTCTCGGCGGCCTGGCGGTACCCGTTCGCGATGGTGGTCGCGTGGACGTCCTGTTCGAGGAGGTCCTCGGCCTTCTTCAGGAGTTCACCGGAGACGACGACGGCGGAGGTGGTGCCGTCACCGACCTCGTCCTCCTGGGTCTGGGCGACCTCGACGATCATGTTGGCCGCCGGGTGCTCGATGTCCATCTCCTTCAGGATGGTGACGCCGTCGTTCGTGACGACGACCTCGCCCGTCGAGTCGACGAGCATCTTGTCCATCCCTTTCGGACCGAGTGTCGTGCGTACGGCCTCGGCGACGGCCTTTCCGGCCGTGATGTTCATCGACTGCGCGTCACGTCCGGACGTTCGCTGGCTGTCCTCGGAGAGAACGATAAGGGGCTGACCGCCCATCTGTTGTGCCATAGTCACTCGATGGATTGAATGGGATTCTACAAAAAGGTTTTGGTGGGAGTGGCTGGAAGCCTGCCAGGAACCCGAGACGGGCCGTGTGGGACAGAGACACACACTACCTTTATATACAACAACGAGTCAGTGGCCGACCCAGCCGAAATCCGGCGATTCGTCTCGGTGGCGCAGACGGCAGGACCGCAAAAAGTACGCGCAGTCGTGCGATTTCGGCGGCGAGTCGTTCGTGGGTCGGGCTCAGGTCCCACCGGGATAGCGGTGGAAGTTCATGCCCTTGCGCTTCAGTTCGTTGTGCTTGCGTTCGAGGTACGAGTACACCGAGCCGTGTGGCGCACCGTCGAGGATACGCTCTGCGGCCTCGCGAACGATTTGCACCTGTTCTGGGTCACCGATGACGCCCATCGTCGTGCCGTAGATGACGACGCTGGAGCCGGTGAGTTCCTCCATCAGTTCCCGGGTCCGGCCGTTCTCGCCGATGAGCCGGCCCTTCTTCCGTTTGAGGTCTCGCTTGTTCCGCGCTGCGGCGTCGATGTCGATGAGGTCGAACATACGCATCTCGTCGTCGAGCAACGAGAGCGCATCTTCGGGCGGGAAGCCACGGCCGATGGCCTGGACGATGTCGGGGCCCTTCAGCGCGTCGATGGGGTCACCCACCTGCTCGATGGCGACGGAACCGTTCTCCGAGTCGATGTCGAGTCTGACACCGGCACGGTTCTCGATTCGTCGCATCGTCTCACCGCCTTCACCGATCAGCACGCCGATGCGGTCCTGCGGAATCTTCACGTGCTGCATGGCCGACGGTATGTTTCCCGACCGTTTAAGGCTTCGGCAGTCGCGGTACCGTGTCTCTGTCCCCCACGACGGCCGCCGCCGACTCGTCATCACCTCACCCGCTGGCGGGCGACGTGAGTGTCTCTACGTCCCCCACCGCCCCGAGGCCACGGAGTCGCTCGTCGAGGAACCAGTAGCATCCCAGTCCGAGGATGGCGACCCCGCCCGTCGCGAGGAGGGGGCCGGGACCGAACAGTTCGGTGAGGGTCCCACCGAGAAGTGCCCCGAACGGGACCGAGACCATCGAAGCGCTCCCGAGGACACTCGAGACACGCCCGACCAGTGCTTCCGGGACGATGGACTGGACCATCGACGAGAGCAGGATGTTCGAGACGCCGACCGGGACGAACGCGACGGTGAACAGTCCGGCCGTAAAGACCAGTGACCCGGTCCGCATGCCGGCCCCGACCGCGGCGAGCCAGAGGACACCACTGGCGAGGAACGCCGCGATGGAGAGCGCCCCGAACGGTCGGTCGTCGACGAGGGAGGCGACGACCGCGCCGAGGAGCGACCCGGCCGAGATAGCCGCCATGAGTGCGCCGTAGGCACCGGACCCGCCGAAGGTATCGGCGAACGCAGGCATGGCCGCGATGGCGGTCCCTCCCGCGGCGAAGTTGACCAGCGAGGCGCCGAGTATCATCGGGACGAGGACGGTCCCACGGACGTACTCGATACCCTCGCGAAGGTCGGCGAGGTAGCCGCTCTCGGTGTCGTTCGGTTCCGTCTCGCCGTCGGCAGATGCCCGGTCCTCGTCGGCGGCGGTCCCGCCGTCGGTGGCCGTCGCCGTGTCCCCCGTGGTCGTGTCGGCAGTGCCCGACGTGTTCGCACCCGAAGCCGTCTCCGATTCCCCGGCGGCCGGGATGGAGACGGTCGTGAACAACAGCGCGGCCGCGAGGAACGTCACCGAATCCACGAGGAACAGGGTGATGGCACCCACGAGGGCGATGAGGACGCCACCGGCCGCGTTGGCGACAGTGTCGGTGCCCTGGTACGCCAGCGAGAACAGCGAGTTCGCCTGTACGAGTTCGTCGTCCTCGACGATTCGCGGGAGGGCGGCGGACTGCGCCGGATACACGAGCTGGTTCAACAGGGAGAGCAGGGGCATCACGGCGAGGATCAGCCACACCGACAGATAGCCGAAGTGGTCCGCGACCGGCAGGGCGACGATGACGACCCCCTGGACGAGCTGTGTCCCGACGAGGACGCGGCGGATGTTCCAGCGGTCGACCAGCGGCCCGGCGAACGCCTGGAGGGCGCTGGGCGCGAGGACGAGGAACCCGGCGATGCCGGAGTACGCGGCGTTCCCCGTGAGGTCGTAGACGAGCCACATCGCAGCCACGAAGTAGAGGCTGTCGCCGACGTTCGTGACGAGTCGCCCGGCGAGGAGGCGGGCGAAGTCTCGGTTCGAGAGGAGCGTTCGCATACCTGTTCAGCCGCCTGCCACGACCATATAGGTAATCAGAACGACATTTCTGTAGGAGCCGAAACAGATGGTTTCTTCTGTAAGAAGCCGGACTACTCTCGCCGCGTCTCGACCACCGCCAGCGACTCGTCGACCGTGACGACCAGCGTCTCCTCGTCCAGTTCGAACGTGACCTCGATGCGAAGCGGGTCCTCGCTCACGGCCCTCCCGTTCTCGGGGTGGAACGCGTCGATGTCCAGCGCCGAGGTCTGGCGAACGTCGATGCCGTGGTCGTCGAAGAAGCCGACGACGGCCGGGGTCCCGATGAGGAAACCGGGGACGAAGGTGTTCACGTCGAGGCCGCAGCGCTGGCACGCCGAGATGGCGTGCCAGCCGTCGTCCTGTTCGGCCGCCCGGTGGGCCATCTGCCCGCTACAGATGGGACAGAAGCCGACCGAGACCTGGGCGACGACCGTGTAGAGGTACCGGTTGATGATGTCGGGGAGGGCTGCGGGGTCCCGTCCCTCGACGACGGCCGGCGGGAGCGGCAGCATGTTGTACCGCTGCTCGCAGTCGGTACAGCGGAGGGAGGCGACCTGGTCCTCGTAGACGGCTTCGAGCGACCCCTCGCACGCCATGCAGGACTCCTCGACCGGCACCGGCCCGACGGTCGACTCGTGGGTGTACACCCCCGAGAGGACGCTCCCGAGGAGGGCGATGCCGGAGAACCGGAGCGTGTAGCCACCGTCGGAATCGCCCGGCAGCTCGTCGTCGTCGCAGTCGATAGTGTCGACCTTCTCCACGAACGTCCCGACCAGCTTGCCGAGGTGGTAGTTGAACTGGCCGGTGTCTCTGATACCGACCCGGTCCCGGAGTTCGGAGAACGAGAGGACCTGTTCGTCGGCCTCCCACAGCGCCCGCAGGATGGCGATTCGCGTCTCGTTCGCGACCAGCCCGAACGCCTCCTCCGGCGGCCGGGTCGCGGCGTCTTCCATGCGAACACCACCAGGGCGTGATCTCTTTGCAGTGTCGGTCACACGACCCGGGAGACGACCCCGGACCCAGGCCGGGAGACAGCTCAGGCCGAAAGCGTCTCCACCTCACCGACCGCCGGCAGCCGCCGGAGGGCAGGAATCGCCAGCCAGTACGACGCGAGGAACAGGAAGCCACAGCCGGTCAGCGCCATCGCGGTGGCCGGCCCGAACGTGGCCGCCAGCGCCCCACCGGCCAGTGCGCCGAACGGGGTCGCCACCGCCGACAGACTCCCGGCGACGGCCATCACCCGGCCGAGCAGTGCCTCGGGCACGAGCGACTGGACCATCGAGACGAGCAGGACGTTCGCGACGCCGTTCGGGACGAACGCGAGCGCCATGAGTCCGACCGTCGCGGGCGTCCACGAGAGTTCCAGTGCGACGAGCCACACCACGCCCGCGAACGCCATCGACCCGACGAGCAACCGCCCGAACGCGAGGTCGTCGAGTTTCCCGGCGACCAGCGCGCCGACGAGCATCCCGCCACCCATCCCCGCCACGAGCAGGCCGTAGACGCCCGCGCCGCCGAGCGAGTCGCCGTAGGAGGGCATCGCCGCGATGGCCGCCCCGAGCGTGAAGTTGATGACGAGCGACCCGGCGAGGAGCGTCGAGAGGATGGACCCGCGGACGTACGCGAACCCCTCCGTCAGGTCGGCGAGGTAGCCGGTCTCCTCGCCCTCCGACGTGGACTCGGAACCGCCGTCAGCCGCGACACCGTCGGCGATGGCGTCGGCGTCGGCGTCGGTGGCCGCCCCGTCGTCGCTCGCGGCCGGCAATCGCAGTGACGCGAACAGCAGGGCGGCCGCGAGGAACGTCACGGAGTCGAACACGAAGATGGCGACCGCGCCGAAGGCGGCGACCAGCAGGCCGCCGAGCGCGTTGAACACCGCGTCGACGCCCTGGTACGCCATCGCGAACAGCGAGTTCGCCTGCACGAGTTCTTCCTTCTCGACGACGCGAGGGAGTGCCGCGGACTCGGCCGGGTACACGACCTGGTTCAACAGCGAGAGTAGCGGCATCACGACGAGGACGACCCAGACCGAGAGGGAGCCGAAGTAGTGCGCCACGGGGACCGCGAGGATGAGCACGGCCTGGACCAGTTGCGTCCCGACGAGCAGTCGCCGGAGGTCCCAGCGGTCCACGAGCGGCCCGGCGAACGCCTGGAAGGCGCTCGGCGCGAGCGTGAGGAAGCCGGCCAGCCCAGAGTAGAACTCGTTGCCGGTGAGGTCGTAGACGAGCCACATCGCCGCCACGAAGTAGAGGCTATCGCCCATGTTCGTGACGAGTCGCCCGGCGAACAGCCGGACGAACGAGTGGTTTGTTCGGAGTGTCATACCAGCGAGGACGCCGGATGGGAGAATAAATGCGTGCAGAATTACACTTCTGTCGCGGGGCGGGCAGAACTCAGGTTCTGTCGATGAATCGGCAGTTCAGGCCTGGGCGTGCTCGACCGGCAGTCGTTCCTCCTCGACCACGCTCAACCGCTCGTCGACCGTCAGCCGGAGCGTCTCGTCGTCCAGCGTGACGTCGAACGAGACGACCAGTGGGTCCTCGGAGACGACCGTCACGTCGTCGAGCAGCCAGTCGAGCGCCCACGTCGGTTCCTCGCGGACGTCGATGCCGTGGTCGTAGTAGAACGAGACGACCGCGGGGTGGCGGGTCATCGCCTCGGTGACGGTCGCGAAGACACCCGCCCCACAGCGCTCGCACTCGTACCGGACGAGCGCCTCCTCGTCGTCGGCCGCGTCGAGGCCGGTCCCACCGCCGAGACCGACCTCGAAGCTCGTCGGACCCTGACACAGCATACAGAAACCCGCGGCGACCTGGTCGACCTGCGTGCGAATCCACCGGTCGAACAGGGCGGGCGTCTCCGCGTGGTCGCGCTCGGAGAACACGCCCGCCGGAACGTTCGCCTGCAGGGTGAACTCGTCGCACTCGGTACACGAGAGGTTCGCCCGTTCGTGCTCGTAGGCGAGTTCGAGCGTGCCCCCACACCGGAGGCACGCGCCGTCGACCGGGACCGGCTCGTCGAACCCCGCCTGCTGGTACGTCCCGGCGAGGATGGCACCGACGACCGCGATACCGGCGTACCGGAGCGTGTACCCGCCCTCGCCGTCCTCGTCGTCTTCGGGCTCTACCTTCCGGACGAACGTATCGGTGAGCTTCGTCAGGTGGTAGTTGAACTGCCCCGAGTCACGCATCCCGACTCGCTCACGGAGCTCCGAGAACGGGACCGGCCCCTCGGTCGCGGTCTTCCAGAGCTCGCGCAGGATGGCCACCCGTGTCTCGTTTCCCAGCAGGGCGAACGCCGCCCCGTGGGAGACGTCCTCTGAAGGGTCCCTCGGTTCCATGATATGTATCAGGTTCCCGAGGAATATCTAGATTCCGTGCGACACCGGATCAGAGCACGTCGATACCGACCGCCTCCAGTGCGGTCCGTCTCGCGTCCGCGTCCAGCCGATAGGCCGGCAGTTCCTCCTCGAGCGAACCCAGTGCAGCCTTCCGTTCCTGGTGTGCCGTGAGGAACTCGCTGATTCGCTCGGCGGCTCGTTCTTTCAACTCGCCGCTGAGTAGCTCACCGGCCCGGTACTCGCGGGCGAGGCGCTCGACCTCGTCGTCGTCCGGTTCGAAGAAGAACCGCAGGAGCTGGAACGACACGTCGATGGTGGGGTCACCACCGTGTTCGCGGTGCTCCTCGAGGCTCGTCCGGCCGCCCGAGAACGCGTGGGTCAGCACCGTGTCCCGGACCGTGTCATGGTCGTCGTCGAGGGTGATGCTCGGTACGTCGGCGCTGCTCGACATCTTCCCTGGTCCCGAGAGGTCCGGCAGGAACTTCCCCAGCAGCGCGCCCGGTTTCCGGACGGGAAACCGCTGTTTCGCGGCCACGTCCCGGGACACCCGGATGTGCGGGTCCTGGTCGACCGCGACGGGGACCAGCGTCGGGTGTTCGCCGTGGACGAGCTGGGGAAGGAGCAGGTGGGCGGTCTGGACTGCCGGGTAGAACGAGAGCCCGACGTTCTCGGGGTCGCCGTAGGTCGCGTCGACCGTCGCCTGCGTGAGGTGCTTCGCGAACGCGCTCGCGAGCGGGTAGACCACGTCGGCGTCGGCCGTGTCGACGACGATGGTCGTCTTCTCGGGGGCGAACCCGACGGCGAGGAGGTCCCGCAGGTTCTGTCGCGTGTACTCGCCGATTTCGGGATACGTGAGGTCTTTCGAGTAGTACTTCTCGTCGTCCGAAAGCGGGATGTACACGTGTGCGCCCGTGGCGTCCTGGAGCCGCTTCGCGAGGTAGAACACGAGGACGTGTCCGATGTGCATCGGGCCGGATGGGCCGATACCCGTGACGATGCTGTGCATCGCTCCCGATTCGGCGGCGTCGAGGTACGCGTCGACGTCCCGGCCGGCGTAGTAGATGCCCCGCCGGAGCATCGGGTGGTCCGGGAAGCGGGCGACCTGCTCGGGGGTGAGGCGGTCCGCGCCGAACTGTTCGAGCAGGCGGTCGTAGTCGACCGTCCCGGAGACGTCGTAGGGGGTGACGACGAAGTCGTCGTGCTGGCTGTCCTCGTTCGTGTGTGGTGCATCTGTCGTGTCGTCGTGTGCTGTCATCGTGGATGTGTGTGCGTGACTGGCGGCTGATGAACGGTGCAAGCAAGAGAACGAAGGGAGCACCGCGTCCCCGCCGACCCGGTTACGCCACGCCGACGCCGCACGCGATACTGTCCGCTCCCGAGTACGCAAACCAGCGCCAACAGGGAGCGGACTGCATGAGAGAACGTACCGGCTTCTGTCGTTTATCGGTTTCGCTCGCGTGTCGCGTGGCCGACTACTCCTCGTCGTCGTCGGCCCAGTCGCCCTGTTCCACCACGAAGTCGTACAGGTCGTCGCCGGTCACGTCGACGCCCTGACGGGCGAAGAAGTTCGCGACGTTCCGGCAGTCGCGTTCGAGGAAATCCCGTGCGTTCGGGTGGTGTATCGTCACGGCCTGCCCGAGGTCGATGACGACCAGTTCGCCCTCGTGGATGACCATGTTGTACTCCGAGAGGTCGCCGTGGACCAGCCCGGACTGGTGCAGGCGTCGCATGTACTCGCGGACGACCTCGTATGCCGTCTCGGGGTTCTCGACGTGCACCTCCGCGAGTCGTTTCGCCCGTCCGTCCTCCGCGCCGATGTACTCCATCACGAGCAGGTTTCGCTCGACCGCCAGCGGCTTCGGAACCCTGACACCGGCCTTCTGGGCGCGTTCGAGGTTCGCGTACTCCTTGCGTACCCACGCCAGCACGACCTGCTTCTTCTTCGAGCCGATGCCCTCGAAGCGCGGGTCGCCGGTCAGGTAGTCCCGCATGTCACGGAAGTCCGAGGCGTTGATGCGGTACGCCTTGATTGCGACCTCCGGACTCTCCTCGTCCAGTGCTGTCGCGGACCGGTCCCCACCGAGTGCCGTGTACACGTTCGCTTCCTTCCCCGTCGAGATAGGGCCTCCGAGCGCGTCGACCCAGCCGTCCTGCACCAGCTTGTACAGCGCGGCGTAGGTCGCGTCGTCGAACACCGACGCCTCCACCTTGAACTGGTCGGCGTCCTTGATTCGTTTCCGGAACTGACTGAACTTTCGGTCTCGTTTCCGTGCGATACGGTCGGCTTCCGTGTCGGAGACGTCGATCTCCTCCCACTCGTCGCCGGGCGTCTCGACGGCTTCGGGCTCCAGCAGTCCGTACTCCTCTGTCATCTAGCCGATGCCACGGGGCGAAGCGGTATCAGCCTTGGTATCGCCGGCTGAACTCGTGGGGGCGGGCGGGCGACGCCGACGGCTACTGCACCGGTTCCCGTGCCGCCACCTGCCGAATCCGGTCTGCGACCCGCTCTGGCGCCTCGACGTACGCGAGCGTCTGCCGGGAGAACCGATACGGCGACTGCTCGACGGCGAGGTCGGTCCGGTCGAGCGTGACCGTCGCCGCGTCGGTACCGGGCGGTGCCAGCCAGTGGTTCCGCTCGACGGCTACCGCTCGAATCCCGTCCAGTGGGGCACGCCACTGCACCGCGTCGAGTCGCGTGTCGTACGCGACCAGTTCGTCGTCGTACAGCCGGTACTCCATCGCCCCGAACGCCACGTCGAAGTGCGCGACACCCACGAGCCCGAAGCCAAGGGCGTACAGGGTGAGCGAGCCGACGATGGCGACGACGGCCGACATCGCCAGGTCGAGGCCGACGATGCCGGCCGCGACGAACCCGCCGACGGAGAACAAGAGAAGGGCCGTAACCCGGGACGCGACGGTGAGTACGCTCCACTCGAGCCGGGGGAGGATACCGTCCGTCGCGCCCGCGAACCGGACCGCGTCCCGGTTGGCCCGGAAGCGCTCCCTCGGTCGTCCCGCCGGCGCCGACAGCGCAAACGAGTCCGCGCCGGTCCACTCCGCCCCCCGATGTATCTCGAACGCGATTCGTCCCACGACGAGCACGAACGCCACCGCGGAGAAGCCGGCTGCAGGGTCGAAGTCGGCCCCGGCGTAGACGGCGTCGACGGCGACCACCGGGAGCGCGACGAGAATTGACCCCAGCCATCGGCCGAACGGGAGCGTTCGCCCGGCCGGGGGGCGGGCCGACCCGACGAATCGCCGGAACGCCAGGCCGTGTTTCACGAGTACCACCAGCACACCGGCGACGAGTATCCCGGCCGTCGGCCACGTCCGGAGGCTGAACGGCGGGTCGACGACCATCGCCGTCAGACCGACGGTGACGGCAGTCAGGACCAGTGCGACGACCCCCACTGCGCCCGGCTTGAGGTTGTCGACCGCTATCGGTGGCAGCCAGTCGACCGGCTGGACAGTGCCGAGTTTGGGGACCAGAAATCTGAACGGGGCCGGGTCGCCGCTCCGGGTGACCGCCGGTGGCCCCGTCGGCGAGTACGCCTCGCGCGGCGCCGCAACCACGGTCTGACAGACCTGCCGACACGTCCCCACTATCGAATCAGCCCAGTAGAGCACCAGCACGACGTACAGCGAGAACGGCTCGACGACGACGGCGACGAGCGCGAGAAATTCGACGGAGAACGCGCGACCACGACGCAGCAGGTCGGCCATCGAAGTCATCGGAGCAGCTGTGTACAAGAACGGGAGAAGCGGCTACCGCGCCGAGAGAACTACCGCGCTCGCAGGCCAGCCACTCACTGAATGTGGCCTTCCTGGCGGAGCTGGTCGGCGTCCTGTTTCTCGTAGCGCCAGGTGATGTCTGCCTTCTCGTCCTGCCAGTCCCACGGGCTCACGAGCACTACGTCGTCCTCGCGAATCCACACGCGCTTTTGCATCTTGCCCGGGATCCGGGCTGTGCGTTCGACGCCGTCGGCACAGCGCACTCTGACACGGTTCGCGCCGAGCATGTTCGTCACCGTCGCGAACACCTCGTCGTCGTCTGGCATACGAAGGTTACGTCGACCGCCGCCCTCGTTGTCACTCATACGTGGTGCTTGGTCGCCGACGTTTTTAACTTATCTGGACTTCCGCGCAGGAACCACGCCGTTTAATCCCGTGGCCCCGCGACGAGAGCACATGGCAGCAGATTCGTCCCAGTCCAGCGCAGGCGGGAAGTACGGTCAGATGCTCGGGCTCTCCGGGTTCCTCGGCGGCGTGTTGATGCTCGCGGGCATCGGCGTCGTCGCGGTCGGGAACCCCATCGTGGCGGCCGGCCTCGCCGTCTTCGTCGTCGGCATGGCGCTCCTGGTGAAGGCCCTCCTCAGTAGCATGCTCGGCATGTTCGGCATGGGCGGCATGTTCTGAGCACGCCAGACCGCCCGAGCTATTTACCTGTCGGTCCCTTTCCCCTCGCATGGTCTCGGTATCCTGGCTCTCGTACGCCTTCACCCTCGGTGCCGGGGCGTTCTTCGCGCCCTGTGCGTTCCCGCTCTTACCGGGCTACGTCTCCTACTACGTCGGCACGAGCGCTGGCGACGAGGCCGACCAGCAGGTCTCCGCCACGACCGTGTTCCGGGCGGTCGGCGTCGCCTTGCTCGTCAGTGTGGGCTTCTTCGCGGTGTACGGCGTTTTGGGCGGGGTCGTGGTCACACTCGGCACTAGCTACCTCCAGCACATCGCGATTCTGGAACTCGTCGTCGGGGTGTTGCTGATACTGCTCGGCGTGGCGATGGCGCTCGGGATGAAACTCAGCCTCCAGCAGGTCGTGCTCCCCGAACGGAACCGCTCTGCGAGGGGCTACGTCGCCTTCGGCGTGGTGTACGCCGCGGCCGCCGCGGGCTGTACCGCCCCGCTCTTTTTCAGCGTCGTCCTCGGCGCACTGACGACGAACCCCGGTGCCGGAATCGCCCGGCTGGTCGCCTACGCCGCCGGGATGAGCGCCCTGATGGTGCTCCTGACCGTCGCGACTGCCCTGGGTCGGGACGTGTTCGTCCGCCGGCTCACCCGGAACACCGGGCGCATCACCCGCGCAGCCGGCGTCCTGCTCGTGGGCGCTGGCGTCTACCAGATTTACCTCTTCTTCGTCGAGTTCGAGGGCGCGACACTGCTCGGGCTGGCGTGAGAGCGACCCCCAAACCGGGGGAACGACTACCCCTGCGACGGCCGACGCCTCGCGCATGGACTGTATCTTCTGTGAAATCGTCGCGGGCGAGGCCGACGCCCTCGTCCTCGACGAGACCGACGAGACGCTCGCGTTCGCCCCCCTCGAACCCGTCTCCGAGGGGCACCTGCTGGTCGTCCCGAAGGCCCACCACGAGAACCTGTTCGACATCTCCGAAGAGGCACTCCGGGCAGTCTCCGACCACGCGAGGGACATCGCGACACGGCTCCGGGACCACGGCTTCGACGGCGTGAACCTGCTCCACGACACAGGCGTACAGCAGTCGGTGTCGCACTTCCACCTGCACGTCGCGCCCCGAAGAGCCGAGGACGGGCTGGACCTCTGGCCAGATTTCGACTACGAGTCACGGGGACGAGGTGCGGACTATGCCGCAGTGAAAGCAGCCCTCGAATCCGGCGACTAGAACGAGAACAGGTGTCGAACCGCCTCAGTACCGCCCGGTGCCGCGCTCGGCCCGGTGTTCGCTGATAATCTGGTCGACCATCTCCGTCTTCTGGGACTTCTTGCGCTCCTCGGCACGGTCCTCCCAGACCGCGATGACCGCCTTCACGTCGTCCTCGCGGGCGACCGCGAGTTCGTCGACCTCCTGCATCGCCACGTCGGCGGCCGGCCCGACCGGGATGCGGTGCTCGAACAGTATCTGGTCGGCCGCCTCCGAGAGTCCACCGTCCTTGATGACGACCCGGGGCTGGTGTTCCACGAGTTTCTTGGCGGTCGACGGGCCGGCACCCGAGGCGTCGCGCAGGTACACCACGTCGCCCTTCGCCAGCCCGTAGCTCTCGTGGGCGGCGTCGATGGCGTCCTTGGTGAACTTCGCGACCGGTTTGACCGGGACGAGGCCCTTCTTCTTCTCGGAGACGTCCGCGAAGTTCGAGTGGTCGAGCTTCCACAGTTCCTTGAGCCGCTTGAACTTGGCCTCCAGCGCCTCGATCTCCTCGTCCTTCTCGTCCAGTTCGCGTTCGAGCGCCCGGTTCCGGCGCTCCAGTCGCGTGACGGTCCGACGTTCGCGGGCCTCGCGGCGCTCCTCGCGGCGAGCGTTGGACAGTTCCTGCTCCAGCTCCTCGATGCGGTCGTCTTTCTCCTCGATGGTCGATTCGAGGGAGTCGACGTGCTCGTCGAGGCGTTCGACCTGCCGTTCGAGGTCGCGGATGCGCTTTTCCTCCGCGGTGAGTTCCCGCGGGTCGTGCTCGTGTTCCTCCTCGCCGTCGTCTTCGGACTCGGTGAGGTCGGCGATGACCGCCTCGACGTTGCCCTCGCCGGCCAGCACCTTCGCCGTAACCGTACCGCGGTCGAGCTGGGGCGGCGTCTTCCGGGCGATGCGGTCGAACTGGTCCTCGTGGTCGTCGTAGGCGAACAGGGCCGCCGCGAGCGCGTCGCGCTCGTGGTCGTTGTCGTACCCCGTCTCGCGGGTCCGGTGTTGCTTCTCGTCGACGGGGAGGTCACTCGTCGGCTCCCAGCCGACGGCGTCGAAACTGGTCCGCACCCGCTGGACCGTGTTCGGCATCGGCGTCACGTCGGCCGCCACGATGACCGGCCGGCCGCGTTCGACCACCCACTCGATGACGGCGGCCATGTCCGCGGTCCGGGTCGAGAGCACGTCGAGCACCTGCCCGTCGAGGCCGACGATGGCGACCGCGGTCGTCGTCCCGGGGTCGACCCCGACGATGACGTGGTCGCGCCGTTTCACCAGCGGCTCGAACTCGATACCGTCGCGGCGCTCGCGTTCGATTTCGATGCGCGTGTCGCCCGAGCGGTTCCGCGAAAGCGGGATGTCAGCGGGGTGGGCGTCGACCGAGAACACCGCGCTGGAGTAGCCGCCGTACTTCTCGGTCACGTCCACCTCGTAGTCGAGGGCGGCCTCTTTGAGGGTGGACTCGACCTCGCGGGCACGCTTCTTGACGTTGCCGTGGATGCGCCGCGTGTAGCGGTCCTGGCTCCAGCCGCCCTTCCCAGTCGACCGGCCGCGCGAGACCTTCACCCGTGTCGTATCGGTGAAGGCGCTGACCTCGTAGCCGACGTTACCGGCCGCGAGGCGTGCTGCCGCCTCGGCCTCCTGCATCGGGTCCTTTCCGTAGGGGACCCCGTGGCGGGAGGCGACGCGGGAGAGAGGTTCGGGCTGTTCGTCACCCGTCACCTGGACGAGGCGTGTCTCGTCCGGGAGACTCCCGAGGAACCGGACGAGGTCGTCCTTGTCCTCGGCGAGTTCGTACATGTTGTCCGTGGCCACGATAGCCGGCGTCTCGGCGTCGATACGGCGGCGGAGCTTCCGGTAGGTGACGACGTCACGTTCGACGGAATCGCCGTCGAAGACGACGAGCGCGTAAGAAGGTGCGTCACCCCGGACGTCCCCGCTCTGGATGTCGACGCCGAAGATGACGGCGTCGAGGGCCGTGGTACGGGCGCTCACAGGCCGGGGTAGGCAATGAATGGATAAAAATCCCGTGGCGCGGCAGGTCGGCCCCACTCGGTGTGGTACCCCCGTGTGGCCACTCCGCATCGGGACGGGGACGGAGCTATCTCCGTGCGGCGCGTCTACACTAGACACAGGTATGTCCAGTGAACAGGGGGGACGCCGCCAGCAGGTGGCGCTGACGAAGGGGTATCGAGAACTGGTCGCGGAAGCGAAAGCGGCGGTCCGAGCGTACAAGCCGACCGAGGCACTGGCACGGTTCGGCGACGACGACGTCCTGTTCGTCGACGTTCGCGACGCGGTGGAACTCCGCCGCACCGGGAAGATTCCCGACGCGATACACGCCTCGCGCGGGATGCTGGAGTTCTACCTCGACCCGAAGAGCCCACACGCCATCGACGCCATCGACCCGACGAAAGAACTGGTCTTCTACTCGGCCGGCGGGAGCAGAGCCGCCCTCGCCGCCAAGAGCGCCGTCGAGATGGGCTTCCCGCACGTCATCAGCCTCGAAGACGGCTTCGACGGCTGGCGACGCGCCGGTGGGCCGGTCGAACCCGTGACGGTCGCGACCTGACGCCGGGGCAAGCGCGAGCACCGCCACGAGCGACCAGAACCGTTATCCGCTGAAACCGGGACGTGACAGCTATGGCAACGGCTCTCGACGAATCGCGCTACCGGCTCGCCTACGTCGGTCTCTGGCTCGTGGCGACGGCCGCGTTCTTCGGCCTCGCCGTGGCGGGGTACGCGGCGGTCGGCGCGGCAGCCTACGGCGTCTTCGGCGTCTCGGCCATCGTCCTGCACCACCGCTACAGTGGCCCGCTGTTCGACGAACGCGACGGGCAGATACTCGGACGTGCCAGCGCCCGGACGCTGCAACTGTTCGGCCTCGCTGCTGGAATCACCTTCCCGACGATGGCTGCGCTGGACGCGCTCGAGGTCGTCCCGTTCCCCACCTGGCTCTCGCACATGGGCGCACTCGTCTTCGCCATCTACGCGGTCTGGGCTGGCTTCCTCCTGCTGGAGCGTCGACAGACATGAAAAACAGCGTCCGCGAGCGCCGCGAAGCGCGCGACATGACCCAGGGCGACCTCGCCAGCGCCGTCGGCGTCACCCGCCAGAGCATCAACGCCATCGAGCGCGGACGGTACGACCCGAGCCTCGAACTCGCGTTCAAACTCGCCGCCGAGTTCGACTGTCGCATCGAGGACCTGTTCTCGCTCGACGAGGACTCAGCGTAGGGTTCCGTCCGCGACGTGGACGACGTCGCCGCCGACCTCGACGTGGACTTCGTCTGTGTTTTCGTCAGCATCCCCGTCTCCACCCTCGCGTGCCCGGAGTTCGAGCAGCGACGGGCGCCCCATCTCGTAGCCCTGTTCCACCACCGCATCGACCGGACCGACGTGCCGCGCGAGGTACCCCGCCAGACAGCCGTTCGACGAGCCAGTCGCGGGGTCCTCCGGCACGTCGTAGTACGGGGCGAACACCCGGGCTGCGTAGTCGTGGGCCTCGTCCCGCGGCTCGGGGCAGAACGCCAGCACGTTCTTGGCGTCGTGGTCCGCCGTCAGGCGGTCGTAGGCCGGACGGTCCACCTCGATGGTTTCCAGTGCAGCCCGGTCCCGGAGCGGGACGACGATAGTCGGGAGCCCGGTCGAGACGGCCTGTACCGGCAGGTCGTCGCGCATCGATGCTGGGTCGAGGCCGAGGGTACCCGCCGCCTCGTCGCGGCCGAACTCCCGCCCGAACGTCGGTGCCTGCTGTGTCATCCAGAGCGTCCCGTCTTCGACGCGGACCGGTACGTCGCCGACGCCGAGGTGAAGCACGACGGGGTCCGGGTGTCCCGACGCCAGGTGCTCGCGGATGACCCACGCCGTCCCGAGCGTCGGATGACCTGCGAAGGGAATCTCTTCTGCCGGCGTGAAGATACGAACGTGCCAGCCGCCGTCGTCCCGACCTTCGACGAACGTCGTCTCCGAGTAGCCGAACTCGCGTGCGATGGCCTGCATCGTCTCGTCGGTGAGGTCGCCCGCGTCCGTGACGACCGCCAGCTGGTTCCCGGCATACCGCTCGGTCGCGAACACGTCCACGATGTGGAACTCGTGTGGCATGAGTGAGACTGCGGCCGGCGACGGCTAAAAGAATCGTGTGTCGTGTGAATCCCTCACTCCCCGTCCGGGTACGGTATCTCGACCGTGTCCCCGTCGTCGGGGACGAGTACCTCGCCGTCGAACACCTCGCTCGCCTCCTGCTCGTGGGCCGACGTGTCGTTCGCGTAGCGCGAGGAGATGTGCGTGAGTGCGAGGCGCTTGACGCCGGCTCGGCGGGCGAGTTCCGCGGCCTGCTTCGCCGTCGAGTGGCCAGTCTGCCCTGCCCGGTCGCGCCGGTCCTCTGCGAACGTCGCGTCGTGGACCAGCAGGTCGGCGTTCTCGGCGGTCTCGGCCGTGGCTGCCACTGGCTCCGTGTCACCGGTGTAGACGAACCGGCGGCCGGGGCGCGGGTCGCCGACGACCTCTTCCGGGTGGACGACGGTCCCATCGTCGAGTTCCACCGGGTTCCCCTCGTGCAGTTGTGAGAACTTCGGTCCGACCGGGACCCCGAGTTCTTCGGCGTGCTCGCGGTCGAACCGGCCTTTCCGGTCGTCCTCGACCAGCGCGTAGCCGACCGCGTTCGTGCGATGTTCCACGTCGAAGACGCGAATCTCGTACTCGTCGCGCTCGAGAGCCACGTCACCAGCCGTCACTTCGTGGACTCGAACCGGGAACGACGGGCGGGTACCGGTCGCCCGGACGAGCCCCTCGAGGAGTCGGCGCTCGCCGGCGGGACAGTGGATGGCGAGTGCGTCGTCGCGCTCGTTGAAGTCCATCGTCTGGAGGAGGCCAGGAATGCCGAGGACGTGGTCCCCGTGCGTGTGCGTGACGAAGATGTGGTCGATACCGAACCCGGTACCGAAGCGCATCATCTGGCGCTGGGTACCCTCTGCGCAGTCGAACAGGAACCCTTCACCCTCGCGCTGGCAGTAGATGGCCGACGGGTTGCGCTGGGTCGTCGGTACGGCCCCACTGGTGCCGAGGAACGTCACGCGAAGCGACATACCAATCCGTCCGCCCGGGAGCGTAAAACCGGTGTCGAATCGACCGACGCCCACCGTGGCAGAAAACGGAGAGGAACCAGAACCGTTCAGCACTGTTCAATACCGCCGATATCGGCGAAATAAACCGAACGGTCCGGAACGGAGTCGCCGGTTTATCAGGTCCAAAGACGGAGACGGCAGTGTAATGACGCGATCGAACGTCCTGGCGGCACTCGCGATGGCCGCCTTGCTCGTGACCGCTGGCTGCATGGGTGCCACAGTCGACGGCACGCAGACAGCCGCCCCGAACAGTGACAGTACAGCAACCGACGGTTCCGGCTCCGGTAGTTCGGGCGACGCCACGATGTCCTTTTACGTGAGCGACCGCCCGGGCGCTATCGAAGACTTCGAACACCTGAACGTGACCATCACCGAGGTCGGGCTCCGGAAGACCGGGGACATCGACGGCAGCGACACCGAGTCGTCCGAGTCCGAGAACGAGACGGGGACTGAATCCACCGAAACCGAGTCCACCACCACCGAGACCGAAACCGCGACGGACCCCTCGACGGACACGTCAACGGAAACCTCGACGATGACCGCCGAGGAACCGAACGAGACGACCGTCATGTCCGCGACGGACACGACGAGCGAACAGTCCATCGACGCGAAACAGGAGGACGACGAGACCGACAACGAGACCGACGGAGAAACCGAGACCGAGACAGCGGAGTCCGAAACCGAGTCCGACGAATCCGAGTCTGAGGACGGCTGGACGACTCACACCGTCGACAAGAAGACCGTCGACCTGACCGAGCTGAAGGGCGCGAACGCCTCCAAACTCGCCAACTTCAGCGTCGAATCCGGCGAGTACGACAAGGTGTTCGTCTACGTCAGCAACGTCGAAGGGACGCTGAAGAACGGCGAGAAGGTGAACGTCAAGCTCCCGAGCGGGAAGCTCCAGATAAACAAGGCGTTCACCGTCCAGCAGGGTGAAGAGGTCGACTTCGTGTTCGACATCATGATTCACAAGGCCGGGAACTCGGGCAAGTACGTCCTCCGCCCGGTCATCGGCGAATCCGGCACTGGCGACCAGGTCGAGATAGACGACGTCGACGACGAGAGCGACGACGAGGACGAGAAGGTGAACGGCAAAGACGAGGCCAACGATGGCGACGACAGCGAGGAGTCCGAGTCCGCCACCGAACTGACCGCCGAACTGCAGGGCCAGGTCAAGGCCGGCGAGACGGTGACGCTCACCGTCACGAACGCGGACGGAGCAGTCGAAGGCGCAAACGTGACCGTCAACGGCGAGTTGGTCGGTGAGACCGATGCCGACGGCACGTTCACCATCGACGTGCCCGACGTCGACGAACTCGAAGTGACAGTCACGAACGGCGACGCGGAAGCCGAAATCGAGACGACAGTGAAGGGTAACGCCGGAAACGGCAACGGGAACGGCAACAACGCCATCGTCACCCTCTTCTAGCGGCCACCCGCTCTGCGGTCGGGAATCCGACCGATTCTTACCCGACCCGCCCATAGCGGTGCGTGATGGACGCGCCGCTGTGGACCGACGCACACGCCCCGGACCTCGCGGACCTCCCCCAGGACGAGGCCCGCGAGTACCTCGAGAAGGCCGTCTCAGAACCGATGAATCTCATCCTCCACGGCCCGCCCGGGAGTGGCAAGACCGCAGCAGTGCGGGCACTCGCTCGCGAGTCCCACGACGACCCCGACAACGACCTCGTGGAGATCAACGTCGCGGACTTCTTCGGGCGGACGAAGACCGAGATCAAGAACGACCCGCGGTTCGAGTCGTTCCTCGTCGGCAAGTCCGACCTCTCAAAGCGCGACATGATAAACCACGTCCTCAAGGAGTCGGCGAGCTACGCACCGGTCTCGGGGACGTACAAGACCGTCGTGCTCGACAACGCAGAGGACATCCGCGTCGACTTCCAGCAGGCGCTGCGCCGGGTGATGGAGCGCTACCACCGGACGACCCAGTTCGTCATCTGTACGCGTCAGCCGACGAAACTCATCCCACCGATTCGCTCGCGCTGTTTCCCGGTGTCGTTCCGGGCCGCGACGAACGAGGAGACGGTCTCGGTCCTCCGGAACATCGTCGAGGCCGAAGGCGTCGACTACGAGGACGACGGCCTGCAGTACGTCGCGGGCTACGCCGAGGGCGACCTCCGCGAGGCCATCCTGGCCACGCAGACCGTGTACACGAACGAGGGCGAGGTGACGATGCAGACCGCCTACGAGACCATCGGCGAGGTCGGTGACGAGGACGTCATCCAGTCGATGCTCGACGACGCCGAGGCTGGCGAGTTCACCGACGCCCGCAGCACGTTGGACGACCTGCTCGTCGACGAGGGCTACAGCGGGCAGGAGGTGCTGGACTCGATTCTCCGGGTGGCTCGCAAGCGCTACGACGGCGACCGGCTGGCACGGCTCCACGAACTCGCAGGCGAGATAGACGTGGACATGAGCGAGGGGACCTCCGACCGGGTACACCTCTCGCACCTGCTGGCGGAGCTGGGCCGCGGGACGGCCTGAACGACCGGTTTCTTTCGTGGTCTCACAGGGCTGGAGCCGAAGCTATCGCGTGCTGGCGAACAGGCGGCCGGTTTCGAACCGTCGCGGGGTGGCCACACACCCGCCTCGACCGCGCGACGGCGACACTCAGGTCACACCGGCCTTCGCCCCGTTCTCGTATTTGAATCCTGGCGAGGACTCTTGCCGTCGTCACGCGAATAGGGAAGTATGCCGTCACTCTCGGAGACGTACATCCTGAACCGCCAGCGCGTCCAGCCCAACCACGCGAACAACTACGGGGCGGTCCACGGCGGGAACCTCATGAAGTGGATGGACGAGGTGGGTGCGATGTCGGCGATGCGGTTTTCCGGGAAAAACTGCGTCACGGCCGCGGTCGACGAGTTCTCCTTCGAGCTTCCCATCCCCGTCGGGGAGACGGCGCTCATCGAGTCGTACGTCTTCCAGGCGGGCCGGACCAGCGCGCAGGTGTTCCTGCGGGCATTCCGTGAGAATCCGCGGACCGGCGAGCGCCAGCAGACCACGAGCGCCTGCTTTACGTTCGTCGCACTGGACGAGGACGGGAAACCGGCTCGGGTGCCGGAGCTGACCGTCGAGAACGACGAGGACGAAAAACGGCTGGAACGGGCGCTGGCGAACCGGTCCAGTCGCTAATCTGCCGACAGCACGACGACGTACCGGGTCAGTGACCGGTGGACCCGACGCTCGAACGTCTCCTGTACGGTCCAGCCAGCGTCGCGGGCCTGGGTGACCCACGAACGGTCCGCCACGACGACACAGCGGTCCGCGACCCGGCGTGCCTCGGTGAGCGCACCGGCGACGAGGTCGTCGAGGGCGTGGGTCTCTATCTTCGACTGGCGACCGTATGGTGCGTCGAAGACGACCGCGTCGACTGCGTCGTCGCGCAGGGGGAGGCGTGTCGCGTCGCCCCGGCAGACGTGCCACTCGCCCGGGTCGCCGATGGCGGATGTCGGCGTGTCCAGGAAGTGCGAGAGGTTCTCGGTCGCGCCCCGAACCATCTTCTCCTGGGCGTCGGTCCCGACCACGTCCGCGCCGACGAGACCGGCCTCGACGAGGACGCCCCCGGTTCCACACATGGGGTCGAGCAGGCGCTGGCCCGGGGCCGCGCCGGCGATGTTGACCACGGCGCGGGCGAGCAGGGGGTCCATGCTTCCCGGCTGGAAGAACGGCTTGTCGGTCGGCATGCGGTCGCCGAAGTCGCGGACCGATTCGACTTCGAGCCAGCCGAGGGCACAGACGCCCGCTTCGCCCGCCGCGGGCTCGGCGTCGTCGGGGGGCTGCTCGTCGTCGGGTTCTTCGAGTGGCGCGAACACCGCGCGTAACTCGTGGTCCGGGTCGTCGAGGTCCACGGTGAAGCCCCGGTCGACGAGGACCTGGCCGAGTGCGCGCTCGGCGTCGCTGGTCGAGATGCCGGTCGCACCGCGCACGTCCCGGGCACGCACCGCGACGCTTCCCTCGCGGTCGATACCGGCCGCGTCGAGCAAGGTGACGGCGCTGTCGATGTCCGCATCGGTCCGGCCGACGAGTTCGCTCACGCGATGCGTGTAGGCGAGGCCACGCACGCGGTCGGGTGCGACGCTTCCGGCCGTCGCGAGCCCGACGCCGATGCGGTCGATGCCCGTCGCCGCGTTGGCGGCCTCGCGGGCGGCGAAGGCGTCGTCCTCGCCGCCGAGTTCCAGCAGGTACACGCCTGCCAGTACTCGGCTGTGACTCAATACGATTGTGATGCGGCGCGCACCGAACGGGGTGGCCTCCCGGGCCCAGGCCGACCGCGCGCCAGTCATAAGGGGCCGACTGCTCCGCGCGCGACCTGTCAGCCCCCCCTCTAGAACCCTTCAAGTCGCGCTTATACCGGCAATATTCGAGGGTTCTCCCCGTCTCAGAGCCCTCTCACGTCGGTCGGTTTCGGGGGATACGCGGACACGGCACCAACCTTTATAAACCTTAAATACGACTTTTAAGTCGAGATATGACCGACCCCAAGGAGACCATCAATATCGAAAACGTGGTCGCGTCGACCGGCATCGGCCAGGAGCTCGACCTCCAGAGCGTCGCCATGGACCTCGAAGGTGCGGACTACGACCCGGAGCAGTTCCCCGGCCTCGTCTACCGCACGCAGGACCCGAAGTCTGCGGCCCTCATCTTCCGTTCTGGTAAGATCGTCTGCACAGGCGCAAAGAGCACCGACGACGTCCACGAGAGCCTCCGCATCGTCTTCGACAAGCTCCGCGAGCTGAACATCCAGGTGAACGAGGACCCCGAAATCGTCGTCCAGAACATCGTCACGAGCGCGGACCTCGGGCGTAACCTCAACCTGAACGCCATCGCCATCGGTCTCGGTCTGGAGAACATCGAGTACGAACCCGAACAGTTCCCCGGCCTCGTCTACCGCCTCGACGAGCCGAAAGTCGTCGCGCTCCTGTTCGGCTCCGGCAAGCTCGTCATCACCGGCGGCAAGAAGCCCGTCGACGCCGAGCACGCCGTCGACAAGATCGTCTCGCGCCTCGAGGACCTCGGCCTGCTGGAATAGCAGGGCACAAACCACCGGCCCTCGTAGCGCCTCTATGCTCATTCCCGCGCAACTCGACCCAGCCACCGGCACGCCAGTGGCGTTTCTCGGCACGTTCCTCGTCGCCGCGCTCTTCTACGCGGTGACCCTGCACATCGCCGCACGGAACGTCCTCGGGGACGTGCCGGTCAAACGCGCGTTCCTCGTCGGCCCCATCCTCGCTGCCGTCTCGCTGTTGCTCCAGCGCCGCGGCCCGGCGGTCGTGATTCTGGTGTTGCTCGTGCTCGACGCCTTCCTCATCAACTGGGTGTACGACCTCGACCGGCGCGGGACCGCCTTCGTCGCGGTCATCCACTACACCGTCGCGGTCATCCTCGGGTTCACGCTCTTCAACCTGTTCACGCTGCTGTCGACTGCGCCGACATAACGAGGTTTTTGTCGCTCACCGTCGCAGTCCGGGTATGGAACAGTCCCAGCGCACCGGCATCGCCCGCGGCGGCCTCTCGTTCATGCTGGCAGCAGTCGTCATCTTCGCCGTCGGCGCGACCCAGACCTACCCGAGCGACGGCCTGCTCGCCGCGCTGGTGGTCCTCGGTCTCGCCGTCGCCGTCGCGTCGCAGGTGCTGGAGAACCCTGTGCTGGCGGCGGTCTGGTTCGCCCCCATCGTCGCCGCTATCGTGCTCTTCCTCCAGCAGGACACGTCGAGTGAGAACCTCGTCACACAGTCGGTGGTGGTCGGGGCCATCGGCGTGGCGCAGGTGCTGTTCTCGCAGGCCGGGAAGTAACGCGGGAGAAGGGAGAACGGTTACTCGACCAGTCGCTCTATCTCGGTCACCAGTACGTCGCTCGCACCCTCCTGTTTGACCCTGTTGATGGTCTCGAAGATGTCGCGCTCGTCGACGACGGCGTGGACCGCGACCTTGTCGGTGCCCGCGATGTCCATGACGGTCGGGCCGCCCATGCCGGGGATGACCTCCCGGATGCGGTCGAGTCTGTCCTCGGGCGCGTTCATCATCAGGTAGCGCTTCCCGTCGGCCGTGAGCACGGAGTTGAGCGCCATCCGAATCTGGTCGACCTTCTCCTCACCCACGACGTCCGGCCGGGCGAACAGCCGGACCGACGACTGCAGCACCTCGTCGATGATTCCCAGCCGGTTCATCCGCAGGGTCGTCCCCGTGCTGGTGATGTCGACGATGGCGTCGGCCATGTCGACGTGTGGCGTGAGTTCGGTCGCACCGGTCACCTCGGCGATGTCGACCGGGATGTCACGCTCCTCGAAGTAGTTCCGGGTGATACGCGGGAACTCGGTCGCAACGGTCCGGCCTTCGAGGTCGTAGGGGGTCTCGATGGTGTCGTCGTCCTCCGGCGCGGCGAGCACGAGGCGACACTGTCCGAAGCCGAGGTCCAGCAGGTCCTCGATTTCGACGCCGGCCTCCGACACCTGGTCCAGTCCCGTGATTCCCAAATCGGCCGCCCCGTCGGCGACGTACTCGGGGATGTCCGCGGCGCGGGCGAACAGCAGCGACACGTCCGGGTCGACCGTGTCGGCGTACAATTTCCGGTCCGCACCGTCGACGACGTGGAGGCCCGCACGTTCCAGCAGATCGATGGTCGGGTCGTGCAGTCGGCCCTTGTTAGGCACCGCGATTCGCATTTGCCGGGGATTTGCGGGCAGAAGGGAATTGCCTTTCCCTCTGTTCGTGACTTGCCGGTTCACACGGGCGAGGCCCCGAACACCTGCTCGAGCAGCCACGTCGTCACGTGCATCTCGATGACCGCGGCGACCCCGAGTGTGACCCACGCGACGAGCACGAGCAAGAGCGTTCGGTTCACCTCGGCGCGGGTCCAGAGGTGGTCGCGCCGGTCGAGGACGTAGGTAACCACGACGCCGATGATGCGGAAACCGACCGAACTGGCGACGAACAGCGCCGGGAGTTCGAGGACGCCGTGGGGAGCGAGCGCGAGCAGGACGAACGCGGGCCCGACCTGTGCGGCCGCGCCAGCGGCGACGTAGCCGACGAGGACGCCGTTGAACAGCAGGCCGGCGAGCGTGAGCAAGCCCCCGGTGAGTGCGCCGAGGATGAAGATGAAGAACACCCGGGTGTTGTTGAGGAAGATGAACGTCGCGGTCGGGTCCTCGGGGAGGACGTCACCGAGCGATTCGAGACCCATCGCGGCGAACAGGTCGAATCCCGACGCGTAGAGGCCGACGCCAACGACGATACCGACGACGAACGAGGCGACCGAGAAGCCGACGTAGGGGCGGTGCTCGCGCCACGCCAGCCGGAGGGCGTCGGTCGTCCACGAAGGTGGGGCGTCGTGGGCGGGAGCGTCGTCGCGAGGTGGCGGTGTCTCCGGGTCGCCCTCGCTGGACTCGGCCGCGGCGTCTGCGGGGTCACTGGCGGCGGACATGTCCGGTCGTTCGGCCGCCGGGTGGAAAAATCGTGCCGATGGAGTCATGCCCGCGGGGGCAAAACCGCGGGGCATGGAACGCGTCATCAGCGGCGGGCAGGTCCTCTTGCCCGACCTGACGATTCGACGGACAGACGTACTGGTCGACACAGAGAGCGGGGAGATTCTCGAACTCGGCGACGGTCTGACCGGCGACGACGAACTCGACGCCGCCGGCGGACTCGTCGTGCCCGGCCTCGTGAACGCCCACACACACGTCGCGATGACCTTGCTCCGGGGCTACGCCGACGACAAGAAACTCGACGCCTGGCTCCAGGAGGACATCTGGCCGGCGGAGGCCGCGCTGACGCCCGAGGACGTGCGCGTCGGCGCGGAACTCGGCATGTTAGAGATGATAAAGACGGGCACGACCGCCTTCGCGGACATGTACTTCCAGGTCCCCGAAATCGTCGACGCCATCGACGCGGCCGGCATGCGCGCCCGCGTCGGCCACGGCGTCGTCACCATCGCGAAGGAGGCGGACACCGCCCACGACGACGCAGCAGAGAGCATCCGGGTCGCAAAAGAGTTCGACGGCGCGGCCGACGGTCGGGTCCGCACCGCGTTCATGCCGCACTCGCTGACGACGGTCGGGACCGAGTTCCTCGACGAGTACGTCCCACAGGCCCGCGAAGCAGGCGTCCCGGTCCACATTCACGCGAACGAGACCGCCGACGAGGTCTCGCCCATCGTCGAAGAACACGGGATGCGACCCCTGGAGTTCGCCCGCGAGCACGGCCTGCTCGAAGCCGGGGACTTCCTCGCCCACGGCGTCCACACCGACGCGACCGAACACGAACTGCTCGCCGAGACCGGTGCCGCGGTCGTCCACTGCCCGGCTTCGAACATGAAACTCGCCTCCGGGATGGCTCCGGTCCAGGACATGCTCGACGCCGGTGTCACCGTCGGCCTGGGCACCGACGGGGCCGCCTCGAACAACGACCTCTCGATGTTCGACGAGATGCGCGACGCCGCCATGCTCGGCAAGCTCGCGGCCGACGACGCCAGCGCCGTCCCCGCCGAGGCCGTGGTCCGGATGGCCACCGAAGGCAGCGCCGCCGCGGCGGGTCTTCCGGGTGGTCGCATCGAACCAGGTGCGGTCGCCGACCTCGTCGTGCTCGACCTCGACGCGCCGCACCTGACCCCCACTCACGACCTCGTGAGCCACCTCGTCTACGCCGCTTCGGGGGCCGATGTCCGCCACACGATGTGCGACGGACAGGTCCTGATGCGTGACCGTGAGGTCCTGACGCTGGACGAAGAGCGCGTGAAAGCGGACGCTCAGGAACACGCGACCGCACTGGTCGACCGCGCCTGAGTCAGTTTCCGACCGTCGCCGGGGCTGTCTGAATCGACGGCGAGGTCGTGTTCTCGTACACCCTGACGTTCCGGAACCGCGAGACAGCATCCGGGTCGCCCGCTGCGGTCAGTGACTTGCACTTCCCGTCGGGCGTCCCCGACGCGACCGCCGACGTGGGGTCGCAGTCGGTGACGAAGACGAGGTAGTCGGTCGGCCCGGTGTACAGTTGCCCGATGGGGACCTCGTAGCGGACCCAGCCGTCGCCCAGTTCGTAGTACTCCAGTCCCGAGAACTGACTGACGTTCTCGCCCCAGTTCTGCGTGCCGAACACCTGGACGACGCGGCTGTTGTCCTGACTGTTCTCGTCCGTCTCCAGTCCGATGCCGTGGATGTCGCCCTCCGCGGTGCTGTCGAACTCGAACGCGAGGACGGTATCCGGGGTGACCGTGTAGGCGTGGTCGACGTACCGCCACTGGTTCCCTCGCATCGTCACCGTCGCACCGCCGTCCTCGGCGGTCGTCTCGCCCTGCCCGTTCTGACTCCCGGCGTAGGTGTTCGTCGGGGCCCGCGTCTCGAAGTCCGTGACCTGTGGCGACGAATCCGGCACCGGTACACGCGCCGTCGAGACGACCGTGTTCGATGGCTCGTGGACGACGCGGACCGTCACGCTCGTACTCGACACGAGGTTCGTCGTCCCCAGCACCTCACCGGCGCGGAGGGTCCCGTCGTTGTCGGCCGACCGGCGCGAGAACGTCGCCAGCGGGACCGCCGAGACCGACCCACCGTCGTCGACGAACAACACGAACTCCCCGACCGGCAGGGCGTCCCCTCCCTGGTGGCTGAAGACGAGCGTCTGCGCGTTCGCGCCGTTCGCCTCGACCGTCACGTCGACCGACGCCTCGGGAGGATCCTGTAGCACACCCGGCACCGCGTCGAAGACGAAGACACCGACGGCCCCCACCATCACGACCGCGAGCGCCGCCATCAGGAGCAGTGCAATCGGTGACGTCGCCCCCCGTTCCCCGAACATACCGGACCGAACGGGTGCGACGGTCAAGAAACAATAGGATGTGTGACACTCTCGTGGTAGATTGAAACCGATACACCATCCCGCGAAACGAACGACGAGTACCGTTTATGAACCAAGTTAACCGGTTTGGGCACGTAATCGGAAATCCGTGAACCGACTGAACGAGGCTGAACGTCAGTACGGGTTTATCCCTGTTCTGGCCAGAGGCTGTGTCGTGATGCGCTCCAAGACGACACTGGCGGTGTTGGGCACGCTCGTGCTGCTCGTGGCGACGGTCGCCCCGGCAGCGGCGACGACGTCACCGGAGACGACGGTGCAGACGAGCACCGCGTCGACGACGTCGCTCAGCGACCTCGTCGGTGACAACAACACGACCGACGACAACACGACGAACACCACCAACTCCACCAACACGACGAATACGACCGACTCCACCAACACGACGAATACGACCGACTCCACCAACACGACGAACACTACCAACTCCACCAACTCGACCCAGAGCTCCGAGGACGCGATGAACGAGTTCTCGCTGAAGCTCACGTCGTACGTGCAGGAGGTGACGAACAACTCGTCCGTCTCCGCACCGGGTCGACTCATCGCGTCGTGGGTCGTGGCACACAACCCCGGCAACGCACCTGACCACGCTGGGCCGCCGTCCGAGGCACCCGGCAAGGCGGGTGGTCCCCCCGAGGACAAGCCCGGGAAGGCTGGCGGCACCAACAGTTCGGGCGGTCCGCCGGACGACGTTCCCGGACACGACGATGACGACGACGAGAAAGGAAACAACGGTAACGGAGGCAACAACGGCAACGGAGGCAACAACGGCAACGGCCACGGACCCGAGAAGCAACTCGTCTCGGAACTCCGCATCACCACGCTCGACTGAGAGCGACAGAAGGCACCCCGACCCCTTCAGAGGCATCCACCACTCTCAGGGGCGGGGACATCCACCGCTCTTTCCCCTTCGGACATCACACCCGGAGCGACTGCGCCGGGCGGTCGCGGACGGTATCGACCTGCGAGGCAACGATCGACCCTCACGACCGGAGTCGACCCCCCAGTACAGTCAGTCGATACGCGGGAGGTAGACGGTGAACACCGCCCCACCGCCGGGGGCGTTCTCCGCTTCGACCCGGCCGCCGTAGGAGTTGAGTATCTCACGGACCAGGTAGAGTCCGAAGCCGGTGCCCGGGCTATCGAACCCCTTGCGACCCTTCTCGAACACCGCGTCTCGTAGCTGCTCGTCGATACCCGGTCCGTTGTCGCGCACCTCGACCGCGACCGTCTCCGGGTCGACTTCGGTCCGAATCTCGACGACCGGCGAGGACGCGTCGTTGTGCTGGACCGCGTTCGTCAACAGGTTCTCGAACACCTCCGAGAGCAGGTCGTCCGCCAGCACCGTCACCTGCGGGAACTCGCGCCACTCGAACCGGGCGTCGTCGTAGGCATCGGCCGCCTTCTCGACCTCCGATTCGAGGACGGCCGCCAGGTCTGTCGGCTCCGGTTCGTGCTCTTTCCCCTCGACGATAGCTCGCATGAACGCTCGCATCGTCTCGATGAGGTCTATCATGTCCGCGATACGGGTCTGAACCGTGTCGAGATGGGTAGCCATCTCCTCGTCGACGTGTCCTTCGAGCATCCCCGCCCGTGCGTCGACCACGTTCATCCCGTTGAGGAGGTTGTGCCGGATGATGCGGTTCATGAACTCCAGACGTTCGCGTTCGTGTTCGACCTGCTGTTCGCGTTCGCGACGCTCGGTCATGTCCCGGGTGACCTTCAGGAACCCACGCAACTCCCCGTCGTCGTCGTTGAGTGCCGTGATG
Source organism: Haloarchaeobius ordinarius (assembly GCF_051801355.1). Classification (GTDB taxonomy): domain Archaea; phylum Halobacteriota; class Halobacteria; order Halobacteriales; family Natrialbaceae; genus Haloarchaeobius. Next base: position 1,241,602 of record NZ_CP196560.1, on the reverse strand, counting down.
ACCACGTTCGCCCAGAAGCGCGACCCGTCTTTCCGGACCCGCCACCCCTCGTCGACGGCGCGACCTTCCTCGGCGGCGCGACGGAGCAACATCGCCGGTCGACCCGCCTCACGGTCCTCGTCGGTGTAGAACGACCGGATGTGTTCGCCGAGTATCTCCGACTCGGTGTACCCCTTGATGCTCTCGGCACCGCGGTTCCAGCTCTCGATTCGCCCGTCGGCACTGAGTTTGAAGATAGCGTAGTCCTCGACGCCCTTGACGAGGGACTCGAACTGCTCGCGGGTCTCCTGTAGTTCCTGTTCGCGACGGCGCTCGTGGCGGCGATGCTCCAGTTCGTGGGCCAGCGAGTTCGCCATGATGTCGAGCAGGGCGAACTCCCACTCGGCCGTCTCGTCACGCGGCTCGCGGTCCCCGAACGCGAGGACGCCGTGCAGTTCGTTCTCGACCCTGACCGGGACGCCGACGTAGTACTCCAGCCCGAACTGCTTGTACGACCGCGACTCGGTGAACTCTGGCCACTCTTTCGAGACGTGTGTGGCGTACCGGAGTTCGTCGTTCTCGACGACCCGCTCCGCGTAGGTCCCGTCGATGGCGATAGCGTAGCCCTCCTGAACGTCGACCGGGCGCTCGGTCTGTATCGACTCCACGAGTACCTCGTCGTCCGACACCTGGGTGAACGCGGCGTGCTCCACGTCGAGCATCTCCAGTCCAAGGTCGAGGAGGTCGTCCACCCGGTCCTCGATGGGGGTCGACCGGTCCAGCAACACGTCGTGGAGTCGTCGCAACGTCCGCTCGCGTGCTTCGAGCCGGTCGTTCGTCTGCTTTCGCTCGGTGATGTCGGTGTAGTGTTCGATGCGACCCCCCTGGTACAGCCCCGACTCGATGGGCTGGCTGGAGTGGTCCAGCCAGCGGTCCTCGTCGGCGGCGACGACGTGGCACTCGAACTGTTCTTCGCTCGTGTTGTCGTCGTACGTCGCCGTCACGCGCTCCTCGAACCGGTCCGGTCGTTCGAACCGGTGTTTGAACTCCTCGCTGACCAGCGACCGTTTGTCCCGCCCGATTATCTCGTCGCGGTCGATACCGAAGTATCGCTCCGTCGCCTCGTTGACCCAGACCACGTCGAAGTTCGAATCGAGGATGAACAGCCCCACGTCGGAACTGTCGAGGACGTCCTCGGTCAGCGACCGGTAGCGCTGCTCGCTCTCGGCCAGTTCGCGCTGGCCCTCGCGCTGTCTGGCGCTGTACACGCCGATGCCACTGCCCGCGACGAGACCCAGCAGGACGGTGTTCGTGACGGTCACGTACGATGCGGCCTCGCCCTGGACGAACACGTGGACCCCGAGGACCCACGATTCGAGTGCGACAGAAACCACGACCGCGACGATGGTCCACCGGGCGATGTGGACGACGCGGTCGGCGGGCCAGCCGTCGACCCATAGCCAGGCAGCGGCCACGATGACGGAGAGCGTCACCAGACCGGGGAAGACGACTTCCAGCGTCGCTGGCAACAGCTTTCCACCGGTTCCGACGTCCGCCACGATGCTCTGGAACTGAACCGCGAGCACCACCACACCGATACCGACGATACTGCCCACCCCGAGCAGTCGCCGCTGCTCGTCCGAGAACTGCATTGGCGGGTGGTCCCCGGGCAGGGATAAAAAGAAACACACCTACACACATCGGCCACCCCGGAGAGACGGACGTGTGTCGTCCGGCGTCACCGCTCGGTGTGCCGACTTCGGTATCGTTTTCCTCCCGCTACCCATGGTCGCAGGCATGAGCACGTACCCGAGTATCACCGCGCAGCTCGACGACCCGGAGCCGGCCCAGAAAGAGGGGCGGCGCAAGATGGAGTGGGCTCGCCAGCACATGCCCATCCTCGAAGCCCTCCGCGAGGAGTACGAGGCCGACCAGCCCTTCGCCGGCCAGCGCATCGGCATGGCGATGCACGTCGAAGCGAAGACGGCGAACCTCGTCGAACTCCTCGCCGACGGTGGCGCAGAGGTCGCCGTCACCGGCTGTAACCCGCTCTCGACACACGACGACGTGAGTGCAGCCCTCGACACCCACGAGAACATCACGAGCTACGCCAAACGCGGCGTCGACGACGAGGAGTACTACGAGGCCATCAAGGCGGTCATCGAGATAGACCCCACCATCACCGTCGACGACGGGATGGACATGATCGCGGCCATCCACGAGGACTACCCCGAACTCATCGACTCCATCGTCGGCGGCTGTGAGGAGACCACGACCGGCGTCCACCGCCTCCGCGCGATGGACGCCGACGGCGAGCTGAAGTACCCGGTCTTCGCCGTCAACGACACGCCGATGAAGACGCTGTTCGACAACGTCCACGGCACCGGCGAGTCCTCGCTCGCCAGCATCGCCATGACGACGAACCTCTCGTGGGCCGGCAAGAACGTCGTCGTCGGTGGCTACGGCTACTGTGGCAAGGGCGTCGCGAAGAAGGCCGCCGGCCAGAACGCGAACGTCATCGTCACCGAGGTCGAGCCCCGTCGCGCCCTCGAAGCGCACATGGAAGGCTACGACGTGATGCCGATGGCCGAGGCTGCCGAAATCGGCGACGTGTTCATCACGACCACCGGCAACCGCGACATCATCACCGGCGAGCACTTCGAGTCGATGAAAGACGGCGTCCTGCTGAGCAACGCCGGCCACTTCGACATCGAAATCGCGCTCGACGAACTCGACGACATGGCCGTCGACACGTACGAGGCCCGCGACGGCGTCCAGGCGTACGAGATGGCCGACGGGCGTCGCCTGAACGTCCTCGCTGAGGGTCGCCTCGTCAACCTCGCGACCCCCATCGCGCTCGGCCACCCGGTCGAGGTCATGGACCAGTCCTTCGGTATCCAGGCGGTCTGTGTCGAGGAACTCGTCGAGAACGGCGAGGAGTACGACGCCGGCGTCCACGAAGTCCCCGACGACCTCGACAAACAGGTCGCCGAAATCAAACTCGCGGCGGAGGGTGTCGAGTTCGACGCACTCACGGAGGAACAGCGCGAGTACATGGGCTCCTGGGAGCACGGAACGTAGGCGAAATCCCCACTCCCAGCGACTGAGAAGAACCGCGCTTTCTGGCGATTTTTCCCGAGACATTCAGGTTCAACCACACCTCAACACCCAATAACCTTAATTTTACAACAATTTCCGATACCATGAAATGCATTCGGAATGAGGGTAGGACAGCGTGACGGAGGATAGCGACCTTACGACTGACGAGGAGGCGGTGGACTGGCCCCCGACGGACGGTGACGCGGTGAACGTTGCCGAACGCGGCGTCCGCGTGCGAAAGTGGGTGACGGAGCGTGGCGCCGCCGTACCCGTCGTGAACTACGATATCGCGTCGATGCGTGACGAGCCAGTCACGCTCGAACTCCGTGACGAGACCCCCGACGACCTCTCCGGAGACGACGTCGGCTTTCACGAGGACTTCGAGGCAGAGAACTGGCGACGCATCGACGAGAACGAGATCGCGTACAGACGACATCTCGACCCCGGCGAGTCGGTGACGACCGTGTACGGGGTCAGGCGGTCGTCGCTCGACGACCGCGAAGCGTTCCTCGGACGACCGACGCTGTCGGTCACGACCGACGACGAGGACGGCCCGGAGCCACTGGGAGAGGACTCGGAAGCGGTCCCGACGCTCGACGTCGACGAGGATTCCAGCCTCGCGTCCGACGAACAGCCCACGGGCGAAGATTCTACCGACGTGGACATGGTCGAACAGGCCGCAGCAGCGGCACTCGATCTGGACGACGTGAACGAACAGGACGACGCCGACGGCGCGGACAGCGAGATAGTGCTCGCCGACCCCGACACCGACGACGCAGCGGACGACGTGTTCGGCTCCGGCCTGGACCTCTCCGGTGCGGACGACCTGGGGCTCGACGACGACGAGGACCCCTCCCTCGGCGACATCTCGCTCGACGACGAGCCGTCGACAGACGACGACGCGGTGGCTGCCGGACCAGCCGACACGGCCGGCCGCGGCAGTGTCGCCGCAGACCTCGCTCGCGAGTTCCGCACCGACAGCGTCGACGACGACGACCGGGACGCAATCGCCCAGAAACTCAACCTCGAACTCTCCGAGTCGACGGCCGCGTTCCTCGACCGACTCCGCGACCGGGCCGGACAACAGCGCGAACGGCTCGAACGCGACATCGAGGACCTTGAGTCGAGCATCACCGAAGTGTACGGCCTCAAGGCCGACGCTGCCGACCTGCAGCAGACGCGAGCGGACCTCTCTACACTCGCCGACGAGAAGGCGAACGAATCGGACCTTGCGGTGGTTCGTGAGGCCGTCCAGGCGCTCGAGGACGCGAAGGCCGAGGCCGACCGCCTCGACAGCGTGGCCGACCGCCTCGACCAGCTCGTCGCGGATGCCGCGACGGACGAACGCGTCGACGGCGTCGTCGACCGGCTGGAGGATCTGGACGAGGCCGCCGCCCGGGCCGAGAACCTCGATGCCCTCGCGGACGAGGTCGACGCGCTCGACCACCGCTCCGCGACGGTCCGTGGACTCGCCGAGGCCGAGCGCGACCTCGCACGACTCGACGACGTCGCCGCACGGGCGGCGTCCCTCCGGGAACTCGAAGCCCGCGTCGACACCCTCGACGAGGCTCTGGAGACGCTCCGTGAGGACCGCGAGGCAGCGACCGAGGAACTCAGGACGGACCTCGAAATGGCCATCACGGACGCGCGAAGCGACCTCTCTGAAGCGGTCGAGGACGCTCGCGAGGACTTCGAGAACGACCTGGAAGCGGTCCGCCGGGAGCGCGAAGCGGCGACCGGCGACCTCCGCGACGACATGAACGCGAACCTCGACGACGTCCAGTCGGGCCTCGAATCGGACGTATCCGACCTCCAGGAGTCGACCGACGAGGACGTGCAGGCACTCCACGAGCTGCTCGACGACGAGTACGTCACGGAGCGAACCGTAGACGACGTCATCGTCCAGCGGGTCGACAACAGCCTGCGGGCGCTGCTGTTGCTAGCACTTGGCTCCGGCGGCGTGTTGCTCTCGTTCGTCCTCGCGGCGACCGGGTCGGCGTCGCTGGCGCTCAGCTCGTTCGTGCTGGGTGCGGTCATCCTGGGCGGCTGGTGGTACCTCCAGCCCGGCGGGTTGGCCAGCGGCATCGGTGACGACGACGGCAACGCGACGGCAACGGCGCAGCAGGCGACCAGCGCCGACCAGAGCGAGCCGGTGACCAGCGCCGAGGACGCGGACGCGAGCGAACCGGCGGCCGAGAGTGGCGACGACGATGCCCCTGTCTCCGAGGAAGACGGAACGGTCGAAGCCACGGCCGAGACCGACGGCGGTGAGGACACGGTCGACGCGGACGGAGCCGACACCGACGAGGAATCGGCCGACTGACGTTCGTTTCTGTCTGACTCTCGGGTCGCCCGACTTATCATCCCCCGTCTCCGAGAGGGGAACATGAGTTCGAACCGAAAGGGAGACCGACGGGAGCGCGAGCTCGTCAACCGGCTCGACGAGGCCGGCTTCGCCGTCATGCGCGCGCCAGCGAGTGGCAGCGCGACCGAGCGCGAGCTCCCCGACGTACTCGCCGGGAACGGCGACGTGTTCTACGCGATAGAGGCGAAGTCGTCGGCTGGTCGGCCAATCTATCTCGACGGTGAAGAGATCGAGGCGTTGCTCTTTTTCGCGCAGAACTTCGGTGCCAAGGCACGGGTCGCGGTGCGGTTCGACCGCGAGGACTGGTACTTCTTCCACCCGGCAGACCTGTACGTCACGGACGGCGGGAACTACCGGGTGAAAAAGGAGACGGCGCTGGCCGACGGGACTGACTTCGAGGAGTTCGTCGGCGGCCCGCGAAAGCGCAGCCTGTCGGACTACGACGAGTAGGGCCGACGGTGGGATAGCGTCAACTGGGGCGGGGGTGGCGAACAGGCGGTGACCGCGGGCCGTCCGTGTGATCACCGCGCAACCGCTGGGACACGGACGGTGGCTCGTGGGGGCACACCGGGGGTGGCCGCGTTCTCAGGTAAAAAGGGTGGGACGACAGCGGCGGGTGGGAGGACAGTGGTAGCGCCAGCGGTCAGAGGCGGTGTCGTGCTTACTCCTCGACGACAACCGTGCCCTCCATCCCGGCCGCGGCGGTGGCATACTTCAGGCCGTATTTCCGTGCGAATTGGAAACAGCCCGCAGTCAGGATTCGGACCGCACGAGACGCGAGACGGGGAACGAGTACACCCGGAGCGACTCCGGCTCGGGGCCGTGTCGAGTGACCCGGATCGCCGGGTACACCGCACTCACGACGGGGTCACTCGCCGGGTAGCCCCGGTTCGTGACGTACTCGGCGACCGTGCAGTCCTGACTCGGAATCCGGACCTCGTCCGCGCGCCGGTTCGAGACGGCGACGACGAGGACCATCCCGCCGGTCTCGCGGTCTCGCGCCACGTCTCCGCGCTGGAGCCGATGGCGCGGACAGAGGTGCGGGTCGTCCGACGCCGTCTGCACGAACACCGTCTCCTCGCAGACGGCACAGGGGGCCGCGACGTACCCCGGCGGCGGGACTCTCCCGTCAGTAATCTCGATTGCGACCCGCCGAAGGTGCTTGCAGCGTTCGTCGCGGAACACGTGGTCCGGACAGGTACAGCGTCCGGCCACGACGTTCACGAGGTAGCGGTGGTCCGCTTCGGTCTCGACCTCGTACACGTCGGCACCGAACGCGGTGACCGACATCGGTTCTTCGCGCGCGCGGCGCGACCGCTCGTCGAGGTGTGCGCCGCTGGGAACGGGCAGGTTCGTCTTCTGTGACGCGGGTGTGTTTCTGGTGTGCGTCATGGGTATTCACTGCCGGAGCATCGGCTACGCCGGGCTCTGGCCTCGAGTCGAACTACGGGTTCAGCGAGCGTAAGTCTTTCACCAATACCGGTCGGTATAGCACCGTCAACGACGCAAAATCGGTAGTTTCGACCGGTTCGGGCCGAGCGGTCGTGCGCGGAGTACGCAATCGAACAGTTCAGGTGGCTTGCCCCACTAGCGTGGAGCGATGGAACCCCTGCCGGGGCTCGCGCCCCTGCACGCCAGCACCACGGTCGGCCCGCTGCTGCTCGGCGTCCTCACGGTCGCCGCGCTCGGGTCCGCGCTGTTGCTCGGGCTCGGCCTGGCGGCCTACGTCCGGCGGCGGTCGCGGCCGTATCTGCTGGTCGCGCTGGCGCTCGCCACCATCGCCGGCCGGTCGCTGGTCGCCTGGCTGGCGATGATGGGCCCGCTCACCGACGCCGACCACCACCTGGTCGAACACGGCCTCGACGTGGTGATGACCGCGCTCGTGGTCGGGGCGGTGTGGTACGCCCGCGAGATTCGGCAGGGACGAGGCACCGACGACACATGACCGACGCACGCACCCGCATCGAGCACGAGATCGCAGCACAGCCCGGCGTCCACTTCAACGAACTCGTCCGGTCGCTCCCCTTTGCGGCCGGGCACGTCCAGTACCACGTCCGCTCGCTGGTTGCCGACGAATCGGTGTTCCGCGACGAGCTGTTCGGCCGAACCCACTACTTCCCGCCGGGATACGACGCGTTCGAGCGCGCCGCCATCGCGCTGGTCCGCCGCGAGACCACCCGCGACGTCCTCGCCGTGCTCATCGAGGAGGGTCCCTCGCGACCAGCCGCAGTGGCCGACGACGTGGGTGTGGCGCGCTCGACGCTGGAACACCACCTCGACAACCTCTGTGAGGCCGGGCTGGTCGAGAAGGAACGCGACTCACGCAACCGCGTGACGCTGGTGCTCGCCGAGCCCGGACGCACCGCCGACCTGCTCGCGGACGTGACGCCGACGATGCCCGAGCGACTCGTGGACCGGTTCACGCGGCTGGTGGACGACCTGCTGGCCGAGTAGTTTTATACGAGAAGGCGGCCAGCCCCGCCATGTCCTGACGAGAGACCGTGTGACGGACAGCGGGTGCGCGACCAGCCGTCACACGACCCGGGGCGTCGATGCCGACGACGACGCCCGCGTGTCGCCTGTTTGCCCTTTCGACGCACGCACCACGCCGTTTTTTGCGGGGCGGTCCCTAGCGAACGCCGATGACAGCACGCGACAGCCGCGGAATTCCCCGCCGCGAGTTCGTCAAATCCGCCGTCGCCATCGGCGGGACGGCCGCCCTCGCCGCCTGCCTCGACCGGGAGCGAAGCGGCGACGACGCGGCGTCGGTCCCCACCGGAACGGACGACCCGACGAGCCTGCCGAGCGGCCAGCACACCTGGAACCGGTTCCTCGCCACGGACGACCACGGCAACGACGTCGCCCCGCGCCACCACCTCCTGCTCTACCTCGACTACGCGAGTGACGGCACACCGAATCGCGACGAGCGCGAGACCGTCGAGAAGGCCTTGAAAAGTCTCGAACGCGCCTTCGAGTGGTCGAACGAGGGACTGCTGTTCACGGTCGGCTACTCGCCGTCGTACTTCGCACGGTTCGACGACGCCCTCCCCGAGTCCGCGGGCATGGCCGAGCCGAAGGCGCTCTCGCCGTTCGAGGACCCGACGTTCGACACGAACGACGCCGTCGTCCACCTCGCCAGCGACCACGGCTCGGTCGTCCTCGAGGCCGAAGAAGCCCTGAAAGGGAGCCGCGAGAGTGCGAACGGTGTCGAGATGGACGCCCACCTCGGCGACGTGTTCGACTTCCCGGGCGAGTTCCCCCGCCGTCGGACCGGGTTCGTCGGCGCGGGACTTCCCGCGGAGCACCAGGACGTGGCTGGCATCCCCGAGGACGTGGACATCGACGAAGACTCCCCCCTGTTCATGGGCTTCAAGTCCGGCTTCAAGAAGAACCAGGCCAGCGAAGAGTCCGTGACGATTCCGGATGGCCCGTTCGCCGGTGGGACGACCCAGCACATCTCGCGCATCCGCCTGCGTCTGGACGACTGGTACACCGAGAACGACCGCGAGGAGAACGTCGCGAAGATGTTCTGCCCGGCCCACGCGAAACAGGGGAAAGTCGAAGGTGCAGGGGACAACCTCGGCACCTCCTCCGGTGTGGAGGAGGCGGGGTGTGTGGAGTCCATCGACGAGGACGCCCGGAGCTACGGGAAGGTCGGCCACACCCAGAAGACGGCCGCGGCCCGGAAAGACGGCAGTCCGCTCATCATCCGGCGGGACTTCGACTCGACCGACAAGGGCGAGGCTGGCCTGCACTTCCTCGCGGTCCAGCGCCGCATCAAGGACTTCGAGGACACCCGCGAAGCGATGAACGGAACCGAACAGACGAAACACCCCACCATCCGCCAGCGCGTCAACAACGGCATCCTCGAGTACACGTTCGTCAAGCGCCGCGGGAACTTCCTGCTCCCGCCGCGGGCACACCGAAGCCTCCCGTCACCGAACCCGCAGTGAGACGAAAGCACATAGCCGGATTCGACGCGTGAACCATCCGATTTCGACGGAAGAACCAGAAGCCGCTTTTCCTACAAGTCCCGAGACACCACCATGATGAGACGACGCACGTTCCTCGCGGCTGGAGCCAGTGCCGCGGCCACAGGACTCGCTGGCTGTGCCGGACTGCTGGAGACACAGACCGCCGGTGTCCCGCCGGTCCTCTCCGACCGCCCGAACGCCGTCTACTACCCGACCCACGTCGAGGGGATGCAGATGGAGCCGCCGATGCAGACGAGCGGCGACTACGCGGTCGGACTGATGTACAGCTACCCCCACCGGTTCTGGACGGTCTCCGGGACCGAGACGGAGAAGGTCGCCATCGAGCCCGATGACGCGGTCCACCTGATGGTCGCCGTCTGGGACCCCGAGACGAAGGTCGTCCTCCCCGACGCGGGCGTGAGCATCGAGGTGACGAAAGACGGCGAGCTGGTCACCGAGGAGACCATCTACGCGATGATATCCCAGCCGATGGGCTTTCACTACGGCGCGAACTTCCCGCTCGATGGCACCGCGAGCTACGACGTGGAGGTGTCCATCGGCGGCCTCTCCGGCGTCGAGACGACCGGCGCGTTCGAGGGGCGCTTCGAGGAGTCGACGTCGGTCACGATGGACCTGAGCTACAGCGAGGGTGAGAAAGAACAGATCATGTACAAACGCACGCCCGACCGCGCCGGGTCGCCCGAGGCTGTCCCGCCGATGGAGATGAAGATGCCACTGGGCGTCGCGCCCACCGAGTCGGACCTGCCCGGCCGTGGGCTTGGCGCGCCGAAGTCTGGCGACGCCGTCCTCGTGACCCGGGCCGTCGACGCCGACCGCTTCGGCGACGGGACCCACCTCGCGGTGTCTGCCCGGACGCCGTACAACCGGATGGTCCTGCCCTCGATGGGGCTGGCCACGACCGTCACTCGCGACGGCGAGACGGTGTTCGACGGGGACCTGACCCCGACGTTCGACCCCGAACTCCACCACCACTACGGCGCGACCGTCGAGTCTATCGAAGCCGGCGACGAGGTGACGCTTCGCCCCACCATCCCACCGCAGGTCGCCCGCCACGAGGGCTACGAGACGGCCTTCATCGACATGCCGGAACAGACGTTCACCGTAGCGTAACTACGACACGCTTTTGTCCGGGCCGGGGGAAGCGCGTTCCAACGACATGGATTCGGAGACACTCAAAGAGGTCGTGGTCTCCTCCGGTGCGGTCGTGACCATCATCGGCATCATGATCTACATCGGAATGACCTACGGCGGCGACCAGGGCGTCCTCCAGCCGGACGGCGGACAGGCCCTCGCGTACGCGATCGCGTTCTTCGTCGTCCTGATGGCGGTCATCGGGTACACGCGCAAGTACTGGCTCGACCTCGACGACGAGTAAGCATCGACCGGGCGACCGACGCCCGAATCAGTCGTCTGTGGCTTCTACTCGCTGCTGGTAGTACGCCAGCGGATGCGATATCTCCGCACACACCTCGTCCCGATTCACGCAGTCACCGTAGGCCTGGACGGTCGTACACGAGACCGGCGGGTACTCTATCGAGCCGTCT